>SICM01000123.1 GCA_009694805.1 Candidatus Latescibacterota bacterium
TGAAAAAGCCCTGGAACTGGACCTGTATGCCCGCATGCTGAAACACCCTTTGTATCAACAGAAAATCAACGAGTTGTCGGGTCTCCTTGAAAAGCCATCAAGCTTGAAGAAGGCAGCATAACGGTGATCGTGAGTGAACAGTGTCGTTTTTTTTGAGGAGGAAAACAGATGGGGTATGGAAAGTTACGATTTTTAATCTGCGCAACCCTGTTGGTGGCCCTGGGGACCACACCGGCGTTCGCGGCGCTCGGCAAGATCGCCGGGAAGGTGACGGACAGGTCAGGGGCTGCGCTGCCGGGGGCGAGCGTGGTACTCGTGGGGACCGTGCAGGGAGGGGTCACGGATGCGGAGGGGCGCTACTTCATCCTGAACATCCAGCCAGGGACATATCAGGTGAGGGCCTCCATCATCGGATACAAGCCGGTGACGCTGTCTGACATCGCCGCCCGGACCGACCTGACGACGGAGGTGAACTTCAGTCTGGAGCAGACGACGGTGCAGGCGCAGGAGGTCACGGTGGTGGGGGTGCGCCCCCCGGTGGACAAGAGCCTCACGGCCACCCGTACGACCATCAGCGCCCAGGAGTTGAAGAACACCATGCCGGTGGACAACCTGGACGGCCTGGTCAAGACCACGGCCAGCGCCTACCGGGGCTACATCCGGGGGGGGCGGCGCTACGAGTCCAAGATGCTGCTGGACGGCGTGAACGTGTCCGAGACCTACTTCAACGGGGCGGGGAACTTCGGCAGCGGGTACTCCAGCTTCGCCCGGTCCAAGGGGGACGAGACGGAACTGGTCAAGATCGGCACCAACGCGGTGCAGGAACTGGACGTGATGGCCGGGACCTTCAACGCCGAATACGAGGCGGCCACGGCGGGTATCCTGAACGTGACGACCCGCGAGGGGGGGCAGAAACTGACGGGCCAGATCTTCTACCGGCGGAGCGCGGGGGGCCTGAGGCACGCGGGGCCGGGCGTCTTCGACGATTATGATAAGTTCATCGCAGAAAAAACGGCGCTTGAGGCCAACACCAACCCGGCCCAGCGCGCCCTGGCCGCCAACTACGTCGTGTTCCAGGACGTCTACACCCGCGACAACGGCAAGCCCTACAGCTATGACACGAAAGAGCGCAGGTCCACCGACGCCACGGGGACGCTCGACCTCTCCCTCGGCGGGCCGCTGGGCAAAAAAGGCGGGTTCTTCTACACGGGCAAGTTCTTCAAGTCGTTCGGGCGGTTCCCCAATGAATTCACGCAGACCGTGACCAGCTCCCTCAAGCTCCACACCACGCTCGGCGACAGGTTGAAACTCGTCGGGTTCCTGATGGTGGAGGACGGCGGGCTGCTGGGGGGCTGGACGAACCGGGACTTCGCGACCCGCTACAAGTTCTACGCCAACGGTATCCCGCAGAACAAACGCCTCGGCGTGGTGGGCTACGGGGCAGTCACGCACTTCGTGTCGCCCAGGACCTTCTACGAGATCAAGGTGAGCCGATCGGGCCGGACGAGCGAGTTCGGGTTCTCCGACGACAACAAAAACGGCGTGGTGGAGATGGGGGAGGATGGGGATTTCATCAAGATCGACACCCAGGCGCAGTCGGACCTCTACTTCAAGGGGACCGGAACCCAGAAGGCGTTCTTCAACCCCAACCCCGGCAACGAGTCGACGTTTGAGACGAATTACGCGGGCGGGAACATCTACCGGATGGGACAGCCCGGCTTCTTCTACGAGAAGCTGAGCCGGAGCAACGTCACGTTCAAGACCGACCTCACCAGCCAGGTCAACTACCACCACCAGATCAAGATGGGCGGGCAGTTCCGCCGGCACACCGTGTCGGACTTCCGGAAGGAGAACAGCGTGACCCCGTCCTACGACGCCAACTTCCCATTCTACCAGATCGACTACACGCTGCACCCCCAGGAGATGGCCTTCTACGCGCAGGACCGGATGGAGTACGAAGGCATCATCATCAACGCGGGCGTGCGGCTGGACAGCTGGAACCCCAAGGCCAAGGACTACGCGGACTACTCGGGGGACCTGTCGCAGATCGTGACCCTGTCCAATGGGAAGAAGGTCCTGGACCAGTCACAGGTCCGGACCAAGCCTACGACCACAAGCTGGTTCTGGAGCCCCCGCGTGGGCATCTCCCACCCGGTCTCGTCGAAGGCGGCTATGCACTACTCCTGGGGCAAGTTCTACACGCCCCCGGTGTTCACGCAGATCTTCGAGAGCTACGGGGTCTTCCCGAACTCCTCCCTGCCGGTGCTGTATGACGTGAACCGGCGGTCGCCCACGGCCACCCAGTACGAGATCGGCATCCAGTGGTCCTTCTACAGGGCATTCGCCACGGATGTAACGGCCTACTACCGGGACATCAGCCACTACAGCGACGCAGGCTTCACGCTCAGCCCGAGGGCCGGGCAGCCGGGCGGCATCGGGTCGGTCACCTACATCACGGACGGGGGCTACGCCGACGCGCGCGGCATCGAGGTCTCGCTCGAAAAGCGTCCGTCCAAATTCTGGTCCTCCCGGCTCACCTACACCTACAGCTACGTCAAGGGCGGCTCCGCCAGTGGAACCGGCATCTCGAACAACCGGCCCGACGTCACCGCCTACAGCGTCGCGGCAGGGGCCCTGACGGGCAAGAAGTTCCAGGACATCCTCAACAACCGGGACCTGTTCAGCGCCTTCTCGCGGGACATCGCGGGCGGGGGCACGGCGTTCGACAGCGGGTTCGACCGGACGCACCGGTTCACCCTGACGACCCTGTTCACCTTCCCCTACGAGGTGGACTTCTCTTCCATCACCACGGCCGCCTCCGGGTTTTTCTACCTGAAGCAGTATACCAGCACAGACCCCCGCGAGCTGCAGATCGCGAAGGCCCCCTCCACCATTCAGACGGACCTCCGGCTCACAAAAGGGCTGAAGCTGTCCAAGTACGGCCGGGCCAACGTGTTCCTGGAAGTCCGCAACCTTCTCGACCGGAAGAACATCCTGACCTGGAACGCCCTGGACATCCCGAGCACCACGCTGTGGGAGAAGGACCAGGACCCGACCGGGACGATCAAGATGCCGGCCCGACAGGACGGCACGCCGATCTACGACATCGCCCGTGAGACCTACTTCGGGATCAGCTACGATTTCTAACCCCCCCTCAACGGGGAAGTCGGGAGGATCGACAATCCTCCCCACCGATAAAGGAGGTTCCGTATGAACCTGAAGTTTGCAGTTCGTCTCGTAGCGCTTGTGCTGATGGTGGCGGCGTTCGCCTACGCGGACCCCTATCCGGGCTCCGGCGTCTTTATGGTCGGGGATCTCTGGGAGACCGTCTATCCCACGGGCGTGTCCAACAAGACGGGGGGTATCCCGCATTATCAGGAGACCCCCGGCGACGCGACCAAGGTCTGGAACCTGGTCCGCCTGGGCAACCTGGAGCGGCAGTGGACCACGCCCACGATGATGTACCCCGCCTGGAGCGACCAGAACATCCCCTGGGGGCACAACATCGAGATGATCGAGTACAGCCCCGACCCGATCAACAACTTCACGACCGCCACCGACCCGAGGGCGAAGAACTACGTCTACGGGGTCTACCGTCCCCTGGTGAAGGGGACGGTCCAGAATGACAACGCGGCGGTCTACGACAGCAAGCGGTCGATGCAGACCTACACCGCCTCGTTCCCGACCAACCTCGGCATCAACGTGAAGATGCGGGTTCGAGGCTTCGCCAACAACTTCGCCAACCTGAACGATGTCCTCTTCTATGAGTACGAACTGACGAACACCGGCGTGCTGGATGCGAACGGGGACGGCGTCGCGGAAAAGACGGACAACAAGATCAACGCCCTCACCCTCTCCGCCCGGCACGAGGTGGTCGGCAGCGTGACGAACAACAATGCGGGCAGGCGCGGGCTGCTGGGGGGCGCGGGCGGTCAGAGTGAAGGGTTCGACAACAGCCCGGACGCCAACGGGGACCCCTGGGCCGTGCCCGTGGTGTTTCAGGGCATTCCGACCGCCAGCCTGACGACGACGAAGACGTTCACGGTCAAGGGCAAGACGATCAAGGTCCCCTGGGCCGCCGACGGGGCGCGGAACCTCGGCATCACCCACAGCGCCAAGGCGGCCTACCAGGACACCTACGCGGGGGACAGCTTCATCGCCGTGAAGCAGGGCAAGATGGACGACGGGTCCACGGCCCCGGACAAGAAGACGATCTTCGACAGCCCCCCCATCGGAACGGGCAGGGAGCGGGGCTGGTACATATCCGTGTCCAAGGGCTACGGAAACGACGATCACTTCCCCTACGAGAACCACACGCTCGCCATGGGCACGTTCTATGCCAACGGCGGGAAGGTCTACAACCGGACGACGTTCGACACCAACCCGGACCCGAACTATTTCAACGTGACCGCGCCCGGGACGAAGTCGGGCAATCCCCTGACCTTCGTGCCCAAGCCCGCCGGTCAGCGGGGCCGGCCCGAGGGCAGCATGAAGTACAACGGATGGGACGGACAGACGTCCACGCAGAACTGGGAGTTGGGCAACCCCAACCCGGACGACGACTGGATCGACGGCTACTCTCGCACGCACGGATACGACGGGGACATGTACGTGGGCGCCGGGCCGTTCTCCCTCGGTGTCGGCGAGACGATCACGATCACGATGATCGAGTACGCCGGGTTCCGCCTCCAGGGTGTCCGCAATGCCGTCAAGACCGCCCGGTGGGTCTACGACAACAACTACAACGTCCCGTCCCTGCCCGCCGCGCCGGAGATAAAGGTGGACCCCACCACGGATGTCAAGATCGCTGTGAAGTGGGACGACAAGGCGGAGCAGGACGCGAACTTCGCGGGCTACAAGGTCTACCGCTCCAAGGCGTTTCCGCAGAACAACTCCCTGGAGTTGGGGGTCCGGACGATGGACCGCTACACGGAGCAGACCGACCCGTCCCAGGACCTCAAGTCCTTCGGCCAGCCCAACAACCCGAACATCAGCTTCACCGCCGGATACCGGTCCCAGGACCCCGGCTCGTGGGGGCCGTGGAAGCTGGTGGCCAACGTCCCGAAGGCGAACCTGGCCAGCGCGCTGAACGCCGACGCGGACAAGACGGTGTATAAATACGCCTGGAAGGACGCCAGCGACCTGGTAGCGTTCGGCTACACCTACTGGTACTACGTGGCCGCCTACAGCGCCCGGTCCGGGTCCGTGGCCGGCAAGGCCTACACGACGACGGAGTCCGGACACGTGAACGTCAACGGGGCGACGGGCGATTGGACGGGAACCTACAACTTCGCCGTGGCCAGCGCCTTCTACCCGAAGGACTTCACCGGGCTGAAGAATCTGGGCGCCAACTTCGTGCTGAAGGCCCCGCTGGCCGACGCGGCCAGGCTGGTCTCCGGCGCCCTGAAGGTCAGCGTGAAGCCCAACCCCTACAAGCAGAGGGCCCTGCACGACGTGGGCACGGAGCACAAGCTCCTGTTCTACAACCTGCCCACGGGCACGAAGATCACGATCTTCGACGTGTCGGGGCAGATCATCGACCAGCTCAGCTTCACCGGCACGAACCCCCAGGACGGTACGCTCTTCTGGGACATGTTCTCGAAGGACGGGACCGAGGTGCAGAGCGGCCTCTACGTCTACCTGGCCGAGTACCCCGGCGGGAAGCAGACGGGATATTTTTCGATCATCCGATAATATCGTAGGGGCGACCGGCCGGTCGCCCCTACAAATCCAGGAGGCATACCATGAAGTTCCGTCATATCCTGCTCTTCACCCTGGCCGGGGCCCTGGCGTTCGCGCCGCTCGCAGAGGCGCGCAAGGCCGGGATCACCGGCGCGGCATTCCTCAAGGTCGGCGTGGGGGCGCGCATGGCCGCCCTGGGCCAGGCGGCCACGACGGTCACGAAGGACCCGAACCAGCTCTTCCTCAACCCTTCGGGCTTTGCCCTCAAGGCCGGGCAGTCCCAGGTGACGTTCACCTACAACAAGTGGATCGCGGACATCGCCCACAATGCCGGGGCCGTGACCTTCGGCACACGCTACGGGACCCTGGGCGTGGGGTTCATCTCGATGGGCAAGTCCAAGATCGAGGCGAACCGGGACGTGATCCCCAGCTTCCTCCAGGGCATCGCCACGCAGTACGACAAGGGCACGTCGCCCACCTACGACTACTCGGACGTCGCCATCCTGCTGGGCTACGCCAGCCAGGTGACGGACAAGCTGTCCCTGGGGACGGACGTGAAGATCCTGCGGGAGAGCATCGACACGCATAACGCCTCGTCCATGGCGTTCGACTTCGGCGCGATCTACCAGATCGGCTTCCACGGGGCCTCCGTGGGGGCGCGCATCAGCAACATCGGGAAGGACATGAAGTTCTTCACCTTCGGCGTGCCCCTGCCCCTGATGTTCAGCGTGGGCGCGGCTTTCGACCTGGTGAAGCACGAAAAGCACTCCCTGATGGTGCGGGCGGATGCGGCCAAGCCGCAGGACGCCTCGCAGATCGTGTTCAGCGGCGGGGAGTATGTCTACAAAGACATGCTCTTCCTGCGGGGGGCGTGGAAGTTCAACTACTCCGGGGTGGACCATACCTACGGTGGGACGAACCAGAGCAAGACCATCAAGGACACGGAGGAGAAGGGTTCGCTGGGCGCGGGCGTGAAGCTGCCGATGGGCAAGCACAGGGTGGCGGTGGATTACGCCTACACAGGCTTCGGCCTGCTGAACAATGTCCATCGCTTCAGCGTGGGGATAGACCTGAAATAAGCGATCAGCTTTCAGCCGTCAGCTTTCAGCAAACTCAGGACGTTTTTGTTTTTACTGACTGCTGATCGCTTCTTGAACCGGGCGCTGTCGCTTGCATAGGGCAGCGCCCTTTTAATTTCAGCGGACCGCTTACGAATGGCGAAATTTCTGAAGATCGCGGGCTGGGTGGCTGTCCTCGGCGTGGTCGTATGGACCTTCTCCGGGGAGGAGGAGGCGCCCGTCCCGCCGGGGGTCTCCCCCGTCAAATTCGCCATCTGGGGCGGGGTGGCCGAGCAGGAGGCGTGGAAGGAACTGGTCGACGACTTCCATCGCCGCAACCCGGACGTCCGGGTGAAGGCCCAGATGGTCCCCGGCCAGTACGAATACAAGATGCTGGCCATGCTCGCGGCGGGCACGGCCCCGGACGTGCTCATCCTGAGGCTGGCCGATTTCGTCCCGAAAGGGGTGTTCGAACCCCTGGACGAGCGGATCAGCCGCGATACCACCCTTCCGCTCGACGACCTGTTCCCCGGCACGCTCTCCCTCGGCCGGTGGCGGGGCAGGCATTACGCCATCCCCTCGGCCCTCGGCCCGCAGGTCCTGTTCTACAACGTCAAACACTTCGAGGAGGCGGGGCTGGAATCGCCCAACGACCTGGCGGCGCGGGGGGAATGGGACTGGGCGAAGTTCCTGGAGGATTGCAAGCGCCTGACCCGAAGGGATGCGTCGGGAAAGGTCGTGCGGTGGGCCTATGTCCGCTACACCCCCCCCTGGACCTACCCCTACCTGTTCGGGGGACAGCCCTTCAACGACGACTTCACCGCGACGAATTTCTCCGACCCCAGGGTCTACGGGGCCATCCAGGCGTATGCGGACCTGAGTTTGGTCCACAATGTGATGCCCCCCCCGGCGCTTCAGGAGCAGATGGGGGGGTGGCAGGCGTTCGCGCGCGGGCAGGTCTCCATGTTCATCAGCGGGCCCTGGCAGGTCAAGCGGCTGAAGGACATGCCCGACCCCTACGACATCGCCCCGCCCCCCATGTCGCCGGGCGGACGCACGATCACCCTGGCCGGGGTGGGGGCAGGGATCTGGGTCAGGAGCAAACACAAGGAGGCCACCTACCGGTGGCTGAGCTACCTGGCCGGGCCGGAGGCGCGGCGCATCTGGGCGCGGCTCGGGTTCGACCTCCCGGCCTACCGGTCCCTGGCCGAGCACCCGGAGACGTGGGCGGACACCACGATCACCCCGAAGCACTTCCGGGTGTTCTACGACCTGACGCCGGACCTCCTCCGGACGCCCCCGGCCACGAGCCCCTACATCCCGGCCAGGGCCGAGCAGATCATCAACGCCGCCCTGGACCAGGTCTGGCTGGGACACAGGACGGTGAAGGAGGCGCTGACGGAGGTGCAGCCGGAAGTGGATGAGATTCTTAAGAAGAAATGAGTTGACAGGGCTATGACCTACACACCTCGTGAACGCCGGGAGACACGGGAGTTCTACCTGTTCGTCTCTCCGTGGCTGATCGGGTTCCTCATCTTCACCGCCGGGCCGATGCTGGCGTCCGTGGTCCTGAGCTTTGCGGAGTGGGACGTGATCACCCCGCCGAAGTGGGTCGGGCTGGACAACTACCGGATGCTGGCGCACGACCCGCTGTTCTGGAAGTCCCTCGGGGTCACGGCCACGTACACCCTGGTCGCGGTCCCGCTCCACCTCACGATCTCCCTGGCCGTGGCCATCCTGCTCCACCAGAAGGTGAGGGGGCTGGGGGTCTTCCGGACGATCTTCTACCTGCCGACCGTGCTGCCGGGGGTGGCCAGCCTGATGCTCTGGATGTGGATCTTCTTCCCGGACGGGCTGCTGAACGCCTTCACCGGGCTGTTCGGCATCGCGCCCAAGGCGTGGCTGGCGGACGAGCGGCTGGCCCTGCCGGCGTTGATCACGATGAGCATGTGGGGCTACGGGTCCACGATGCTCATCTTCCTGGCCGGCCTCCAGGAGATCCCCCAGCACCTCTACGAGGCCGCGGAGATCGACGGATGCGGCCGGTGGTCCAAGTTCCTCCACATCACCCTGCCGATGCTGTCCCCGGTCATCTTCTTCAACGCCGTGACCTCCATGGTCGGGACGTTCCAGGTGTTCGAGGCGGGTTACATCGCCACGCAGGGGGGGCCGAACAACGCCACGCTGTTCTATCTGCTGTATCTGTTCCGGAACGCCTTCGAGTATTTTCGGATGGGCTACGCCTGCGCCCTGGCGTGGGTGCTGTTCGGGATCATCATGGCCCTGACGCTGCTGGTCGTGAAGTCGTCTGCCGCGTGGGTCTACTACGAGGGGAAACGATGAAGATCCGCACTGAACGGGTCGCCCTCTATGCGATCCTGGTCTTCTTCTCAGCGGTCATGCTGGTCCCGTTCGCCTGGATGGTGTCGAGCTCCCTGCGGAGCGAGGCGGACATGTTCCCCTACCCGCCCAACCCCTTCTCCTGGCATTTCTGGGTGCCGAGCCCGGTCCGGTGGGAGAACTACGTCAACGCCTGGAACGCCCTGCCGTTCACACGATTCCTGAGGAACACCCTGGTCATCACGACCGGGCGCATGGCCGGGGAACTGATCTCCTGTTCGCTGATCGCGTTCGGGTTCGCCCGGCTGCGGGCCAGGGGAAAGGATGCGCTGTTCATGGTGCTGCTGGGGACGATGATGCTGCCGGGGCAGGTGACGATGATCCCGGTCTACATCCTCTTCAGCAAGATCGGCTGGATCAACACCTTCAAGCCGTTCGTGGTCCCGGCCTTCTTCGGCGCGCCGTTTTTCGTGTTCATGCTGCGGCAGTTCTTCCTGAACATCCCGATGGACCTGGACGAGGCCGCCCGGATCGACGGGGCCTCCACGTTCCAGATCTACACCCGCATCTTCATGCCCCTGGCCAAGCCCCCGCTGGCCGTGATCGCCATCTTCCTGTTCATGGGGTCGTGGCGGGAGTTTCTGGGGCCGCTGATGTACCTCCAGGAGACGGAGAGGTTCACGCTGGCCCTCGGCCTGCTGCTGTTCCGGTCCTACGGGGAGTATGCCACGCGGTGGGACCTGATCATGGCCAGCTCCATCGCCATGTCGCTGCCGCCGCTGATCCTGTTCTTCCTGACGCAGAAGCTGATCGTGCGCGGGGTGACGCTGACGGGGATCAAGGGATAGGGTCGCCCGGCGATTCATCGCCGGACGGGAGGGGAGGGGAAAAGAAATCGTAGCGCGGTGATTCATCCCCGCGAACCTGGACGTCAGGGCGATAGCCGGACGATCCTCCAGCCGCCCGTCTCCGCACGGCTGTAACAGAACCGGTCGTGGAGGCGGTTCGGCCTGCTCGCCCAGAACTCCATCCGATCCGGGACGACCCTGTAGCCGCCCCAGAAGGGCGGGACCGGAACCTCTTCGTCGCCGGGATACTCGGTCCTCAGTTCCGTCACGCGGTCTTCCAGGACCTGCCGGCCCGGGATCTCATCGCTCTGCTGGGAGGCCCAGGCGGCCAGGCGGCTCTCGAAAGGACGGAGGTTGAAGTATTGCTGGGATTCTGCTCTGGGGGCCTTCTGCACGCGCCCTTCGATCCGCACCTGTCTTTTCAGGGGGTCCCAGTGAAAGACCAGGGCAGCCCACGGATTCGCCTGCAACTCCAGCCCTTTCCGGCTCTCGTAGTGGGTGTAAAACACGAACCCTCGCGCATCGAAATCCTTCAGCAGGACGATGCGCGCCGAGGGCCTTCCGTCTTTCGCAGCCGTGGCGAGGGTCATGCCGTCGGGTGTGGCGAGCCCGGAGTCCCTGGCGAACTGGAACCACTTCCCGAACTCTAGAATCGGGTCCGGATGCAGGTCGCTTTCTTGAATCGGGGTTTCATGCTGAATCATGGATTTCGGTTCCTTATCAGGACAGGAGGACCAGATGGTGACACTGACCGACGAACAGATCCGCAGCTTCCGCGAAGAGGGCTACCTGCGCCTGGACCCGTTCATCTCGCCGGAGGAATTGGAGCCTCTGCGCGAGCGGATCGACGCCATGGTGACGGGCCGGATGGCGCTCCCGCCGCAGGCGTTTCAGACGCTCGACCCGAAGGTCTACCGGACCCCGAACGGCCGGCCGGTCCCGGAGGGCATCCAGGGACCGGCGAAGTATGACGCGGCGTTTGAGGAGATCGCGAGCCATCCCGCGCTGATCGCCGTGATGCGTCAGTTGATCGGGGAGGACGCCGAACGGTTCACGGACCAGGTGATCGTCAAGAACCCGGAGGCGGGGGTGACGACCTTCTTCCACCAGGACGGGTTCTACTGGCGCAAGTCCGGTCAGCGGACGATCAACTGCTGGATTGCGCTCGACGACGCGGACGCGGACAACGGGGCCCTCCGGTTCATGCCCCGGTCGCAGACGGGCGGGCTGATCGAACACGAGGCCTACTTCGACGACCCGACGATCCATTCGGGCGTGACCGGGGAGGCGTTCCGGCGGCTGCGCATCCCGCTGGATCAGGTGGACTTCTCGCGGGATCGGGTCGCGCCCGTGAAGACCGGGGGGTGCGTGATGTTCGGAAAACTCTGCTGGCACCGGTCCGACCCGAACCGGTCGGGCCGGCAGCGCCGGGCCTACGCAATCGCGTATCACGGGACGAATCCCGCGCTGGATGAGAAGGATTGATCCGCAGATGAACAGGGTGGGGAGACGATCCTGTGAATCGTCCGGGGTGGTGGATGAACGCACATGGTTTCTATCTGTGCAAATCTGCGACATCTGCGGATCAATCTTTACGGCATCAGATCGGACACGCATACGGTCGTCTGAGGCGCGGCAAGGGGGGAGACGACCTCCCCCGGCGTAAAGATCGTGATGTTCTTGTAGCCGTGGCCGTAGGGTTGTCCGGCCATCGGCGCGGGGTCGCGCCGGACTTCCACCTGGCGGTCGACCAGGTTGACGATCCAGTAGTCCGGGATGCTCGCCTTCGCGTAGAGGCCGGCCTTCTCTCCGCGGTCAAATGCCAGCGTGGAATCTGCGATCTCCACGACCAGCAGGGCCGTGGTCGGGTGGGCATTTTTGTAGTCGCGTAGGCCCCCGACACGACCGCCACATCCGGCTCCGGCTCAGACCGTTCCCCCACGGAGAGAGGCCCCTGCGCCCGGACGACGTGGCCCTGTCTGAAAAGGCGACGCAGCGCCTCCTCTGCGAGCGCGACGGCGGTGAAATGCGGACCTCCTTGCGGGCTCATCTCGACGATCTCCCCTTCGATCAGTTCCACGCGCTGTCCGTTGAAAATCCCAGCCTCGGCCATCCTGTGATATTCCTCGTGCCTCCAGAGACGGGGTTTGGGTTCAACCCGTTGCACAGCAATCACCTCCTCATTTCCCGATCTTCACCCGGTCCAGGATGCGCTGGAAGTTCGCGCCCAGGATCTTGACGCGGGTCTGCTCCGGCAAAGCCGACCAGAGCACCCAGCCGAGCTGCTGCCGGGGGTCGCGCATGGGGGCGTCCGTGCCGAACAGGACGTGCTCGTCGTCCGTGGCCTCCACCAGGAACTCCACGATCCGGTTCGTGACCGGCGTGAGCGTGATCTCCGCGTACACGTTCGGATGGTCCTTGATGCAGGCGACCACCTCCTCGGCGAAGGAATAGTTCCCGCCGGAGTGGGGGATGATCCAGCTCACCTCCGGGAACTTCGCCGCCAGCCGCCCGATCCCCGGCACCCCGCCCGTGTGCCCCGCCACGTGCATCAGCGCGTAGAGGTGGTGCGCGTTCCCGAACTCCCACCAGGGCATGAACCCGGGGTCCTCGTAGCTCAGGTTCATCCGGACGTAGGGCTTCATGCCGATGAACCCCTGGCGTAAATAGCGCAGTTGAATCTCCTTGTCCATCTCCTCCGGGGACATGTGGGTCGGGTCGATGGTGGCGACCGGGATGATGCGGTCCCCGAATTTCTGCGAAGCCCGGCGGACGATCTCGTTCCCGTCCTGCGCGTCCGTGCAGACCGGGCCGTTCCAGCTCATCAGGGCGATCCGGTCGATGCCGCACCAGCGGTTGACCTCCAGCATCCCCTCCGCATCCCCCCGCAGCATGATGTAATTCACCCCGGCGGTGTTCCCCCCTTCGTGCAGGACGTGGCCGTGGGCGTCCATGACGAACACGGACTGCGGCCTGCCCGCCCGCACGTCGGCCACGATCCGGTCCTCCCGATGATGCTTCGCGGCCCCCGAAGGTCCCTGCCCCTTCAGCAGGCGCTTCAGGTTCCCGCCGGCGATCTTCTGCTTGGACGCGTCGCTGACCTGCGCATAGTCGATGTACGTGCGGGCCGCGCCGGGGGACTTCTCCGTCATCCCCGCCCCGAACAGCAGCCGCTCGTCCCCGAAGTCCTTCACGTATTCCTCGATGCCCCGGTTGATCTGGTAGGACGAGAACTCCAGGTGGAGGTTGTCGTGGAGGGCCATCAGTCGGTGGATATGCCGCTGGTGGGGCCAGACCGCATCCGTGAGCAGGACGGGCAGGCGGGGGTAGCGGGACAGCACGCCGTGAAAGAACGTGAAGATGTCGGGCGCGCCCCACCCCTGCTCCAGCAGGGTCAGAATGTGGTTGTCCTGAAGGACCTCGAAGGTCTCGCCCATCACGTCATGGTGAAGGGAAAATCCACCCGGCACGACGCGGACGGCCCGGATGTCCTCGGCCTCCATCGCCCGGAGGAGTTCGTCCCCGGTCTTGTAAAAGCCGGGGTCCCCGAGGGGCGCGATGCACCAGACGCCGAACACCCGGCCCGGGGCCTTCGCCAGCTCCGGCTTCAGCCGGGCGTTCCCGTACACGGGGTCGTAGGAGCGGGCCAGGCCGCAGGTCGCGAGCGCGCCGGCGATCTCGGCCAGGTCCATGTCCTCGATCAGATGTTCGGTCGTCCACCGGACGCGGCGGTGCTTCTGAGGCCGATGTCCCACGGTGGCGTTGCAGTCGAAATACATCAGGTCCATGATAGGTCCTCGCACGGAAAAGTCGTCGGGGGTCGGATGGCAGATGAATCGCTGTCAATGTACATCGCGCCCCCCGGCGTGTCAACGCAAATCCCTTTGACATGTCCGGTGAGGGAGACTATCTTAAGACCAGATCATTCAACATCTGATCGCTCTAAGGAGATCATTCTGAAGAACATTCGGAGGAAACCCGCATGAGGGCTATTACAATCGAAATTCCACCTGAAGTATACAGGCAACTGGAAGAGGAGGCCCGCAAGGTCGGCAAGGCTCCGGAAGACCTGACCCGTGAACTCCTCGAAGCGGCTCTGCACGCCCGCGAAGAGGTCGAAAAGGAGAAAGCACGAGAGGTCCTGCGAGCAACGGGTCGCCTGCATCCCCTGAGTGAATCTCTGAGACGAAAAATCATACCGGGCGTTACGCTCGATGAAGTCCGGAAGACCATGACTCAGGCAGGAGGGCCTTCCCTGAGTAAAGAACCCCGCAGCAGAGCTGCGGGGCATTAAAACCCAAAACCCCTAAAACGGCAGCTCTAACTGCATATTACTGCTCTGGTGCTGATGATAGGTAATGTACTTGCGGATCAAATCGGTAGTCACTTCATCCCCTACCCACCGA
>SICM01000124.1 GCA_009694805.1 Candidatus Latescibacterota bacterium
GCGACCTTCACCTCTTCCGTGGGGGATTCAGCGACGTTCTTGCGCAGGGGGGAGAGGACCGAGACCATCGAGTGGGACGAGACCGACCGCCGCTACAAGGCCGGCTTCTTCCGGCAGGACCGGACGTTTCTGGAGTGGGTCCAGAATGGAGGTCCGCTCCCATTTCCCGCGTGCAGCCTGGAGGATGCGGTGAAGACGATGGAGATGATCGACGCGATCTCAGGCGCCTGAGATTCACCCCTGGAAAGGCGTTCCCGTAAACGGGCAGAAGGGCGGAGATTTGATTCTCCCGAATCCCTTCTGCCCATTTGTATGGTGCGGCTATCGTTCCTGACGCACCTCAAAGCAGGCCACCAGGCCGTCGAAGCTCGCGGCCACGAGGCGGTCCCCGGCGGCGCAGGGGGGGGCCGAGATGGGCGAGCCGAATCCCCAGCGGTCCAGCTCCGCGCCCGTGCGCCGGTCCAGGAGGTAGAGGTGGCCGTCGTTCGCGCCCACGGCCAGGTGGTCCCCCATCGGGACCGGACCGCCGATGGCCATCCGGGTTTTGGTGAGGTAGGGGGTCATGTCGAGCAGGTCCGGCCCGACCTCGAACGTCCAGCGCAGGCGTCCGGAGAGCGAATAGGACCTGACCTCTCCGAGGTAGGAGGTGACGTAAGCCCCGGACCCGTCCGCGCCCAGCCCGGAGAGGTTTCGCAGGGGGGTGAGCTTCCGACGCCACAGGACTCGTCCTCCCTTCAGGTCGAGGGCGGTCAGGTCGCCCCCCTCGCCGCAGGTCAGGGCCCGTCCGGCGGACACGACGGGTTGAGGATACATGTATTCGACGTCGATCTTCTGCCGCCAGACCTCCTGGCCCGATGCGCGGTTCAGCGCGACGATGCCCAGGCGCTGGACGAGGAGGATGAGGAGGTCCCCGGCGATGACGGGGGAGGCGTAACAGGACCAGGCGTCGGAGCGGGTGTCGAATGGGCCGGTGTACCAGAGCTGCTTTCCGGTCTTCAGGTCGTAGGCCCCGTAGCCGGCCTTGCCGCCCGCGTAGATGACGTCCTCGGCGATGGCCGGGGAGGCGTAGATCCAGCGGTCCGGGTAGCCCGGAAGGTCCGTCCGCCAGCGCTCGGCCCCGGTCGCGGGGTCGAAGGCCGTGACCCGGCCCGTCACGGAGACGGCCACGGCCAGGCCATTTGAGACGGCGACGGCGTTCTTGACGGAGGCGTCCGTCTGGAGACGCCAGAGGGGGCGTCCGGTGTCCAGGCTGAGGCAGAGCACGCCCTGGCGGCCGTCTCCCGCTTCATCCCTCAGGGCCAGGAGGACGCGATTCCCGGCCACGACCGGGGCGGCCCGGTGGACCTCCGCGTCGATCCGGCGGCTCCAGAGGAGGCGGAGGGGGCGTTGCGCGCGCCGGCCGGGCCGGGGTTCTGCGATCTTTTTCCGGGCCGAGGTCCGGGCGATTGGGACGAGTTCCGTGCGCATCCGGCCCCCCTGAAGCCAGACCCGGCGGCTGCCCCGGGGGCTGGTGTCGATGGCCCCGTAGGGGAAACAGGGGGTTGCGAAGACGGGGATGCCGCGATGGGCGTGGGCCTTGGCGGAGTGCCAGTGGCCGTGGAACACGGCGGAGACGCCCATCCGGGCGAGGCGGCCCAGGAATGGGGCGGTGGGGGGGACGTGGGTGAACAGGAGGGTCTCCCGGCCCGCGTGCGCCTTCAGGTCCGCCGCGAGCCAGCGGCCCTTGGTCTCTCGCTCAGGCAGGGCAAAGAAATGGTCTTCGTTCGGGAAGATGACGAAGTGCCGGCCTCCCCAGTCGAAGCTGTAATGAGTGGGGCCGAGGATGGTCTCGAAGTGCCGGGTGCAGGCATCGCCCTCTGCGTAGTCCGACGACCGGAACCTCGCAAGTCCGTCGTGACCGCCGAACATGGGGAAGACGGGGCAGGGCGCGGAGGCGGCGATCTTTCGATACACTTTCAGGGAAGGGAGGTCGCCGAGGTTGGTCAGGTCACCGGTGGCAATGGCGAAGGCGGGTTCCCACCCCGACAGGGCCCGGCGCAGGTCCTCCCGCAACCCGGCGGGGAAGGGGGTCTCTCCGGGCTTCGCCTGCACGTGGAAGTCGGTGAACTGGGCGAAGGCGAAGGCGCGGCGTCTGCGCTCCGGGGCAGGCTGGAGGGCGAAATCGACCTCTGCCTGCGGGCCGGTCCAGTCCTGGGTGGACATGTAGAAGGCGTCGACAGGCCGGGCGTCATCGGGCGTGACCACGAAGACGAAGCGATGGCGGGCGGGGTCCACGCGGAGCCGGTAGAGGCCGGAGCGATCCGTGCGGGCCACCGTCTCCCCGTTGGAGACGGCGACGCTGGACCGGCCTCTGCCGTTGACGGTGACGCGGCCGGTGATCTGAAAGGGCATGGAGGCTCCTCAGAAGACGGTTCAAAGTGAGAACCTTGAACCTTGAACTTGTTGACAAGGTTTGAATTGACTTTAAGGCCGGCACGAACTATCATGACGCCCGGTAGTATACACAGACCGAAGGAGCCCTGTCAACGAGAAATTCCTTTTTTGGGGCGGAAGAAGGGAGATTCCTATATGTCCAGTTCCAAGACGTACCGGGTCGGGCTGGTGGGGTGCGGGGGGATGGGGCGGCATCACCTGGAGGCCCTGAAGGCCATGCCGGAATTCGAGACCGCCGCGCTCTGCGACCTGTTTCCGGAGGCGCTGGGCCGGTCGGGGGAGGCGTTCGGGGTGAAGGCGCGCTACACGGATTTTGAGAAGATGTACGACGAGGTGAAGCCGGACCTCGTGACCGTGGCCACGCAGACGCGCGGGCACCACGCGCCCACCGTGGCCGCGCTGAAGCGGGGGATCTCCGTGATGTGCGAGAAGCCGATTGCCATCGACCTCGCGGAGGCGGACGAGATGGTGGCGGCGTCTAAGGCCTCGGGCGCGAAACTGGCCATCCACCAGCAGAACCACGTGAGTCCCGGCATCCGGAAGGCGCAGGCGCTCGTGAAGGAGGGGCTGGTCGGGGAGGTGATGATGGTCCGGGGGCGGAACAAGGCGGGCCGGCAGAGCGGGAATGAGTTCATGGAGATGGGCACGCACATGGCGGACATGATGCTCTGTTTCGGGGGCGTCCCGGAGTGGGCCGCCGGGGTGGTGTATTATCAGGGGCGGCTGGCAGGTCCGCAGGACATCATGGAGGCGAAGGAGATGTCCCCGAAGGACCGGGACTCCGGGCCGGTGATGGGGTCGCGCGCCATCGGGTCTTACGGCTTTCAGGGGGGTATCCTGGGGGAGGTCCACTTCCTGGGCTATCCCAAAGGGCTGGGTTACAACTACGGGGTGGATGTCCTGGGGACGGAGGGACAACTGGCGTTCCGGGGCACGGGCGCCCTCAAGGAAAATTTGTGGCACCTCCCGCGAGCGATGGAGGGGACGCCGGCGCAGCTGGTGGACTGGAGGCCGGTGGATACGAAGGACGTGGGTACGGAGGAGCCGATCCTCACCATGTACAAGCGGCTGGCGCAGGCCATGGAGACGGGCGAGGAACCGCCCAGCAACGGGGAGGAGGGGCGGTGGGCCTTCGAGATGATCCTGGGGATCTATCAGTCCCACCGGGAGGGGGGGCGGCGGGTGGCGCTGCCGATGAAGGACCGGAGGCATCCGCTGGAGGTGTGGAGGCGTGAGGAGGGAGGGGGCATCAGGTAGGGGCGTATTGCAATACGCCCCTACTACAGATCTGGGGGAAGGCCGGGGGCCGTGTTTCACGTCATTGCAGCCATGCCAGTCTGGGCGACGCGGCCCTGCCCCTGCCGTAGCGCTCCGCGAGCCGGGTCTTCTCCTGGGGGGACGCGGTCAGAAACTTCCTGAGCCGGTCGCAGGTCAGGTCCACCTCCTCGTCCGTCATCTCGATGGCGTCCACGTTGAAGTAGCCCTCGTCCACGTGGTGCCCGCGCAGCCGGATGGAGGGGTCCCCATCCGCCATCGCCCGGTTGAGGATGGCCGCGGTGAGGCCCGTCTGCGCCGGGTCCACGGTCACGCGCGCCCGGCTGAAGGGGTTGCCGTTCGGGTCCGGGTCCACGGTCAGGGCCAGGCCCGGGATGTTGCTCAGGCGTTCGATGATGCGCTTCATCTTCCGGTCCTGCCCGGCCTCCCAGTCCGCGAGGTTCAGTCTCATCCGATGTTCGAGGGCGGCCATTGCGCCCACGATCCCCTCCTTGCCCACTTTCATCGGGCGACCAATTCCCCGGTTCTGCATGTTGACTGCCCGCACGAGGTCCTCCCGGCCTGCGACGATGCCCGCTGTGGTGCCGGAGAGGTACTTGTGCCCGCTGCAGACGGCCAGGTCCGCGCCGGCGGCGATGATCTGCTGGATCATGGCTTCCTGCGCGGCCCCGTCCACGATCACGGGGATGCCCTGCTCGTGGGCGATCTCCACGACGCGCTTGAGGGGGAGGCATCCGAAGCGCACGGTGTGGTGCGAGACCACGAACATGACGGCCGCGGTCCGGTCGGTGAGGGCGTGCTTCAGGTGGTGCTCCGAGGTCCCGTTGATGGTCCCGACCTCCACCGGACGCGCCCCGGCGAGCCGGATCATCTGCGTGATGGGCGCGCCGAAGTTGACGGCGTGGCCCTTCTGGAGGACCACCTCGTCTTTCATGCCGGTGGTGTCCGGGAGCTGGGCGATCTTCCCCAGGTCCTTCCCGGTCATGCTGGCGGCCACGCCGAGGGTGAGACCGGCGGCGGTGCAGGCGGTCACGCAGCCCCATTGAGCGCCGGTGGCCCGCGCGATCACCTCGCCCGCGCGCTCCTGGAGTTCGTCCAGGTCGAAGAAATAGGGGAGGGCGGCGTTCACGGCCTCGACGATCTCGGGCAGGACCGCCGCGCCGGCCAGATGGGTCATCTTCCCGCAGGCGTTGATGACGCGGGTCAGGCGGTATTTTTCGTGCAGGTCCATGGGTTCCTCCGGGTTTGCAGATCCTTTCCATCAAGGTCTGGATAATCCGCTAATATAAACCCTGAATCCTCTCCACGCACCTGAAAAATGGCGGACGAACGCAACGTCCTCAATTGTGCCCCCGGGGGCACAATCTGGTTGTCAGGTTGCAAAGGGCCGTCTTCATACTTTTTATTCATAGATGTAGGGGCAGCCCTCTGTGGCTGCCCGGCGATCTACCGCCCCAGACCGAGGGCGATCACAGGGGCTTACCCCTACATCTGAACGACCTATCGCCTATATCATTTCGGGATTACGGATCACCCCACGATCTCAAAACGGATCAGATCATTCTCTCTGAGCTTTTCGAGGTGCTCGGGGGGGAGGAGGATCTGGAGGGAGGAACTGGCCGTGAAGATGCCCTGAATGGGGGGTTCCTCCTCGTCGTAGAGGATGCGGAACCGCCGGTCGGAGTTGGGCAGGTTGGGGTTCTGGGCGGCGATGGAGGGAGGGATGGCGAAGAGCCGGGTGTCCCCCCAGGTGTTGCGGATCAGCCAGGCGGTGGGTGAGAGGATCTTGACACCCTTGGGATCTCTGGGCCCTGGAACCGGCCTGGCGGGGGAGGGCGTAAGAGGGGCGCGGCGCGCTTCGGACGCTCCGGCAGGGTCCGGGGTCGGGGTCTTGGACCGGGAGAACCGGATGCAGAGTCGGGTGTCCGCCGCCAGCGCGAGGATCAGGCAGACGGCGAAGAAGGCCGTCAGAATCACCCATAGAGGTCCAGGGGGGTTCCATGCAAAACGGAGTCCTCCGGCCACCACCGCCATCAGATTGAAGGCGACGGCGGTGGCGCCGAGTTGGGCGGTCGAGATCAGCTGCAGGATGCCTGCGGCGAGCAGGATCGGCGACAGGACCGCGATGAGTGCGATCTGAAAGGCGTCCAAAATTCCCAACCTTCAGGGGATGTAGGGTCGGGGGGGAGATAACGCTCCGTCGTGGCAAAGATGCCTTCCCCAAATACAAGCAAAAACCGTACGAGCTTAGAACCATCACTCGTTGATTGGGCGTTTAAGTTCTATAATTTTTTGAGGTTTTCTCATTATTCTACACAGAACATTCTCTGCATCTTACCCGTCAGAAATGTGTAATATGACACAGAAAAAGGTGTGCTATATCACATGGTGTGATATAGCACACCTTCCTTTTTACTCGAAACCCGGATTTCGGCGCAGGGGTCTGCCCCTACCGCAATCCCGTGATCCCGGTCATCCGCGTGAGCAGGTCGCGGGTGTTGAGGTGGGGGACCGAGGCGTCCAGGAACTTCTGGAGGAGTTCCTCCGGCGAGAGGTCCGAGGTGTCGATGCGGATCTTGTGCTGGAGCCAGGAGGCGCGGTAGGCCCCCTCAAAGCGCTCCAGGACCGTCTTTACATCTTTGGCGGGGACGATGGGGAAGTCGTGCGGGGCCTCCCGCATCCGCTTCTCGATCCCCTCCGGGCTGGCCGTGAGGAGGACGAGGATCGCGTCGGAGGGCATCTCGGCCTCGTAGGTGCTGGGTGGGTGCGGCGTGGGCCGGCCCGGATAGTAGTAGAGGGGGCCGTAGATGTCCTCCTCGATGTGGAAGCCACCCAGGAGGATGTGGTCGTAGTGGTTGATCAGGCGGAGGTGGTAGACGACCTGGAAGCGCTGGAAGCGCTCCTTGAGCACGGGGGAGAGTTTGAGCATCTCCTCCTGCTCCTCCTTCTTGAGGAACTGACGGTCGGGGATGGAGAAGTGGTCGTCGAGGTGATGGTGGATGCCCCGCTCGTCGCCCCACTTCATGAGGCCTTCGAGGAGGGCGGTCTTGCCGGTGTATTCGCATCCGATGGCGATGACGCGCATGGGGACTCCTTGGAAGAGTGATAGGGGTTGGGGACCTGGAAAAAAACAAGAGCGGTATCAGGTTTCAGGTTTCGGGTTTCGGGGAAAACAAAACGATCTCTGCTTTTGCCTTTCCCGACACCTGGCACCTGATACCCGACCCCGTTTTTTAGCTATTTCGAGAACGCCTGCTCTTCCCTTGTCATCATCTCCAGCAGGGCGGGACGGCCGGCGTTCGTGGCCTCGATGCCCCGGCGGATGGCCGGGACGATCTCCCCCAGTTTCGAGACGCGCTCGCTGTACGCGCCGAGGCCCTCGGCGACCTTCGTGTAGTTGCCCGACAGGTACTTGGTCCGGTAGCGCTCGGTGGCCACGGGGAGGTGCTTCTCGTAGCCGCCCATCGCGCCGTTGTTCAGGATGATGGTGAGGATGGGGATGCGCTCGCGCACGGCGGTCTCGATGTCCATGCCGGCCATGCCGATGGCCGCGTCGCCCATGATATTGACGACTGTCTTATCCGGGGCGGCGAGCTTGGCGCCCATCGAGAGGCCGAGGGAGTAGCCGAGCTGCGTGGACTTGCCCCAGCCCAGGTAGCCCCTGGGGGTGAGGGACTCGTAGAACGGGATGATCTGGTCCCGGGGGTTGCCGGAGTCGTGCGTGAGGATGGTCCGCGTCCGGTCCAGGGTGTGCATGAGGTCCCAGACCACGCGGTAGGGGTTGAACGGGACCTCGTCGGAGGTCAGTTTGGGCATCCAGGTCTTGAGCCAGGCGTCCTTGACGGACTTGAGCTCCGGGGCGAGGTCGGGGTACGCAGGACGCCGGGACCCGGCCTGTTTTCGGGTCTCCTCGATGAGCTGGCGCAGGACGAGCTGGGCGTCGCCCAGGACGGCGTGCTGGACCGGGTACTCGGTCTGGAGGTCGAACTCGTCTATCGTGACCTGGATCAGGGTCTTCCCCGGCGGGATGGGGGCGGACATGATGGATTTCGAGAAGCTGCACCCGATGCCGAAGACCAGGTCGGCCTTGTCCAGGAAGTGCCGGGCCGGGCCGGAGACGGTGTAGGCCGCGGTCCCGGCGGAGAGGGGGTGGTCCTCCGGGAAGGCGCTCTTGCCGACGAGGGTGGTGATGACGGGTGCGCCCAGGAGTTCCGCGAACTCCTTCAGTTCCTCATAGGCGGAGGCGTAGTGGACGCCCTGGCCGACGTGGAGGACCGGGATCTTCGCGGACAGGAGGGCGCGGACGGCCTCGGTGATGTCCTTCGGGTCCCCGGCGGACCGGACGCGGACGGGGGGCACATAGTCGAACGCGCCGTCGCTCAGGTCCCCGGAGGCCACGTCTCTGGAGATGCCGATCATGACGGGGCCGGGCCGGCCGGACCGGAGGCGGGCGAAGGCGCGGCGGAGGAGTTCCGGGACGCGGTCCGGGGCGTTGGCGCGGGTCACCCACTTGGTCACGCCCCGGTAGTTCTGCTCCACGTCGAAGTCGGGGCGGATGCCCCACCGGGAGAGGGGGGACTGGCCCGGCAGGAAGAGGAGGGGGGAGGAGTCGGCGAAGGCCTGGGCCACGCCCGCGAAGGCGTTCTCGATGCCGGGGCCGTCCTGCACGGTGCAGACGCCGATGCGGGCCCCGTTGGAGACGCGGGCGTAGCCGTCGGCCATGTTCACCAGGGTGCGCTCCGTGCGGGTGAGGATGGGACGGATGCCCGCCGATGCGCAGGCGTCGATCAGGGTGTTGGCCGGGAAGCAGAAGAGGACTTCGACCCCCTCCCGCTTCAGGATCTCGACGATGGCGGCGTTTCCGTTCATGGGATAGTCTCCTCTTTGACGACATCCACGGGGGTGCCGAATCTGGGTCGGGCGAAGGGGAGGTGGGTGGCGCCCCGCCCCAGGATGTGGTGGGCGTTGGCCGCGTCCCCCTCGTAGGGCGCGCCGTGGTTCCAGGGGACCCAGGCGCGGGCGTTGCAGTAGTGGGCTACGAACGCCCGTCGCCAGCGGTCCGGGGAGCGGTTGACGTAGGAGCGGTGGAGGAGGTGGCCGTGGAAGAAGAAGACGTCGCCGGGCTCCACGACGACGGGGATGGGCTTGGGGTATTTCGCCGCGACGCGGGAGAGGGTGTTGATCTCTTCGTCCAGGTTGCTGATGCCCTCCACGGTCCGGATGTCGGCGAAGGCCCCCTCGGCGTGGACGAGGTGGCCCCGGCCCTTGTCCGGGTAGATGGGTTCGCAGTGGGAGCCGGGGACGACCCAGACGCAGCCGTTCTCCTCGTCGGCCCGCTCCAGGGCCAGCCACGCGCCGATGAGGGTGTCGGGGTAGGTGGTGATGTAGTAGGAGTCCTGGTGCCAGCCCTGGCCGCCCATGGCGGGGGCGTTGAAGAAGATCATGGTCTGGAGCGAGAGCACGTCGGGGCCGATCAGGACCTCCAGCACGTCCAGGGTGCGGGGGTGGAGGAGGAAGCGCTCGTGCATCGGGTCCACGCAGTGGAGCATGTGGATGCGCGTGAGGCGGCGCAGGAGTTCTTCCCGCGTGGCGTCAGGGGGAGGGGGCGGGACGTTGGGGAGGGGGACCCGGCCCTCCAGGATGTCCATCGCGTGAGCGAGGAGGGACTGAGTCTCGTCGCGAGGTACGAGGCCGCGCACGACGAGGAAGCCCTGGGAGTGGTAGTGGACGTACTCGTCCACGGAGACTTTGTAGCGGTCGGGACGGTCGATGGCGGTGGGTTTGTAGGGCATGATTACCTCGTGAGGTCCCTGACCCGTCCTTCGGCGCGGGCCTCGATGCGGCCGTGGTGTCTGTGGATGGAGCGCCACGCGGCGGAGATGATGCTGATCTCCAGGTCCTCGTGGGGGATCTTCTCGTAGCGGCCGGCCAGGTGGATGTTCTCCCGGGAGAGGGTCTGTTTCTCGCAGACGACCCGGTAGGTCCGGGTCGGGACGATGTCGGTCTCCACGATGCGGTTGCCCTGTGGCCGGGAGCGGTCGAAGGCGTAGCGGAAGCCGGAGACCTGGACGAGGAATTCCTTCTCTTTCTCGCCGTCCCGGATGTTGTCTTCGAGGATGTCGAGCAGGTCCCGACCCGATATTTGAAACGTGGAGAGGCACCAGGCATAGGGCCGGATCCAGTCGAAGAGGTCGATCATGAAGAGTTCCTGACCGTTCCGAAGGGGGATGCCCCGGTAGTGCCTGCGGTTGTAAATGGCGATGTCCGCGCCGGTCGCGTCCCGCATGGCATCGGCCATCCAGTTGCCCATGGTGGTCTCCGCCGGTCCGTCCTGCGTGGGGGCGGAGACGACGGTTCCGACCCGGTGGGTACGGTAGGCCGTGAGAGGTCGGAGGCTCCGAAGGCCGGCTTTGGCGCGCCAGACGCCGCTGTCGAGCAGGAGGCAGATCTCCTGGCCGAGGGCGCAGGTGACACCGGGCAGAAGGGTCCCGTTGACAGTGACCTGGATGGGTGCGCTGAGGTCGAACAACTCAGGCTCCGGGAACAGGGCGATCCGGGTGGCGTTCTCGACCTGGATGCGGAGGGTGTGGTTGTCCAGAACGTCGGCCTGGAGCTTTGCAGGGGGGCCGGGGTCCGCGATCTCCCGGATCTCGGTCCAGTAGGCCCGGCCGTGGATGGGGAGATGGGCGTGGAAGACCACGCTGCGGGGGTGGCGCACGCGCCGGCGTTCCAGGGCCCAGTCCAGGACCTGCGCGGCGGTCTGAGGGACGGCGTTGTGGGGCGTGTCGGGCACTACCCAGAAGGTGACGTCGTAGCCGAGTTCCTGCATCCGGCGGGAGATGGGGATCGGCCCCTCCTTGCCGTAGGTGGGCCAGTCGTCCGCGCCCTGAATATAATACATGGGGAGGTTTTTGAGGTTGGGGACCAGGGCCAGGTCTTCGAAGCAGGAGCCGATGGCCGCGCCCCCCGCGAAGAGGTGGGGGTAGCGGCAACAGAGATGCGAGGTCCCGGTGCCGCCCATGGACAGGCCGCTCAGGACGACGCGATCCTCGTCGACCGGGACGAGGCTTTTGACCTGTTCGAGCACGCAGAGGACGTCGTATTCGCCGATGCCCCGGTACTCCGTGATGCCCCGTCCGTGGGGGGAGACGATCATCAGGCCCCGTTCGTCGGCCAGGCGCTGGTAGAGGCCGCCCCCGTGGCTGGGATGGTCGAAGTAGGTGTCCTGGCTGCCGCCGGTGCCGTGCAGCACGATGAGGAGGGGCAGGGGGGTCTGGCCGTCATAGGCGCGGGGCAGAAACAGCCGGAACGGCTGGTCGGTCCCGTCCGCGGGGGAACGGTGGGTGAGGGCCAGGTCGGCCGGACCCTGGACGGATTTGAGGGACTCCATGAACGGAAGCTCCGGTGTCAAGGTGTGAGAATGGCGTTTCATGAAGACCGCAGGCTCTGCTATTCCGACCCCGCAAAGGAGGAGGTCTCGCCCAGGCCCTCGCTGCCCATGCCGAGGTAGCCTCCGTCCACGGGCAGGTCCGCGCCGGTGATGAAACTGGCGTCGTCGCTGCACAGGAAGAGGATGGCGCGGGCGACTTCCCGGGGCTCGCCGAGTCTCCGCAGCATGTGGTAGCGGCCCCAGACGGGCTCCCACTTCGCCCGGTCGCCGGACGCGGCCCTGGCCACCTCCGGGGTCCAGATCCAGCCGGGGCTGACGGCGTTGACCCGGATGTGATGGGGAGAAAGGTCGAGGGCCTGACATTTGGTCATGGCCAGGATCGCGCCCTTGGAGGCGTTGTAGGTCCACCGGCCGGGCTGGGCGATGTGGCCGGAGATGCTGGCCAGGTTGACGACGGCCCCGCCCCCGGCCCGGCGCATGGGCTCGAAACAGGCCTGGACCATGTTCGCGTAGCCGCGCACGTTGACGCCGAGGCTCCGCTCCCAGTCGGCGGTCGTGACGTCCAACCCCTTGGCGATGAAGCTGACGGCGTTGTTGACCAGGAAGTCGAGCCGGCCCGTCTGCGCGACGAGCGCATCCACGGCCTGACGGCAGGCCTCCGCGTCCGAGACATCCACGTGAAAAAAGCAGGCGTTCGGTCCGAGCGACCGGGCCATCTCCTCGCCGCCGGCCTGGTTGATGTCGAAGATGGCGACGGCCGCGCCTCCAGCGACGAACTCCTGCGCGGTCGCCGCGCCGATGCCGGAGGCCCCGCCGGTGACGATGGCCACCCGTCCGGACCCGTTCATGAGACAACCTCCATTCTTAGCATTTCGCCTTGCTTTTGATTATTTTTAGGTCGCGCTGTCCTCGACCGGCTGGATGCACGCCGGGTCGTCGAAGGTGGGGGCGTTCACCCGCCGGGACACGGGAAAGGCCTCCATCTCCTTTTCGGGGTAGGGCTTCAGGAGTTGCAGGAGGCCGGGCGCGTCTTTCAGGGCGGGGTCCAGCCAGGCCTCCCGGGCGTCAGGGTCGAGGATGGCGGGCATGCGGTTGTGGATCTGGGCCATGAGGGGGTTGGGCTCGACGGTGATGATGGTGCAGGTGCGCAGGGGAGAGCCGTCCGGGGCCTGCCACTCCTCGTAGAGCCCCGCGAAGGGGAACGGTTCTTCGCTGCGCAGGCGGATGTGGAAGGGCCGGCGGGCGTCGCCTTCCTTCTTCCACTCATAGAAGCCGTCGGCGGGGATGAGGCAGCGCCGGCGGGTCAGCGCGGCCCGGAAGGAGGGCTTCTCGGCCAGGGTCTCGGCCCTGGCGTTGATCATCCGGGCGCCGATCTTCGGGTCCTTGGCCCAGAACGGCACCAGCCCCCACTTGTAGGCGTCCAGACACCGCCTGCCCTCCTCCTCCAGCACCACCGCGACGGGCTGGGAGGGGGCGATGTTGTAGCGGGGCGCGAGGGGGAAAAAAAGCTGCTGCACCCCGAAGCCTTCCGCGACCTCTTCCTCCGGGTGGTGCAGCGTGAAACGTCCGCACATAGGGACCTCGAAAAGTGTGGGAGATGAAACGAACGCGGGTATGATATGCACAAAAAAGGACGACAGCAAGCAAAAAAAGAGGGAGGGGGGGATCCGGGGTTGCTTCTGCTGCTCCCGACCACGACCTACCGCGCGAGCGCGTTCCTCAGGGCCGCGCGGCGGCTGGGGATCGACGTGGTCGTGGGGTCGGACCAGCCTCAGGCCCTGCGCGCGCCGGGGAAGGCGCTGGCCCTGAACTTCCTCCGGCCGGAGTCGGCGGTGGCCGACCTGGTGGACTTCGCCGGGACGCGCCCGCTGAAGGCTGTGGTAGGGGTGGACGACGAGGGGGTGTTGCTGGCGGCCATGGCAAGCGAGGCGCTGGGTCTGCCGCACAACTCCGTGGCCTCGGTGCGGGCCGCGAGACACAAGCACGAGATGCGGGCCCTCCTGGCCGGGGCGGGTCTCCCCTCGCCGGGCTACCGGGTCTTCTCCACGGCGGACGACCCGGCGGAGGTCTGCGAGCAGGTCTCGTTCCCCTGCGTGCTCAAGCCGGTCTTCCTGTCTGCGAGCCGGGGGGTGGTCCGGGCGGACGACCCGGCGGCGTTCGTGGCGGCCTTCGGCCGGATCGCGGCCATTCTGGCCGAGCCCAGGACCGCGGCTCGGGGCGGGCCGGTGGCCCGGATGATCCTGGTCGAGGACTACATCCCCGGCGGGGAGGTGGCCCTCGAAGGGCTGCTGGTGAAGGGGGACCTCCAGACGCTGGCCCTGTTCGACAAGCCCGACCCGCTGGAGGGGCCTTTCTTTGAAGAGACCCTGTATATCACGCCCTCCCGGCTGCCTGAGGATTTGCAGGCGGAGGTGGAGCGGCAGACCGGGGCGGCGGCCCGCGCCCTGGGCCTGCGGGAGGGGCCGGTCCACGCGGAACTCCGGTTCAATGACGCCGGGGTCTGGGTCGTGGAGGTCGCCGCGCGGTCGATCGGGGGGCTCTGCTCGCGGGCGCTCCGGTTCGGGACCGGGATGTCCCTGGAGGAGGTGATCCTGCGCCACGCCACGGGTCTGCCGATGCGGTCCCTGCGGCGGGACCGGCAGGCCGCCGGGGTGATGATGATGCCGATTCCCCGGAAGGGCGTGCTGAGGGAGGTCCGGGGGCTGGAGGCCGCGCAGCAGACGCCGCTCGTGGAGGATGTCACGATCACGGTCCCGCTGGGTCACGAGGTCACGCCTCTGCCGGAGGGGGACCGGTACCTCGGCTTCATCTTCGCGCGTGGAAAATCCCCCGACGCCGTGGAGGAGGCGCTCCGGGAGGCGTGCCGGAGGATCGAGGTGGTGATCGAGCAGGGGTGAGAAAGGCCCTCACCTACCTCTCCACACGGGCCTCAGATTTTTCCTTGATGCTCCCTCTCTCCCGGCGTACATTCCCGGCAGTTCAAGGCCGGTTCGCAAGTCCCACGTCGGAGGGGGTCATGGGCGCTCGGAACCCTATCAGTCAGAGGCGTTAGGGCCTATGACGGAGTAACTGACTAATTCCATTTTCAAGTATTAGGGTGAATCGTGTAGTTCCAGTCCTCGCGAAACAGATGAGGCTTCAGTTTGATCCGGGCCATTTGCTCATCGGTCACGAAGACACCGGCAGGATACCGACC
>SICM01000125.1 GCA_009694805.1 Candidatus Latescibacterota bacterium
CGGGACGGATATCCGGCGGGGGGGCGCCTTCTACGCCGCGTTCATGCTGGGAATCTCCAACATGCGGCGTCGGAAGACCCGCACGGTCTTGACGCTGGCGACGGTCCTGCTTTTGACGTTCACGGTGCTGTCGTTCACGTCGCTTCAGTTCATGCTGCGGTACGTGCGCATCCCCTGGACCGAGGGGGCGTTCCGTTCCGGGGCGCTCATCCGGGATGGGTCCTGGAAGACGCTGGAGGACTCGGTCCTGGAGTACGCGCAGAACGAGTTCGGGCAGGTGGGGACGGTGGCGCCCAGGGCGTGGTATCCCAAGGCCACGCGGGTGATGCACGGGACGCAGTCGGCGGAGGCGACGGCGGCGGTGGGGATGACACCGGAGGAGAAGACGGTAACCGGGATCGACGGGTGTCTGGTGGCCGGGGGGTGGTTGGAGGGGGAAGGGATCGTGCTGTCGGACAGCCTGGCGGCGGACCTGGGCATCGGGGCGGCGGACGCGGGCCGGACCACGGTGCGGGTCTTCGGGAGGGAGTTCCCGGTAACGGGCATCCTGAGTTCGGAGCGACTGAAGGGGCTGAAGGACCTGGATGGGGAGCCGCTCACGCCGGTGGATTTCGGCGTGACGCCGGAGGACGTGCTCTCCGGGCTCCAGACGACCCCCCAGCAGGCCGCGCAGGTGTCCCAGCAGGTGGGCCGGACGGCCTCGACGGTGGGCATCCACGTGTACAAACACCTGGAGCCAGCGCGGGTGATCTTCCTGCCCTACCGGACCCTGAGGGACCTGGGGGGGGTGGGGCACTGGCTGGGGGCCGCGACGGGCAGCCTCCGGTCCGTGGCCGTTCGGTTCCAGGACGGCGTGGACGTGGGGCAGGTCGTGGAGGGGTTCGTGTCTCGCCTGGAACTGACGATATTCGGGAGCGTGCCGGGGCCGGGGGGACAGGCGAAGGTGTTCGTGTTCAGTTCGCTGGACGCGGCCTCGGTCTCCGGGCTGAGCAGTCTGATCGTCCCGATGATCATCGCGGCGCTGATCGTGCTCAACACGATGATGGGGGCGGTCTACGAGCGGTTCCGGGACATCTCCATCTACTCCTCCGTGGGACTCGCGCCCACGCACATCGGGCTGCTGTTTGTGGCCGAATCGTGCGTGTACGCGGTGATCGGGGCCGTGGGGGGCTACCTCGTGGCCCAGGCCGTGGGGCGGTTCCTGCTTGTGACGGGGCTGCTGGGGGGGCTGACGCTGAACTACTCCTCGCTGTCGGCGGTCCTGGCGATGGGGTTGGTGATGGCCGTGGTCATGCTCTCCACCCTGTATCCGGCGCGCAAGGCGGCGCAGATGGCCGTGCCGGACGTAACCCGGCGCTGGAAGCTGTCCGACCCGGAGGGGGACCGGTGGCTGTTCGAGTTCCCCTTCACGGTGTCGGGTCGGGACGTCAAGGGGCTGTTCACCTTCCTGGAGACCTATTTCCGGGCCTACAGCCGCTACTCGCTCGGGGAGTTCTACGCCGAGGAGGTGCGGCTGGTCGAAGAGGAGACGCCGGAGGGCCCGGCCTACACCATCCGCATGCAGATGTGGCTGGCCCCGTTTGACATGGGGGTCAGCCAGGAAGTGGCGCTGCGGGCCGTGCCCGCCGGGCCGCACGGGATCTATGAGATTGAGATGGTGCTGGAGCGGCTGAGCGGGGAGTTCCAGGCCTGGACGCGCACCAACCGGCAGTTCCTCACCCTGCTCCGGAAGCAGTTCCTGATCTGGCGGACGTTGTCCGACGAGGTGCGGGAAGGATACGCGCACAGAGAAGAACTGAAAATCGAAAACTGAAAAAGGGACACGATGCCAGACACCGAAACCCGGAAAAGCCCCCGCGACCCCGACGCGGAGATCCACGAATACCGCGACCTGATGACGACCCCGACGACCTTCGAGGAGGGGTTCACGCTCCGAACCATCCTGGGCGTGTTGTTCATCTCCGTGGTGATGGTTCCGGGGAATATGTATCTGTCTCTGATGACCGGCGGGTCGCTCGGCGCGGCGGCGGAGTGGGTGACGATCATCCTGTTCATCGAGATCGCCCGGCGGTCGTTCACGACGCTCAAGCGGCAGGAGATCTACGTCCTGTTCTATGTGGCGGCGTCCCTGGTGGCGGCGGAGACGGGGACGTTCCAGGGGCTGCTGTGGAACCAGTACCTCGTGCAGTCGGAGGCGGCGCGGCAGTTCGGGATCGCGCACCTGATCCCCCGGTGGGTGGCCCCGCCGTTGGGGTCCGAGGCGCTGACGCAGCGGACGTTCCTGCACGGCGACTGGCTCATGCCTATCGGCCTCCTGCTGGCGGGCCTGGTCATCGGGCGGGTCTCCTGGTTCACGATGGGTTACACCCTTTTCCGGCTGACCTCGGATGTGGAGCGCCTGGCGTTTCCGTTCGCGCCGATCAACGCGCAGGGGGCGCTGGCCCTGGCGGAGAGCAGCGCCGGGGAGGAGACGTGGCGCTGGCGGGTGTTCAGCACCGGGGCCATGATCGGGGCGGGGTTCGGGGCGCTCTACGTGGGGGTGCCCGCGATCACCGGGGCGCTCCTGACGGAGCCGGTGCAGATCTTTCCGATCCCGTTCGCGGACATCACGCGGGACTCCGGCTACGTGCTCCCGGCCACGCCGCTGGGCCTGTCGTTCCACCTGGGGACGGTGATCGTCGGGCTGGTAGCGCCGTTCTGGGGGGTGGTAGGGGCGGTGGCGGGTTCGCTGACCTACGTGGCGGCCTGCCCGATCCTGCACCACTACGGCTACCTGCCCAGGTGGCAGCTCGGCATGGGGTCGCTGGAGACCTTCTTCATCAACGGCGTGGACTTCTGGATGAGCTTCGGGATAGGCGTCACGTTCGCTGTGGCCCTGGTCGGGTTCTACCAGGTGTTCACAGGGATGCGGCGGCGACGGGCCGAGCAGCGGCAGGCTGAAGGCGAAAGGTCGCAAAAAAGTCGCCTCATGTCCGTCGTCCGGCGCGAATCTCTCCCACCGGGGCGGGGGGACTTTTCGGTCCCGGTGATGCTGGGGTTGTTCGCGGCGGTGACGCTGGGGACGATCGGCATCGCCCGGTGGATGATCCCGGAGTTTCCATTCTTCTACTTCCTGTTCTTCGGGTTCATCTTCACGCCGATCATGTCGTTCGTCAACGCCCGGCTGATCGGCATGGTGGGGCAGAGCGTCTCCATCCCGTTCGTGAAGCAGGGGGCCATCTTCCTGAGCGGCTACCGGGGGGTGGATGTCTGGTTCGTGCCGTTCCCGCTGGAGAACTACGGGGCCACGGCGCAGAAGTTCCGGGAGATCGAGCTGACGGGTACCAAGTTCACGAGCATCCTGAAGGCCGAGGTCTTCATGGTGCCCATCGTGCTGGTGACGAGCTTCCTCTACTGGTCCTATCTCTGGCGGCTTGCGCCGATCCCCTCCTCGACCTATCCCTACGCCCAGGTGATGTGGCGGCTCCAGGCCTACCAGGAAAGCCTCTGGCTGAGCGCCACCCTGCGGGGGGAGACGAAGGTGGAGGGGAGCAAGGCCACCTGGCAGCCGGCCAACCTGCCCGACAGGACGCAGTGGTACTGGCGGGCCTCCGCTGTGGACAAGGACGGGAACCGGGGCCGATGGTCGCAGGTGGGGACGTTTGAGACCCGAAGTCCCGAGTCCAGAGTCACGGGTTCAAAGTCAGACTCGGGCCCCGCGACCCGTGACCCTTCGACTCCGCTCAGGACAAGCCCGCAACCGGGCTCTGAAGAAGCAAAACGTCTTGAGGGGTTTGACCTGGGCAGGGCAGGGCCGACCGGGCAGACGGATGTCCTTTCCAGCCTCCCGACGCCGGAACTGATCAGCCCGGCGCACGGGGAAGTGATGGACACGCTCGCGCCGACCCTGACGGCGCACATCCCGCAGGGAGTACACGGGGTCTTCTTCGAAGTGGACACGGACCCGGCGTTCCTGAGCCGGGAGCGGCAGACGTCGGAGGACAAGCCGCTGCTGTTGCAGGCGCTCAAGCCGGGGGTGATCGGGGCGGGCATGGCCGCGGGGCTGGGGCTGTTCCTCCTGTCGGGGGTGTTCGGCCTGCCCACGCTTCTGGCGTTCGGGTACGTGCGGAGTCTGACGACGATGCCGCACTTCATCCTTCCGGAGATCGTGGGGGCGCTGCTGGCGCGGTTCTATTTCTGGAAGAAGTACGGCCGGCAGCAGTGGCGGATGTACGCCCTGATCCTGTCGGTGGGGTTCTCGTCGGGGATGGCGCTGATGGCCATGATCTCCATCGGGGTCGCCCTGATCCAGAAGTCGGTGTCGCCGCTGGTGTTTTAAGAGCGGAAGGTCAGGAAAATGCAAAGTGCAAAGTGAGAAGTGCAAAATTCAAAATGAGAAGCGCCCAACTTTACATTTTGCATTTTGCATTTTCCGCTTCCCTTACTCTCTCCTGAAAAGGAGTCTTCTATGCCATCCAGCGAACCCCTGGTCTACCTGAGCGGCGACCTGGTGCCGGCGTCCCAGGCGGGCCTCAAGATCTACGACGCCGGGATCATCCTGGGGGCGACGGTGACGGACCTGATCCGGACGTTCCGACAGCAACCCTACCGGCTGGAAGATCACGTGGCGCGGTTCTACCGGTCGTGCAAGTACGCGCAGATCCTGCCGCGCATCTCGCCGGAGGAGACGGTGGCCATCTCCCGACGATTGATCGCGCACAACGGGGCGCTGCTGGGCGGGCGGGCGGAGCTGGCGCTCGTGTACTTCATCACCCCGGGGGTCTTCCCGGTCTACGCGGGGTCGGCGGGGTTCGCGGGACAGGAGGCGCCGACGCACTGCATGCACACCTTCCCGCTGCCGTTCCAGCTCTGGCGCGGGTACTTCACGGACGGGGTACACGTCGTGACGCCGTCCATCCGGCATATTCCGCCGCAGTGTACGGACCCGAAGATGAAGTGCCGGAGCCGGATGCACTGGTGGCTGGCCGACCGGGAGTCTCACCTGGTGGACCCGAAGGCGGTGTCCCTCCTGCTGGACCTGAACGGGAATGTGACAGAGACCAGCGGGGCGAATTTCCTGATCGTGCGGGAGGGACGGGTGATCTCCCCTCCGCCCCGGAACATCCTGCCCGGCGTGAGCCTGGCCACGGTGCGGGAGCTGTGCGGGGCGCTGGGCATCCCGTTCGTGGAGCAGGACCTCCAGGCGCACGACGTGATCAACGCGGATGAGGCGTTCCTGGCCACGACGCCCTACTGCATAGCCCCGGTCACGCGGATCAACGGCATCCCGATCGGGGATGGGAGGCCGATGGGGCCTGTGTTCAGGCGATTGATCGAGATGTGGAGCAGCCGTGTGGGGGTGGACATCGTGGCGCAGGTGATGGGGGAGGCATGATCAAAACAGAACCTCAAGCTGTTGCTGAGACGCAGGCTGACGAGGTCCCCGCCTCCGGGGTCACGCCGAGGGCCGTGCTGATCGGCGCGCTGCTCAGCGTCCTGCTGGCCGTCCTGGCGGTCTGCGAACACGCCCTGGGTGGGGGGCTGGCGGCGGATGGCGTCGGGACGGGGGCGCTGTTCCTGTTGTTCACGCTGGTCTGCGGGGTTGCACTGCTGAAGCGATTCGGGGTCGTCCGGACCGGGCTGAGGCCGGCAGAGCTGATGGTGATCTTCTCGATGCTGCTGATGGCCTCTGCCCTGCCGATCTCCGGGGTGCTCATCTACCTGCTCCCCCACATGGCCGGGTTCGTGCAGTACGCCACCCCGGAGAACGAGTGGGGGAGCCGGGTGGTCCCGGTGTTCCCCGACGGCCTGACCATCAAGGACCCGGCTGTGGCCAAGGGGTTCTTCGAGGGCCTGGGGCCGGGGGGAGAGGTCCCCTACGGGGCCTGGGTCGGGCCGCTGTGCGCCTGGGCCGTGCTGCTGGGGGCGTTCTGCTTCACGATGGTCTCGCTGATGGTGATCTTCCGGAAGCGGTGGATGGAGGAGGAGCGGCTCTCCTTCCCGCTGACCCAGCTCCCCGCGTCGCTCGTGGAATGCCCGGCGGGCGAGCGGCCACTTCTGAGCAACGGGATCTTCTGGTTCGGGTTCGGGGTGGCCGCTGTGGTGGGGTTGTCCGTCATCGTCAGCAGCTTTCTCCCCTTCGTCCCCCCGATCTATCTCGGCTTCAGCATCAGTTTTTACCGCAACGCCATCTCGGCCCCATTCTCCACCAATTTCCTGGCCCTGGGGATCAGCTACCTGGTGTCGATGGACATCCTGATCAGCATCCTCCTGTTCACCCTCATCTCCTACGTCCAGATCTACATGGTGACGGTCATGGGGAGCGCGATCCTGGGCAGCCCCCCTTACGTCCCTTACGCGCACTACACCCACCTCCACCAGGAGGGGGTTGGGGCGCTGATCGCGCTGGTGGGGTTCGGGTTGTACGAATCGCGACATCATCTGAAGAATGTGTTCCGCAAGGCGTTCGGGATGGCGCCTGAGGTGGACGACGGGGATGAACTGATCTCCTACCGGGCGGCGGTCATCGGGGTGATGGCCGGCGTGGGGTTCGTCTGCCTCTGGCTCGCGATGACGGGGATCTCCTGGTGGGTTGTGCCGATCTTCGTGGGGATGATGCTGGTGACGTTTCTGGGCCTCACGCGCATCCTGGCCGAGGCGGGCGTGGTGATGAACACCCCCTTAAGCCCGATGCAGGTGCTGCTCAATTCGGCGGGGACCCGGATGCTGGGGGGGGCCACTATGGCGGGGTTCTTCCTGGCCCAGCCCTGGTCCTTCCCCGCTCATTGGGGTTCGAACGCCATGGCCAGCGCCTCCGCTGCCCTGAAGCTGACGCACCGGACGGGGCTGCGGTCCCGGCCTCTGTTCTGGGCCCTGGCCCTGGCGCTGGTTCTGGGCGGTGTGGCGGGGGCGGTCACGCTGCTGCACTACGCCTACACGCTGGGGACCTACGGGTTCGCCAACAGCTATTACGTGATCAAGGTGGTCAACTACCACCTCAACTATTACGGGGGCGCGATCAAAGACCCGTCCGCCGTCGGCCAGCCCATCCGCCTGCTCTGGTCGGGCATCGGGGCTGCGGCCATGGGGCTGCTGATCCTGGCGCGGCAACGGTTCTTCTGGTGGCCCATCCATCCGATCGGCTACCCCATCGCCGCGGTCGTCCCGTCGTGGTGGTTCAGCGCCTTCCTGGCGTGGCTGTTCAAGCGGAATGTACTCAAGTACGGGGGGCCGTCGCTGTACGGCCGGACGAGGCCGTTCTTCCTGGGGCTGATCATGGGGCAGGCGGTCATCACGAGCGCCGGGTCGCTGATCACGCTTTTGACGGGACAGGCGTGACTGCAGGGGCGCGGCGCACCGCGCCCCTTTGAAAGGACATCGACATGAAAGACAACCCTCGCATCCCCCTCCCGCGCAACCGGCGCATCCTGACGACCTACCAGGGCCTGGACAACCTCTCCGTCTATCCGATCTCGCCGGAGGAGTACGTGGCCAAGATCGATTACCTGTCCGGGACGCAGGTGGGGGTCCTGCAGTGGTGCCTGGGGACGGTGGTGGCGTTCTTCGACTCGAAGGTGATCGAGAGCTGGGGGACGCGGCAGATCGACTACGACTTCGAACACGGGTTCATCCACTGGCTTCAGACCTCCAACCTGCAACATCTGATCCGGACGGGGAACGACCCGCTGCGCCTGGCCGTGGAGCGGGGGCACCGGCTGGGGATGCAGGTCTGGGGGTCGTACCGGATGAACGACGGGCACCACACCTATCCGGGGGGAGACGGGCTGCAGAGCCAGTTCTACATCGACCATCCGGAGTTTCGGCTGCCGACGATTCCCGCCAACCAGACCTCGGCGGTCTACGACTGGTGTCATCCGGAGATTCTGGAGCAGAACCTGGCGTTCCTGACGGACGTGGCCGAGCGCTATGACGTGGACGGGATCGACCTGGACTTCAGCCGGGGCGGGATGCAGTTCTCGTCCGGGGACACGAAGTACCGGCAGGAGGTCGTGGGCGGGCACGTGCGGAATCTCCGCCGGATGCTGGATCGGGTGGGGAAGCAGAAGGGGAGGTACATCGGACTGTCCGCCCAATTCTACTGCTTCGACCCGATGAACCCCCAGACGTTCGACCGGACGCCGTGGAAGGGGAACATTCAGAGTATGTACGACGGCGGGGCGGACGTGAGGGCCTGGGCGCGGGAGGGGTGGATCGACATCCTGGTGGGGCAGTGCCGGAGCGCCTCGCTGTATGAGCTGGAGATCGGGGACTGGGTGAAGGCCGTGGAGGGCACGGACTGTCTGGTGATGGTGGGGCCGGGGAAGCCGTCGCGCAAGAAGCTCCCGGGGGGGGGCCAGACGACGGAGGAGGAGCACCGGGCGATCGCCAGCCGGCTCTACGCGCAGGGCGCGGACGGGATCGCCTTCTACGACTACATGCACCACGGGCCGTTCGACCTGACGCCGTTCCGGGAGCTGAGCGACCCGGAGGGGCTGCGGACCCGGACCAAGAGCTATCTCTATCAGATCGACCTGCCGCGCGACCTGGGGGACCTGAGCGCCGGGGGGGCCACGGAACTGGAGGTGGAGGTGGCCGACGACGTGGCCAGGGCGCAGCAGGAGGGGCACCGGGTGACGGCCCGGCTGCGTCTGAACGTCAAGAACATCAACGCGCCGGACGACGTGCGCTGCTTCTGGAACGGGACCGAGGCGCCGGTGAGGCGGGAGGCGGGGATGAGACACCGGGAGGGGCGGCTCTACAAGGCCGACACGCCGCACTGGCACCTGGAGGCGTTCCCGGAGGCGGGGCTGATCCGGAAGGGGAAGAACCGGGTGCGGGTGGAGACGCTGGCGAAGTACCCGACCCTGAAGGTGAAGAGCGAACTCTGCAACCTGGAGCTGCGGATCGCCTATGATGAGGCGATGACGTTCGGGGATGTGGTCAGATAGGGGCGCGGCATGCCGCGCCCCTACCCTTCGTCCATGCTCAACACCGCGAGGAAGGCCTCCTGCGGGATCTCCACGTTGCCCACCTGTTTCATCCGCTTCTTCCCCTCCTTCTGCTTCTCCAGCAGCTTCCGCTTGCGGGTGATGTCACCGCCGTAACACTTGGCCGTGACGTTCTTGCGGAAGGGGCGGACCACCTCGCGGGAGATGATCTTGCTCCCGATGGCCCCCTGGATGACGACCTCGAACATCTGTTTTGGGATGAGGTCCTTCAGCTTCCGGCAGAGGGTGCGGCCCCAATCGTAGGCCTTGTCACGATGGGAGATCACGGACAGGGCGTCCAGGGGATCGCCGTTGATCAGGATGTCGAGCTTGACCAGGTCCGAGGGCCGGTGCTCTTTGTATTCGTAGTCGAAGGAGGCGTAGCCCCGGCTGATGGACTTGAGCCGGTCGTAGAAGTCGATCACGATCTCGGCCAGGGGCAGCTCGTAGTGGAGGGCCACGCGGGTCGGGTCGAGGTATTCCGTGTTGACGTAGACGCCCCGGCGGTCCATGCAGAGCTTCATGACGTTGCCGACGTATTCGGTCGGGGTCAGGATCTTGGCCGTCAGGAAGGGCTCGGAGATCTCCTCGATCTTCCCCGGCGGGGGGAGGTCGGCGGGGTTGTCCACCTCCAGCACCTCCCCGTCGGACAGGAGCACCTGGTACTCCACGTTGGGCACGGTGTTGATGATCTCCATCTCGAACTCCCGCTCCAGACGCTCCTGCACGATCTCCATGTGGAGCAGGCCGAGGAAGCCGCACCGGAACCCGAAGCCGAGGGCCGAGGAGGTCTCCGGCACGTAGGAGATGGAGGCGTCGTTCAGCTTGAGCCGGTCGAGGGCGTCCCGAAGCCCGCCGTAGTCGTCGGTGTTGACCGGGTAGAGGCCGCTGAACACCATCGGCTTGACGACCTTGTAGCCGGGCAGGGGTCCGGTGGCGAGCCGTCCGGCCTCCATCACGGTGTCGCCGACGTTGGCCTTGGAAAGCTCCTTGATCCCGCAGATCAGGTAGCCCACCTCCCCGGCGGACAGCCGCCCCTTCCGGATGCGCTCCAGGCGCAGGATGCCCACCTCCTCGGCCTCATAGACCTCCCCGCTGGCGAACAGCCGGACCTTTTTCCCCTCCTCCAGAACCCCGTCGAACACGCGGACGTAGACCACCGCGCCCCGGTAGCGGTCGAACACGGAGTCGAAGATCAGGGCGCGGAGGGGGTCGGCGGGGTCCCCTTTGGGCGCGGGGATGCGCTCGACGATGGCCTTCAGGACGTCGCCGATGCCGATGTTGGCCTTGGCGCTGATCTTGAGGATCTCCTCCTCGCTCGCGCCGATCAGCTCGACGATCTGCCGGGTGACGCGCTCAAGTTGGGCGCTGGGGAGGTCGATCTTATTAATGACGGGGACGATGGTCAGGTCGTGCTCCAGGGCCATCAGGGCGTTGCTGACGGTCTGCGCCTCCACCCCCTGCGCGGCGTCGACCAGGAGCAGCGCCCCCTCGCAGGCGGCCAGGCTGCGGGAGACTTCGTAGGAGAAGTCCACGTGGCCGGGGGTGTCGATCAGGTTGAGCACGTAGGGCGGCCCTTCGGGGGGCCGGTACTCCATGCGAACGGCGTGGGATTTGATCGTGATGCCGCGTTCCCGCTCCAGGTCCATGTTGTCGAGGACCTGATTCTGCATCTGATGGGACGTGAGTGTCGCGGTCTGCTCCAGCAGCCGGTCGGCCAGCGTGGATTTGCCGTGGTCGATATGGGCGATGATCGAGAAGTTCCGGATGAATTTGGGGTCCATGATCTCGTGGGTATAAGGATGAACAGGGATAGACAGGATGATGTGGCGTATCCAAAATATAGCATAGTCTCTCCTGAATGACAAGGCGTTTCAAAATTGAGATTGACCAAACCGGAATGTTGTCGTATTTTTCAGACTGTCTGTGAGGGGCGTATGAAATCTGACTCAAGGAGCGATGGAGCGGATGCCAGAAGCTGAAAACGATTTTGTGAACCGGCTGGTCACGCTGGCGGAGCAGGACGGCCGTTACCGCAAGGCCGCGTACCTGTTCCTCTACGCTGCGCTTGAGTACACGGTCCGAAAGCTGGGGCGCGACAAGGCGCAGACGCAGACGGAGCGCCACGTGACGGGGCAGGAGCTGTCGCGGGGGATCGCGGAGTTCGCCCGGGAGCAGTACGGGCCGATGACGTATTCGGTGCTGGAACACTGGGGGATTCGGCGGACGCAGGATTTCGGGGAGATGGTGTTTCTGCTCGTGAACGCCGGGATGATGAGCAAGGTGGAGCAGGACCGGATCGAGGACTTCATGGATGTCTACGACTTCGAGAAGGAATTCGACTGGCGACGGCGGGACAGGCAGAAGATCGATCTGAAGAAGATCAAGAATATGTGAGCGCAGAGAGCCTATGAAATCCGGCATCGTGGTCCTCGACTTCGGCGGGCAGTACGCGCACCTGATCGCCAACCGTGTCCGGAGGCTGCGGGTCTATTCGGAGATCCAGCCTCCGGATGTGGACGCGAAGGAACTGGAGGGGGCGTGCGGGGTGATCCTGTCCGGCGGCCCGGCGAGCGTGTACGACCCGGACGCGCCGCCGTTCAACGCGGAGGTGCTGCGGGCCGGCCTGCCGGTGCTGGGCCTCTGCTACGGCCACCAGCTCGTGTGCCAGTGCCTGGGCGGGGAGGTGGCGCCCGGCTCGACGAAGGAGTTCGGGTCGGCGGTCCTGGCGGTGCGCTCCCGGTCCGGCATCCTGAAGGACCTGGCTGACCGGGAGGTGGTCTGGATGAGCCACGGGGACGCGGTCCGGCGTCTCCCGGACGGGTTCGAGGTCCTGGGCAGCACGCCCGACTGCCCGACCGCGGCCGTGGGGGACCCGGGGCGCCGGATCTACGGCCTTCAGTTCCACCCGGAGGTGGCCCACACCCCTTCGGGGATGAAGATTCTGGACAACTTCCTGACGCTGTGCGGCTGCCCGCGCACCTGGACGATGGAGAACTACATCCGGGCGACGACGGAGGAGGTCCGCGCGCAGGTGGGGGACCGGAACGTGTTCCTGCTCGTGAGCGGGGGCGTGGACTCCGCCGTGGCCTTCGTCCTGCTGAACCGGGCGCTGGGAGAGGCCCGGGTGCTGGGCCTGCACATCGACAACGGGTTCATGCGGAAGCGGGAGACGGCGCTGGTGCGGGAGGCCCTGCGCGAACAGGGGTTCCGAAACCTGCACGTGGTGGACGCATCGGAGGACTTCCTGTTAGACACGGAGGGGCTGACCGACCCGGAGGCCAAGCGGAAGGCCATCGGGACGACGTTCCTCCGGGTCAAGGACCGGGTCCTGGCCGACCTTCGGCTGGACCCGGAGGCTTACCTGCTGGGCCAGGGGACGCTCTACCCGGACACGATCGAGTCCGGGGGCACACGGCACGCAGCGGTGATCAAGACGCATCACAACCGGATCGATCTGATCGCGGCGCTGATCGCGGAGGGGAAGGTCGTGGAGCCGCTGGCGCAGCTCTACAAGGACGAGGTGCGGGAGCTGGGGGAGACGCTGGGGCTGCCGAAGCGTCTCGTGTATCGCCATCCGTTCCCGGGGCCGGGGCTGGCCGTGCGGGCGCTCTGCGCGCGCGGGGACGAGCAGTTCGAGGGACTGGAGGAGGCGCAGGGACAGGTGGAGGAGATCGCGGCCCGGTATGGCCTGAAGGCCCGCATCCTGCCGCTCCGGAGCGTGGGGGTGCAGGGGGACTTCCGGACCTACGCGCACCCGGCGGCGCTGTGGGGGGAGGCCGGGTGGGGGGACCTGGAGCGGGCCTCGACGGAGATCACGAACCGCGTCCGGGCGGTCAACCGCGTGGTCTATCTGATCGCGCCCGACACCCTTCCGGCGCTGAGGCCGAAGCGGGCGTTCCTGAGCCGGCCCAGGCTGGACCTGCTGCGGGAGGCGGACGAGATCGCGATGACGGCCCTGGAGACGCACGGGCTGATGGACGAAGTGTCCCAGATGCCCACGGTGCTGGTCCCCCTGTCTTCGGACGGGCAGCGGGAGGCGGTCGTCCTGAGGCCGGTCTCCACGCCGGACTTCATGACCGCCCGGTTCACGGAGCTGCCACGGCCGGTGGTGGACGAGATCGCAAAGCGCATCCTGGCCCTGGGGGGCATGGAGGCCGTGCTCTATGATGTGACGCACAAGCCGCCGGGGACGATTGAGTGGGAGTAGGAAAAGGCAGTGCCAAGTGCCAAGCATAAAGATTTACGTGGCACTTGGAACGTGGAAACGTGGCACCTTTGGTAGGATGAGGGCCTGACTCCGATCTTCAGGATTTTATGAAACGAGTTCTTCTCACATTCCTGGCGCTGGCCCTGTTCCCCGTGACTGTTCTGTCTCAGGCCGACGTCTGGACCCTGATCCCGAACACCACGGGCGCGCCCAGCAGGCCGGTGAACGCCGTGCTCCCGGACCCGAGGGCCCCGGATACCCTCTACGTGGGGACGGACACGGGTATCCTGAGGGTGAGGGCTTCCACCGGGGACACCTCCGCGGCGGGGTTCGGGACGCGCCTCCCGGCGCAGGGCATCTTCGTCCTGATCGCCCATCCGCGCACCCCGTCCATCCTGTACGCGGGGACCTCCGGGGACGGCATCTACAAGACGACGGACGGGGCGACGTGGACCAAGCTGCCGGGCCAGCCGGCGGCCATGAACACGATCCACGCCATCGCGGTCGACCCACGGGATACTTCGATCGTCTATGCCGGGACGCTGGCCTCGGGCCTGTTCAGGAGGTAACCGTACAGTTGGGTTGAGTAGGATTTTTGCTGTTTGACTGCATTTGTGGATGACTTGGGCCGATTATTGAAAAAGAGGATCAAGCAGTCAACATCTGCGATTTGTTTGAAACAGGAGTTTGAGATGTCTCCCGGCCTTCCCC
>SICM01000126.1 GCA_009694805.1 Candidatus Latescibacterota bacterium
CGGTCGCCGACCAAAGCCGCCTCGACCGCTCCGTCAACGCCGGCCTGAGGACCGTGTACTTTCTGCGCAAGATATTGAAGTTCACGCATCAAAGGTACAACCGCGCCCTGTCGAAATCAATCGCTTATTTCTTCACAACCCCTTAGATCTGGAAGGACGTCGACATGGAGGTCGGCGAACGCACCGTACGCCGACGGAGGATCTGGTCTTCATCGACTGGGTCAACGGCGGGCTCAGCGATCCCGTGCAGGAAGTCTTGAGGGCAGGGGCGAGGGAGGAGGGATGACTTGATCGTGTGGGTCACCCTGAGCAAAGCGAAGGGTCTCGTCTTTGAAAGACGAGACCCTTCACCTACATCTCAGAATGACATCAAATAGACAGCCGAAGATTCCTGAATACCCTCCTTGACTTTATCGTTCAAACGTGCTATTTTTCAGGTGATAGGATTACGTTTGAAGATCGCGCAAGGAGACTTTCTATGAAACCGGCCAAGTTCAAAAAGATCAAGAAAGAGGACCTGCCCGAGCTGCCGGAGTGGTGGAAGAAAATCCAGAAAGAGGTTAAGAAGAGCCCGTTAGGCAAGATGTCCGAGAAAGAGATCGGAAAATTGTGTGAAGAACTGGCTGAGCGAGGAGCCAGGAAACGACGGGCCAGCGTTACTTAATCTCTCTCTATGCGTATCGTCCTTGACACCAATATCCTGGTGCTCTCCTTTATCGGCGACCCAGCAGATTCCATTGTGCGAGCGGCCCTGGTTGATGATCCGGCAGGGCCGCTCAATTTTTATTCCGGGGCCACTTTTGCCGAATATGAAAGTGTACTCGACGAACTCAAGGTAGAAAACCCACGAATTTTTACCCAGGAACGGGTAGCCGACGTACTCAACTTGATCAAACAACACGGAGAACAGGTCTATCCTGCCTTAACCCTCGATGCCTGCTCTCACGAACCGGACAATCGCTTTCTGGAATGTGCCGTCGCCGCCGACGCCGATTATATCGTCACGGTCAACAGCCGACATTTCCCTTCTCTTTACCAAGGTGTAGAGATAATTTCCCCTCGTCTATTCTACCGTATGCTTTTTGAGTGATTTAAATGGATGTTATCACTCATAGTCCGCTGCTCATTTTTATACTTATTGCTGTCCATTTGGATTTCTTGCTTGAACACAATCACCCACCTGATATTGCCTTTGAGCTCTTCAACACATCCATAGCGATATCCTTATTATAATCGCGTATCATACCACGAATCCTGAAAAGATCGACCAACCACCAGATGAATAAACCTCCACCAGTTAACCAAAATAGGATCTGAATCCCCCACTTTCTTAAATAGATGTAATGCCACCCAATGAGTAGCCAAAGAGTATATGCAACACCAATGGACTTCGCTTTTCGTTTATATTCTTCAGCAAATTCTTCCTGCTTTCGAGCCGAGAGTTTGCTAAGTTCGTTGTAGACCATAGTCGGTAGGTTGTCAGCGACAGAAGTAGGAATCCCTAATTTTTCCCCGTTCAGGTTTTCTCTGTTGGGACTTTCCACGATCTCCTCTTCTCTATAGCTCGGATAAACATCCTTAATTCCAGCCTTCCACAGTGCCACGGCCACCGGTAGCCCCAGCGCCACGCTCGCCCCGGCCTGCACCATATTGCTGAGCGACGACACCGACGCCGGCCCCCACCCGTAGAGTTTCATCTCCACCAGAAAATACCCCAGGACCATCCACCCCCCCGCCAGGAGCACGCTCAGGAACGCCACGGCCACGCCCGACAGCCTCTCCAGAGTCCTCCCCAGTCGTCCGAACACCCCCCCGGCGATGAGTCCCTCGATCCCCTTGATCACGAGCGTGAACGGCGCCCAGAAGGTGTAGCCGCCGATCAGGTCCGCCAGGGCGGAGCCCATCCCCCCGGCCATCGCGCCGGTCCGCGCCCCGAACAGGAGCGCCGACACGAACACCACGGCGTCCCCCACGTTGATATACCCCTGCGTGGCCGGCGTCGGGATGCGGATGATCAGGGTGGCCGCAGCGGTCAGGGCCACCAGCAGGGCGTTTCGGGCGGTGTGGCGGATGTTCATGAGATACCTCTGCTGGGTAGGGGGTAGGGGGTAGGGGGTAGGGAGGGTGGCCCTGTAGGCGACTGCCACCTACCACCTGCCCACAAGTTATGTTGACAAATCTGTGGCCGGGTCTTATATTAGCCTCCGCCTTTTACGGAGGGAGGTGAGAACCTAATGGCAAACAAGTCCGATCTGGTCGATGCAGTCGCAGAACGCGCCAACCTTTCCAAGAAGGACGCAGAACAGGTTCTGGACACCGTGATCCAGGTCGTCACGGAGACGCTCAAGAAGGGTGACAAGCTCACGATCTCAGGGTTCGGGACATTTTCCGTCAGCGCGCGTGCGGCGCGCACGGGCCGGAATCCTCAGACAGGGGAAGCCATCCAGATTTCCGCCAGCAAGAACCCGCGCTTCAAGCCCGGCAAAGTCCTGAAAAACGCCATTCAATAGTCACAGGTCACGGGTCCCCAAAAGCAGTCGCGGGTCACGGGTCAAAAGCAGTCATGGGTCCAAAATCTCTGGGGGGATTTTCTGACTCGTGGCTCGTGACTCGTGACTCGTGACTCGTAATTCGCGACTCGTGACTGTTTTCAAGGGAGCCTTCCGTGCGCCGCATCCTCCTCGCGATCGCCATCTGCGGTCTGGCGCTATCTCTGGGCTGTTCCGACCGCCTCGCCTCGATGCAGGACCTCGTCAAGGGGACCTGGGCGCTTCAGTCTCGCCGGCTGCCCGACGGGAAAGTCCTCGCGCCGCCTCACATCTTCGGCGCCCTTCAATGGTCTCCGGTCGACTCCCGCACGGCGCACGTCACGCTCGACGTGCTCCTCAGGCCGGAGGGAGGGGAGAGCCTCTTCGACCACTCCGCATCCACCTGCGAAATCTCCACCTCGGCCATCACCCGGAAGCGTCACATGTTCATCCGGAGGGGATACAAATCCTCATCCCAGGAGCCTATCGTATATTATAACAAGGAACGCAGCTTCAAGGGAAAGGTCTCTGTCGAAGGAGATCGGTTCACTATCTCCCACGAGGAAGGGGAGATCCAGGCCTTCCAGGGAGATACCATGACGACGAGCATCTCGGGTGGATTTGTAGACACCTGGAAGCGCATCCGATAAACCGGGCAAACGGCAAACGCCCCCCTTCCACCCCCTGCCCCCCTCACAAAGTGCCACGTTCCACGTGTCACGTGCCACGCAAAACCTTCACTTGGCACTTGGCACTCTCTTGGTGATGGGGGAGGGCTGGGGGGGCTGTCACGCTTCACGAGGTCCTGCAGTGGACGAAGGCAGCCGCGAATACGTTCTGAACGCCGCCAAGGAGCACCGCGTCAAGTTCATCCGGCTCTGGTTCACCGACATCCTCGGCTTCCTCAAGAGCGTGGCCATCACCGTGGAGCAACTCGAGGAGGCCCTTGAGGAGGGGGTCGGGTTCGACGGGTCTTCGGTGGAGGGGTTCGCCCGGATCGACGAGAGCGACATGATCGCCATGCCCGATCCCACCACCTTTCAGCTCCTCCCCTGGCGGCCCCGTGAACCGGAGGCGGTAGCCAGGATGTTCTGTGACATCCTGGAGCCAAACGGCAGACCCTACCAGGGCGACCCCCGGTGGGTCCTCAAGAGAAACCTGAAGCGGGCCTCCGACATGGGCTACACCTTCTATGTCAGCCCGGAGCTGGAGTTCTTCTATTTCAAGGGCCCGACGCCCCCCCTGGAGCCCCTGGACTACGGTGGCTACTTCGACCAGACCCCCCTCGACGTGGCCAGCGACCTGCGGCGGGACACGGTGCTGGCCCTCGAAAAGCTGGGCATCCAGGTGGAACACAGCCACCACGAAGGGGCGCCCAGCCAGCACGAGATCGACCTGACCTACACCGATGCCCTGACCATGGCGGACAACGCCATGACCTACCGGATCGTCGTCAAGGAGGTAGCCCTCAAGCACGGCGTTTACGCGACTTTTATGCCCAAGCCCATCTCCGGCATCAACGGCAACGGCATGCACACCCACCAGTCCCTGTTCAGGGGCGACCGGAACGCCCTGTTCGACCCCGACGACCGCTACCACCTGTCGAAGGTCGCGCGGGGCTACATCGCGGGCCTGCTGCGCCACGCCCCGGAGATCACCCTCATCACCAACCAGTGGATCAACTCCTACAAGCGCCTGGTCCCCGGCTACGAGGCCCCGATCTACGCTTCGTGGGCCGTGGTCAACCGGGCCGACCTGGTGCGCGTGCCCGCCTACAAACCCGGCAAGGAGAACGCCATCCGCATCGAGTACCGGTCGCCCGACCCGGCGTGCAACCCCTATCTCGCCTTCTCAGTGATGCTGGCCGCGGGACTGGACGGGATCGAGAAGGGCTATGAGATCGGCCCCCCCTCCAGCCGGAACGTCGCTGAGATGACGAACGAGGAGCGCGCCCGCCTCGGCATCCAGACCCTTCCGGAGGACCTGTCCGAGGCGATCAAACTCGCCGAGGGGAGCGCCCTGGTGCGGGAGGCCCTCGGCGATCACGTCTTCACCAAGTTCATCGAGAACAAAAAGATCGAATGGGAGAACTACCGGACGCAGGTCACATCCTACGAACTGGAAAAGTACCTGTCGATCCTGTAGGGGTGATCCTTGCCTGCCCTGAGCAGCGTCGAAGGGTGATCGCCCTCATCGGGTCGAATACAAGATTCACCCCTACTAGAACGTCGTGACGATCTGCACCGTACACCCGGCGATCAGGAGCAGAAAGCCGAGGGCCAGCAGGGGCAGCCGCAGGGCATACCGTTCGTGCGTCCACCGGGAGAGCCGGAGCGGGAGGCAGGCGAAGGTGAGGGCGAGGGTGGCGAAGAGGCGGGTCAGAAACGAGACGATCAGCAGGCCGGCGGCCACCGGCACGGCCAGGAGCAGGACCGCCGCCGGAAGGGACAGGAGCAGCCCCCGGCTGAGCAGCCAGAAGGCCACGCCGAACAGGTGGTCGATGCCGGTCGGATAGCAGGGGCTGCGAAGGGTCAAAAGCCAGATCACCCCGCCCGTGGCCATCAGGGGCAGATAGATCGCGCCGATGAACGCCCAGGCATAGAGCAGCCCCTTCAGATACAGGCGAACCGGCCAGAGGTGCGTGTAGAGTGTGGACGTGAAGGCCGGGACGAAGCACATCGCCGCCCCCGCCACGAAAAAAAAACTCTTCCGCCGTCTCCAGTAGATGTCCTGAAGCGCCTCCACCACCTCGCCCGGATTCCAGAACCGGAAGGAGAGATCCCCGGCCAGGCTTCTCAGGTTTTCCCCGACCTGCTCTGCGCGCTGCAACCCGATCCGATCCAGAATGATCAGCAGGATTCCGACGATCCCCAGTCCGGCGCTCCACCAGGGCAATGATCCAAAGGACACGAGAAACTCCGTTTTAAGAAACAGGGATCCGGGGTCGGGGGGCGGGGAAGACAGGCTTTGTTTTTCCTGATCCCCGGCCCCTGGTCCCTGGCCCCGCGTTTGCCTTACACGGCCGCCTTCCCATCCACGACCAGCCCGTTCTCCCTCCCGGTGAGACGCAGGATCGTCGGAAAAAGGTCCACCGTCCTCAGCCGATCCCGGTTCACGCGGGCGTTGATCGCCAGAGGGACCAGCATGTGTTCCCGGTCCAGAGACCCGTGGGAGGCGTGGTGTTCAGGGTGTTCGTAATCGTTCGACCGGAGGTCACAGCCCCGGCGGGCGCTCAGGACCAGGTCCCCGGTCCGGCCTGAGTTGAAAATCTGGAGGACCTGCACGGGGGCGTCGGGATGCGGGGAGTCGAAGGTGAGGTCCAGACCTTCCTCCCGGCTGAAACAGGCGGGCATCGGGCCGTAGCCCAGCGGATCTCCCCCCGCAGTCCGGTAGTGAATCCTCCCCGCCTCGTCCTCCCGGAGGAACGCCTCCCCCCGCCGGCTCGCCACGCACACCTCCCCGTTCGCCCGCTGCCCGATGACCAGGTCGATCTCCTCCTGCTCCAGGAATGTCCCCACCAGGTCCTCTCTCCCGCTCCGGATCGTATCGTAGCAGAGCCGCTCTCCCCACCCGTCCGGCCCGGCCAGGTACACGTGGGCCATCGCGTTCCCGGAGACCATGTACGCGGCGGTCGCCCGGTTCCGGGCCACGAGCGGATAGTACAGCGTCCGGTACCCCCGCTCGTTCAGGAAATCCCCCGGATCGAAGTGCGTGTGCGTGTCCGACAGGCCGTGGTCGCTCGACAGCACCAGGAGCGTCTCCGAGAGCCGTCCCTCGCGCCTCAGCAGACCGCAGACCTCTCCGATGGCCCGGTCCAGCGTCCGATAAGCCCCCAGCGTGGTCTTTGAGAACGGACCGGTCAGGTGGGCGTACTCGTCCACGCCGGGGAAGACCGCGTACATGAAATCGGGCCGGCGGCGGAGCGCCGACCGCACCAGCCGCAGGGCCGCCTCGTCCACCCGGTCCCAGCGGTCCGTGAGGTGGGCGCAGAGCCAGAGCATGCTGTGGAGGATCTTCGTGCGATTGCCCAGGAACCCGACCCCCCGGTTGAACGAGCTGAAGATACACGCAGGGCGGTCGAACACCTCAAACAGCGTCTGCGCAGCCGGGTTGAGGTCCGTGTTCATGAGATAGCTCCCCCCGCCCACGTAGCTCCGGCAGCCCCCCTTCCCCCACATCCCCCACTTCCGGTAGCACGCCCGGTCAAACCACCGGATGCCCGGCACCCCGCAGGGACCCGGAAACCGCCCGGTCAGGAATGGGAGATACGCCGGACCCGTTGTGGAGGGGAACGCCGTGGTCGCCCGCCGGTAGCTGCCCGGTTCCACCAGATAAGACGCAATGTTCGGCAGGTCGCCCCGCTGGAGGAGGTCCTCCAGGACATCGGGCCGGGCCCCGTCCGCCAGAAAAAAAAGACACGATTTGAACATATCTGTTTTCGCTCCGAAAGTTTGTGAATATCACGTAAAAATGCTGTCCTGTCAACCCTTTTCTTGAAATCAGATATCACCCTTCCCCTGTCCCCCTCCCTCAAAATTCAGTTGACAACGCCCTCATCCTTGCTATATTTGGCGGTGATTTAAGATCACGGCCTGCATCTCCCTCACAAGAAAGGAGAGACACCTTGCAAGATTTTGACTACGTCTCCGCCAAGACCCTGAAAGAGGCGGTCTCCCTGCTGAACAAGCACGGAGATCAGGCGTGCGTCCTGAGCGGTGGCACAGACCTCATCGTCCAGCTCAGGGAGGGCCGGCGGAAGGCCAGACTCGTCGTGGACGTGAAGGACATCCCCCAGCTCAACCAGATGTCCTACACCAAGACGAAAGGCCTCACCCTCGGCGCAGCCGTCCCCTGTTGCCGGGTCTACGAAGACAAGGCCATCGCCCAGGCATATCCCGGCCTGATCGACGCCGCCTCCCTGATCGGCGGCGTCCAGATCCAGGGCCGCGCCACGGTGGGCGGGAACCTCTGCAACGCCTCCCCCGCCGCCGACACCATCCCCGCGCTCATCGCCCTCGGCGCGGTCTGCACCGTCACCGGGCCCAAGGGGACGCGCAAGGTCCGCGTGGAGGACTTCTGCACGGCCCCGGGCCGCACGGCCCTCAAGAAGGGCGAACTGCTCGTGTCCCTGCACCTCCCGCCCCCCAAACCCCGCTCCGGGGCGTTTTTCCTCCGGTTCATCCCCCGGAACGAGATGGACATCGCCGTGGTGAACGCGGGGGCGTCCGTCGTGCTGGACGCCAAAAAGAAGACCTTCGTCTCCGCCCGCATCGCCCTCGGCGCAGTGGCCCCCACGCCGCTGTTTGTCACGGGGGCCGGCGAGGCGCTCGCGGGGAAGCCGGTCTCGGACGAATCCATAGAGGCAGCGGCGGAGATCGCGAAGGCCGCCGCCAGGCCGATCAGCGACATGCGCGGCACTGCCGAGCAGCGCCGTCACCTGTCCGGGGTGCTGACCCGGCGGGCATTGCAGGGGGCCATTGAACGCGCCAAGGGAGGCAAGTGATCATGAGCAAAGTCCACGTGCAGACCCGTATCAACGGAGAGGGTGTCGAATTTCTCTGCGAGCCGCGCCAGAGCCTGCTGGAGGTGCTCCGGGATGACCTGGGGCTGACCGGCAGCAAGGAGGGGTGCAACAACGGCAACTGCGGGGCCTGCAACGTCCTGCTGAACGGCCGCCTGGTCAATGCCTGCCTGGTCCTCGGGGTGGAGGTCCAGGGCGAAGAGGTCACGACCATTGAGGGCATCGCCAGCCCGGAGGGGCTCCACCCCCTCCAGCAGAAGTTCCTGGAACACGCCGCCCTCCAGTGCGGCATCTGCACCCCCGGCTTCATCGTGGCGTCCAAGGCCTTGCTGGAAAAAAACCCGCACCCCACCGAGGGGCAGGTCCGGCACTGGCTGGCCGGCAACCTCTGCCGCTGCACCGGCTACGACAAGATCGTCCGCGCCGTCCTGGACGCGTCCACGGTCAAAAAGGGGAAGAAGTAGGCGCGCCGCCAGAAACCCCCACCGCAGGAGTCCAGCAGAAGCACCCCACCTGCCGGGGGCACAACATTCGGTGCGACAACTGAACGTCAAGGTTGCGGCGCGCCAAAGCCCCTCGCAGGGTGGTGGAACGCGACGGTTAGGAGCGTTAGGCGGGGCGGTCTGAGCGAGCGTGCTTCTTTGGCCCCACCTTTCTTGCACGAGCAAGAAAGGTGGGAATGCGGTCGCAGATTTCAAATGCAATCAAAGTAAGTTGGAGGTCACATTACATGGCAGACGTCAAGGAATTCAAAGTCATCGGCACCCGGCCCATCCGCCACGACGGGGTCGATAAAGTCACGGGCCGGGCCCTCTACGGGGGGGACATCCGGCTGACGGGCATGCTGCACGGCAAGGTGCTTCGCAGCCCGCACGCCCACGCCCGCATCAAGTCGATCAACATCAAGAAGGCCCTGGCCCTGCCCGGCGTGAAGGCCGTGGTGACGGGCAAGGACCTGCCCGGCGCGGCGGACCGCATCGCCGAACTGGGGGAAGGGGCGGTCAACCTCAAATACCTCAGCAACAACGTCCTGGCGGGTGACAAGGTCCTCTACAAGGGCCACGCCGTGGCCGCCGTGGCCGCCGTCAACGCCCACGTGGCCGAGGAGGCCCTCGCCCTCATCGACGTCAAGTACGAAGTCCTGCCCCCCGTCCTGGATGTGCGGGAGGCCATGAAGGACGGCGCCCCCCTCCTCCTCCCCGAACTCAAGACCAAGTCCCTCGGCCAGAAGACCGAGACGCCGAGCAACGTCGCCAGCCATCTCCAGTTCAAGAAGGGGGACCCGGAGAAGGGCTTCCGGGAGGCGGACGTGATCGTGGAGAAGGAGTTCTTCACCGCCACCGTCCACCAGGGCTACATCGAGACCCACAACGCCACGGCCCTCTGGAGCCCCGACGGCCAGCTCACCGTCTGGGTGAGCACGCAGGGCGCCTTCACCGTCCGGCAGCAGTTGTCGGAGCTTCTCAACCTCCCTGTCTCCAAAATCAAGGTCGTGCCCATGGAGATCGGCGGCGGGTTCGGCGGCAAGATCCGGGTCTACATCGAGCCCGTGGCCGCCATCCTGTCCAAAAGGACCGGGAAGCCCGTCAAGATCATCATGACCCGCACGGAGGTGCTGGAGGGCACGGGACCCACCCCCGGCTCCTACATCCGGGTGAAGATCGGCGCCAACAAGCAGGGGAAGCTCACCGCCGCCGAGGCCTACCTGGCCTACGAGGCCGGGGCCTACCCCGGATCGCCCGTCGGGGCCGGGGCCATGTGCATCTTCGCCCCCTATGACCTGGAGAACGCCCAGGTGGACGGCTACGACGTCGTCGTGAACAAGCCCCAGACCTCCGCCTACCGCGCCCCCGGCGCCACCAACGCCGCCCTCGCCGAGACCCTCATCGACGAGATCGCGGAGAAACTGAAGATCGACCCCATCGACCTCCGGCTGAGGAACGCCGCGAAAGAGGGCACCCGGCGGCTGGACGGCCCGGTCTTCCCGCGCATCGGTTGCGTGGAAGTCCTTGAAGCCACCAAGAACCACCCCCACTACACCGCCCCCCTGGGCGGCCCGAACCGGGGCCGGGGCGTGGCCATCGGCTTCTGGTTCAACGTGGGCCTGAAGTCGAGCGCATCCGCCAGCGTGAACTCCGACGGCACGGTCAGCCTCATGGAAGGGTCCACGGACATCGGCGGCAGCCGGACCACCGCGGCCATGCACGTGGCCGAGGAGATGGGCATCGCCGCCGAGGACGTGAAGCCCACGGTCGGGGACACCGACCAGGTCGGCTACACCGACGTGACCGGCGGCAGCCGCGTCACCTTCGCCACCGGCTGGGCCTGCTACGAAGTGGCCCAGGACCTCAAACGGCAGCTCTGCGAGCGCGCCGCCAAGCTCTGGGAGATCTCCTCGGACGACGTGGCCTACGAGGACGGGGCCTGCGTCTCCAAGTCGGACACCGGCAAGCGCATCACCTTCAAGGAACTGACCCAGAAACTCGACGACACGGGCGGGCCCGTCGTGGGCCGCGCCACCGTGGACCCGCAGGGCGTGGGCGGGGCCTTCGCCGCGAACATCGTGGACGTGGAGGTGGACCCCGACACCGGCAAGACCCAGGTCCTCCGCTTCACAGTCGTCCAGGACGCGGGCAAGGCGATCCACCCCTCCTACGTCGAGGGGCAGATGCAGGGCGGCTCGGTCCAGGGCATCGGATGGGCGCTCAACGAGGAGTACTTCTACGACGCCAAAGGGGTCATGCGCAACGCCAGCCTCCTGGACTACCGGATGCCCACCTGCCTCGACCTGCCGATGATCGACACCGTCATCATCGAAGTGCCCAACCCCGGCCACCCCTACGGCGTGCGGGGCGTGGGCGAGGTCCCCATCATCCCCCCGGCCGCGGCCGTCGCCAACGCCATCTACCACGCCACGGGCGTCCGGATGGACCGCCTCCCGATGTCCCCCGGCAGGGTGCTGGAGGAGATCCTGAAGAAGAAAGGGTGATCCTCATGCCGGTGGTCTACATCCCGACGTTGATGCGCGACCTCACGGGGGGGGCCGAGAAGGTGGAGGTGGAGGGGGCCACCCTCCGGCAGGTGGTGAACAACCTGGACGCCCGCTACCCCGGCGCCAGGGCGCGTCTCTGCCAGGACGACCGCATCCGGCCCGACATCGCCGTGGCCGTGGACGGCGAGATCACCCGCCTCGGCATGCTCCAGGCCGTGACGCCCGCCAGCGAGGTCCACTTCGTGCCGGCCGTCAGCGGCGGTTAAAAAACACGAACCGCCAAGGCGCGGAGAACGCGGAGAAAAACGCAAAGGGAAGGGAAACAGCGAGTCGGTGAGGGCTTTCAAGTGCTGTTTCCCCTCTCTGCGTTTTCCTGGCGTCCTTGGCGACTTGGCGGTTATTGGAAGGCTCGTGAAAAAGGCAAAGGGCAAAAGTGGACTCCCATTTTTCCTTTTGCCTTTTCCCTTTTCGCCGGAGATTTCCCTGTGTCCAGACGCCTGGTCTACTTCAACGGCGCGTTCATCCCCGAACGCGAGGCCCGCATCTCGATCTTCGACTCCGCCCTGATGTACGGGGACATGGTCTTTGAGATGACCCGCTCCTTCAACCAGCGCCCCTACCGCCTGCGGGAACACCTGGAGCGGCTCTACGCCTCCATGCGCTACGCCGAGATCGACTGCGGCCTCACCCTGGACGAGATGGAGGCCGCTACCCGCCAGACCGTGGAGCGCAACCTGCCGGCCCTGGACGGCCTGGACTTCCAGATCATGCACGACGTCACCCGGGGCGCCCTGCCCCTCTACGACACCCTCGTCACGGAGGGCACGGCCCCGATCGTCTCCATCAACGTCTTCCCCCTGGTCCGACATATCGGCCACGCCGCCGAAAAGTACGAGCAGGGGGCCCACTTCGTGGTCACGCCCCAGGGGGCCGTGCCCGCCCGCTACATCGACCCCAAGGCCAAGAGCCGCAGCCGCATCCACTACCGCATCGCCGACCTCCAGGCCGGCCGGATGGAGCCGGGGGCGATGGCCCTCCTCACGGACGAACACGGGTTCATCACCGAGGGCACCGGCAACAACTTCTTCACGGTCCGCGACAACGAGATCTTCACCCCTAGGCCCCACAACATCCTGCGCGGCGTGTCCCGAAGCGCCTGCATGGACCTGGCCGCCCGGCTCGACATCCCCGTCCACGAGGCCGACCTGGACCCCTACGACGTGCGCGCGGCGGACGAGGCCTGGTTCACCTCCACCACCGTCTGCATGGTCCCCATCACCCGGTTCAACTTCCAGCCCGTCGGGGACGGCCTCCCCGGCCCCATCTACCGGAGGCTTCTGGCCGCCTGGTCCGAGGAGGTGGGCGTGGACATCGCCGGCCAGGCCCGGCGCTATGCCGAACTGGCCAAGACCTGGAAACCCTGACCCGTGTACATCTCCACGACAGGAAATAGGGTATGAATCCCATGAACCCCCTGCCCGGCGCCAAAGAGCTCCACGAAGGCTTGAAAAGGGCCATCTTTGAAGATCACTTTGCAGCCCTCTTCCTGTTTGACCTGGATGGCTTTCAGCAGATCAATACGACAAAGGGCAAGGCAATCGGAGATCAGATCATCGCCCTCATCGAAGCGTCGATTTCGGAAAGGGGCTGGAAGGGGTATCGAATCGGAGGCGATCGAGTTCGGCCTCATCCTCCGGGACGAGACCTTCGACCGGGAGGACTTCAGGAGTGGGATCAGTCTCTTGATAAGGGAGAAAACGGGCCTTCAGGTGACGTTTTCAGGCGGAGGGATCAGGCATCCGGGAAAAGACTTTGGCCTCGACCACAGAACGGCAGAGATGCTCTTTTCCACGGCCAGCCAGCTCCTCCTCCAGTCCAAAAAAAGGGCCGTGACCAGATCCTCTGGCTGCCCGACGAGCCCGTGGATTCCGGCGACACGATGAAAATCATGGGGACCTTCTACAAGGAGCTGGCCAGGATCAACGTCGCCCTCGCCAAACAGATGGAGATCGAATCCAGGACGGACTTCCTGACAGGGCTCTATAACAGGAGAGGGTTTGAGGACATCTTTCGGAGATTGGCGGAGGCCTCCCGGAGAAATAACAATCCCATGGCCCTGCTCTACATGGACTCGGACACCCTGAAGCAGATCAACGATACGAAGGGGCACGACGCGGGCGACCGTTTCATCATCGATATCTCCAGGGTTCTGGGGGACGTGGTCCGAGGTTCAGACTTTGTCTCAAGATGGGGTGCGGATGAATTCGCCGTGATCGTGGACCACACCACGCAGGAGAAGGCCCTGGCGCTGGCCCGGAGGATACACCGCGCCATTTCAGACCGAACGGAGGGCACCATGTCCATCGGCGTCTATTGCGGCGTGCCCCAGAGCACGGAGGAGGCCGTGAAAAAGGCGGATGAGGCCCTGTACAGAGCAAAGAACCCCGCAGCAGAGCTGCGGGGCATTAAAACCCAAAACCCCTAAAACGGCAGCTCTAAGGGCCTATGACGGAGTAACTGACTAATTCCATTTTCAAGTATTAGGGTGAATCGTGTAGTTCCAGTCCTCGCGAAACAGATGAGGCTTCAGTTTGATCCGGGCCATTTGCTCATCGGTCACGAAGACACCGGCAGGATACCGA
>SICM01000008.1 GCA_009694805.1 Candidatus Latescibacterota bacterium
TATAAATAGCAGTTTTGGATTATCGCAGGAACCGCCTCTTAGAGAGCCGTATTCGTTGGTGAAGCTGACGCCTATATTTCAGGCCCGAAAGCTTTCTGCCGAGGTTTTCGGGGGGCATAAGTTGGGAATGGTAAGTGAACAGTGTCCGATTTTCCATTTCATCCAAAGAATAAATTTCACAAGCCAGAGTTACCCTCCGGACAGCTTCTCCGTATAGAATAGGCTAATGGATGATGATAGAAGATCCCGGCGTTCCGAACACCGCTCGCATGGTGTCGAATAAAGTCTACATCTCGGGTGTATATAACCCGCCGCTGTTGGCGAGCCGCTTCAATAATCGGCACATCCTCTGCAGAGTACAAATCCGTTTGCTGGACGATTACCACATCGATCTTGCGACGTCGCAGTCCTTCTACGACAGCGTATGGAATGTGCTCGTCACAGAGCAGCGGGAGGGGCATCACGAAGCTCTTTACGAAGAAGCTCTACAAATTTGAGGTCTTCTCGGATTGTCTTATCGATTTCTTCCTTATGATCATAGTAATACGAGATAGCAGCGTGGACTTGAGCCAAACTGATTCCTGGATGCGCATCACAGATTTGATCCGGCGTCCAGCCCAATCGGTCATATTCGAGGGCAATATGCTGGACTTTAAGACGTGTACTGGCGATTCGAGGGCGTCCGCCACAGACGCCATCTTCTTGAACGATATAGCTTTGAAGAGTAGTTTGTGAAGACATAAGAGTTCCTTCCTACTCATACAGATCGTTCGCATCTGCCGCCGCTAACTCGACCAGGAATTCGCCGATCTTCTGCGTGACCGCCTCGAAGTAGCGCCGGCCCTTGTCCGGCGTGGCCTTCGCGGGGTTGCCGATGCCGGTGTCTGCGGTCGCCTTGGTCCACTCTCGCTGCGTCCAGGCCAGACCCTCCCGCAACCCCCGCACCCTGAATTTGCGCTCCGCGCCGTCGCCGGCCTCGGACAGGGGGAGCACCCACTCCGGCGTGAAGGCCTGCATCAGGCTCGTCTCCATCTCATCGGCGTGATTGCCCGGCTCGTCGAAGAACGCCTTCGCGTCGACGACCTGGTACCAGTTCACTGCGCAGATGAACAGGCGACGCCGGGGGAGGAGTTCTCGGATCATCTGCCGGAAGTCGTTTGCGCCGTGGCCGTTCAGGATGACCAGTTTGGGGATGCCCTGCCGGGACAGGGCGTCCGCCACGTCGTTCAGGACGGCGAGTTGTGTGCTCGGGTTCATGTTGATGTCCAGCTTCACGTCGAGCTGGCCCGTGTTCACCCCGAACGGGACTGTGGGGAGCGCGACCACCCTGGCCCCCTGTTCCCACGCGATGCGCGCCGCCTCCGCCGCGATGCGGTCGCACTGCACCACATCCGTCGAATAGGGGAGGTGATAGTTGTGCGCCTCCGTGGCCCCCCAGGGCAGGAGGGCCACTTCGTAAGCGGTCTGCCGGACCGTCTTCCACGTGGTCTCGGCCAGCACGTAAGGCCGTCCTGCCCTCATACCTTCCCCATCTTCTTCAAATTCTCGAAGCTCAGCCGGGCGCTGTCGATGGGGCTGCGGCGGCAGCGGTCCTGCTCCACGATGTACCAGGCCGCGCCCCCTGCCTCCGAGGCTTCGAAGATCGCCTTGAAGTCCAGGATGCCCTCCCCGATCTCGGCGAAGAACCGCTCCTGGCCGGGCTCCATGTCCTTCAGGTGGACCAGGGGGCAGCGCCCGGCATACTTCCGGATGTAGGCCGCCGGGTCCTCGCCTCCGTGCTGCACCCAGTAGGTGTCGATCTCCGCCTGGAGGAAGCGGGGATCGGACGCCTCGTAGAGGATGTCCAGGGCGTTCACGCCGTCGAACTTCTGGAATTCGAAGCTGTGGTTGTGGTAGCAGACCTGAATCCCCTGCTTCTTGCACGCCTCGCCGATTTGGGAGAGCTTTTGGGCCGTCTCCCGGTAGCCCGCCGCATCTTTCCGCCGGTCCTGGGGCACGGAGGGGCAGACGATGTAGGGATTGCCCAGGGTCAGGTTGTCTTCGATGACCTTGTTCAGGTCGGATTCGAGGGCAGCCCACCCCACGTGGCTGCCGGCCAGCTTCAGGTTCAGGCCGTCCAGGAACTTCTTCAGGTCCGACGCGGACCGGTCTCCCGTGCCCGCCAGCTCCACGCCCGCGTAGCCGATCTGCGCCACCTTCTGGAACGTCCCCTCGAAGTCCTCCTTGGCCTGGTCTCGGACGGTGTACATCTGAAGCGCCACAGGGATCTTTGCCATCGCTCCACCCCTCCTGTCTCCACGTTTTCTGTTCGCTGCATCTTTGCAGGGCGCACACGGGGGTGCGTCTCTACATCAAAAATAATACATCCTGCGCCGATATGCCACAGCTATTTGGGCGCACCTTTCTCAATCCTGTGGATGACCCCCAGCGCGATCCGGCCCACGCGCCCCATCATCTCCGCGTCGAGGCGGTCCGGCGTGTCCCGGGGCGTGTGGATGGCCAGCGAGTCTCGACCGAACGCGGCGAGGGTCACGGCCTCGATCCCCGCGTTGACGAAGGGGAAATGGTCGGCCATCGCGCCGATGACGAAGGCGGGGGCGCGGACCCGGACGCCTTCCGCGACGCCGGCCTCCCGGATGCGTCTCAGGAGGCCGCGCGACCGGGAACGCAGGCCCGTCTTGGCAGAGGCGTAGACCTCCCCGGCGACGCCGGGTCCGTCGAAGTTGAGGATGCAGACCTGCCGGCGGTCTTTCAACGCCTCCGCGTGTCGTTTCAGGAAGGCGAACGCGCCCTGCAGGCCCACCTCCTCCGCGCCCGTGGCCACGAACAGGATCTCCACGCCGGGAAGGCAGCCGGGGGCTCCCCCGATGGCCTCGGCCAGGCCCAGCAGGACGCCGACGCCAGAGGCGTTGTCCACGGCCCCGGGGGACCGGTTGTCCGCGCGCATGGGGACCATGGCGAGGGCCGAGAACGCCGAGAGCAGCCCGAAGCCCGCTGCCAGCGGGTCGATGCCCCCTGTCATGACGGCGGCCTTCCAGACCGCCCGCAGGAACAGGCCGATCCCTCCGATGGCGAAGGTCAGAAACAGCAGGATGCGGAGCGGGAGGGACATCCCCTGGCCTTTGGAATCGTAGTGGGCCATCAGGACGACGAGGGGGCCCTCCCCGGCCGCATCCGAAGGCCGGCGGGCCACCAGGTTGAGAGAGCGCCCCAGCCCCTTCCCTCCGGATACCTCCGCATCGTCTCGCACCGCGCCGGACAGCAGGCGTAGCGTGAGGGGTGTGGAGAAGAGACCGAGGAGCAGGGGGAGCGCGGACAGGAGACAGGCGAGGAGGGGGTGCCGTCCCACGGCCCACCCGGCGATCAGAGATGTCCCCGCCGCCAATCCCAGGGAGAATCTCAGCACACTCCAGGGCCGGGCCGAAAACCCGAACGGCTCCTCGGTCACGGCGAGGCCGGAGCGCCGGAACCGGTCCGCGATGTAGCGGACCGCGCGGGCCTCCCCGGGACTTCCCACGAGCCGGGGGAAGGCGAGGCTGGAGGCGTGTTCGCGGGCAGACAGAGAATCGAAGGCGGTCATGGATGCAGGTTATGAAAAAATGAAAGCCCATCCTGCGATGGGCTGAAAAGGGATCAGGGACACGGATTCAGTTTTTGATCTGATCTGTTTTTGCGGTTTTCGGCCTGCGACCCGGGCCTGAAACCTTCACGACCCTTTCTGGGCCACCTCCATCCGCTCAGGGGCCTTCGATACCTGGACCTCCTCCCCGGATTCACAGTTTCCTTTGAAGATGGCGCCTTCCTCGACGACGAGCAGGCGCGTCTTGATCTTTCCGAGCAACACGGCCTGCGCCTTGAGGTGGACCTTCCCGTCCGCATCCACGTCCCCGATGATCTTGCCGCTGATCGTGGCGTCCTTCACCTTCACGTCGGCCTCGATGACGCCGTCCTCTCCGACGATCAGAATCCCTGCCGATCTCACGTCGCCTTTCAGGTGTCCGTCCACCCGAATGCCGTGAGGTACTGTGAGCGTCCCCTCGACGACCGCCCCGTGGCCGATGATCGTGTTGATCCCCTTGCTTTCGGAGGAGACCAGATCTTTGAGTTTGGAACTGGCCATCGGTTCTCTCCCTGTCTGTTGTGAGGCCTGAGGCCGGGGGAAGGGAACAAGTCCCAACCTCCAGCCTCCAGCCCCCGAAATCGTCTTAATATATCCCCGGCTTCGGGACGTGTCAACCGTTTTTTAGAGAATCGCGGGTCTCGTGTCGCGGGTCGCGGGTCCCCCACCTCTCCACCTGTTGTCTTCGACCCGTGACTTGTGACTCGCGACTCGTGACTTCTTTTCACAGCCCGCTTGGCAGCAGGATCAATTCCGGCACGTGGGCGCGGGAAGGCAGGGCTGCCACGAACAGGCACGCCTCGGCCACATCCTCCGGCTTGAGGGCCTTTGCCATGACCTCCGGGGGGGTGGGCGCCGGCCGCTTCAGGACGAGCGGGGTGTCGCAGAGGCCGGGGAAGATGACGGTGGTGCGGATGCCGTTCCCTCTCTCCTCCTGCATCGCGCCGTGGGCCAGCCCCACCATGCCGTGTTTGCTGGCCTGATAGGCCACGCCCGACACGTCGGGCTTCTGGACCGCGCCCGTGGAGAGGTAGATGATCAGGCCCTCTTTCTGTTCCCGCATCACGGGGAGCACGGCCCGCGTGCAGTGAAAGGCCCCGGAGAGGTTTGTGGCGATCATGGTGTCCCACGTGTCCGGCGTGAGCACCTGAAGGCTGCGCTGAGGGATGTTCGTGCCCGTGGCGTAGACGAGAATGTCGATCCTTCCGAACCGATCCCGCGTCTCCCGAATGAGCCCCTCACACGACGCCCGGTCCGTCACGTCCGTCGGGCGGGCCAGGGCCTCGCCCCCCCGGATCGCCCCGACGGCCTCCGACAGGGCCGCAGCCGTGCGCGCCGCCAGGACCACCTTCGCGCCCTTCTCCGCAAAAGACAGGGCCGTGGCCCGCCCCATGCCGCTGCTCGCGCCCACGACGATGGCCACTTTCCCGTGAATTTCTCCGCTCATGTCGCCTCCGTTTTCGAGCTTGACATGTTGCCAGACACCCTATAACTTACCCAACCGACCCAACTTCCAAAATCCTTAAAGGAGAATCTCTCATGAAGACCGCGCTCCACACCGTCAGCTACGCCGGCGTCTGGATCGGGCAACACCGGTTGACGGTCGAACAGATCGTCTCCCGCGCCGCCGAGTTCGGTTATGACGGGATCATGTTGATGGCCAAACGCCCCCACGCCTCGGTTCTGGACATGAACAAGGAGGCCCGTACCCGGCTCCGGGGGCTGCTCCAGGACAGGGGCCTGGGCCTGGCCTGCATCGCAGGTTACAACGACTTCGGGATCGGCGCCGACCGGCCCGACGTGCCCCTCCTGGAGATGCAGATCGCGCACGTGACCGAGCTGGCCAGCCTGGCGAAAGACCTGGGGTGCAACCTGGTCCGGGTGTTCACTTCGTTCGAGCGTCCGCAACTGAGCTACGATCAGTTGTGGGACCGCACGGCCCAGGCGCTTCGCGAGTGCGCCCGCCGCGCCGCCGACTTCGGGGTCACCGTGGGGGTGCAGAACCACCACGACCTGGCGTCCCACACCGCGAGCCTCCACGCCCTGCTGAAAGAGATCGACCACCCGAACTGCAAGGCGATGTTCGACGCGTGGACCCTGTTCCTTCAGGGGGATGACGTGGCCGCCGCGGTCCGGAAGATGGCCCCCTACATCGTCCACACCACCGTGGCGGACTACGTGCGCCGGCCCCGGTTCGTCTACCAGCCCCAGGTGGTCAACTTCGAGCGCCAGCACGACCAGGTCAAGGCCGTGCCGCCGGGAGAGGGGGAGGTCGATTATAAGACCTTCTTCCGGACGCTGAAGGAGGTCGGCTACACCGGCTATGTGGCCTACGAGATGTGTTCCATGCTGGACGGGGGCGGCTCGGAGGCCAATCTAGACCGCTACGCGAGGCGGTTTCTGGAGTACTTCAAGACGGTAACGGGATGAAAGCCGCGTCAATATAGCCCGAGGACCGGCTGTCGTCAATGGAAACGTATCTCGTATCTCGTATGGCCTTTTACGCTTCACGCTTCACGAGATACGCTTCACGTTTGCAAAGGAGCTTTCCATGCGCCTGACGCACGAAGAGATCCGGCTGTTTCGCCACAACGGATTCCTCAAGCTGAAGGACCGGCTGCCCGAGGAGACCGTGGGCAGACTGAAGGAGGCGATCTGGAAGGACATCCAGGCCGAGGTCGAGCCGGTCGTGCGAGACCGCGAGGGGCGGGTGGTGCGGCTCTCAAACCTCCTCGACCGGGACCCGGTCTTCCAGGAGGTCCTGACCGGCCCGACGGTCCTGGACCCTCTGGAGTCCCTGCTGGGGCCGAACATCGTGATGATCAAGAACCGCCACAACCACGCCACGCTCCGCACGGCGTCGGTCAACTCTGACAAGCTGCACCGGGACATGTTGCAGTGGACCCGGGATATCGTGACCGTCCTCTTCTACCTGGAGGAATCGACGCTGGAGAAGGGGTGTACGCAGGTCATCCCGGGCACCCACGTCCTCCCCTGGAGCGACGGTCTCTACAACATCGTCAAGGAAGATTGGGTCCAGCAGTCGGGCATCCTCGATCAGACCGTGCCGGTGCCGATGCCCGCCGGGGGCCTGCTGGTCATCGACAGCATGATCCTCCACGGGGCCGGGCAGAACACCACGAGCGAGACCCGGATCAGCATGACGGCCGGCTATCACAGCGTGGACGAACTGGCCGAGACACCGAGCCCGAAGGTGCATCTGGCGCGCGGCCAGTTCATCTATAAGGGGAACGATAACTACAACTGATGGGTAGGGGCACGGCGTCGCCGTGCCCCTACGATTTCGAAAGGTTTTCCCATGCCCATCAACCAGACGATCCGCGAGAAGGTCTACACCACGCCGCTGATCGACACCCACGAACACCTGATCGAGGAGTCCATCCGTCTGGCCGGGCCGAAGCCCGGCGGGCGGCTGCCGTGCGACGACTGGGCCTACCTGTTCTACCACTACTCCCTGAGCGACCTGACCTCCGCCGGGATGACGCCGCAGGAGAATGCCCGGCTCTTCTCGATGGAGGCGGATGCCGAGGAGAAGTGGCGCATCTTCGAGCCTTACTTCGACCGATGCAGAAACACCGGCTACTTCCAGGCCGTGCTCCACACCATCCGGGGCCTCTTCGACGAGGACCGGGTGGACGCGACCTCGGTCGGACGGATCACGGAGAAGATGCGGTCCGGGGTGCAAAAGGGATTTTACGAGGAGATCATCCGCCGCCGGTCCAACGTCGAATCCTGTCAGGTGAACTCCCTGGAGGGGCCGCTGTTCATGGAGACGGAGTATCCGACGCTGCTGTATCAGGATCTCAGTTTCGTGGCCATGAGCACGGGGCTGGACCTCCCGAAGCTGTCGGCGGAGAGCGGGCTCCCGGCGGAGACGCTCGACCAGTGGCACGGGATCATAGACTGGTACTTCGACCGGTACGGGGCGAAGGCCGTGGCGGTCAAGAACCAGAGCGCCTACAGCCGGCGGCTGAACTACGAGAACATCCCCAAGGAGGCCGCCGCGCCGCTGTTTGCGCGCCACGCGAAAGGGGAGAAGCTCTCCGAGGGCGAGATGAAGGCCGTGCAGGACCATCTGTTCCGGTACTGCGTGCAGAAGGCCACGGACTACGACCTGCCGGTCAAGCTCCACACGGGCTACTACGCCGGGGCCAACAGCATGCCCCTGGAACGTCTCCGGCAGAACGCGGGGGACCTCTGTCCCATCCTGCGGGACTTCCCGAAGACGAAATTCGTGCTGATGCATATCGGCTATCCCTACCAGGACGAGTTCATCGCCCTGGGGAAGGGGTACACGAACGCCTACATCGACCTCTGCTGGGCCTGGATCATCAGCCCCGTGGCCTCGGTCCGGTTCCTGAAGGAATTTCTGACCACGGCCCCGGCGTCGAAGCTGTTCACGTTCGGGGGGGACTACGTCACGGCCGAGACGGTCTACGGCCACAGCAAGATCGCCCGGATGGGGATCGCGCAGGCGCTCACCGAGCTGGTGGACGAGGGGTGGATGACGGAGCGGGAGGCCCTGGCCACGGCGGAGCGGATCATGCGGGGCAATGCGTATGAGGTGTTCACCAGGCTGAAGGAATAAGAGTTCCAAGTGCCACGTAAAAATAGTGCCACGTTTCCACGTTCCAAGTGCCACGTAAACCCTTACACTTGACACTTGACACTTGACACTCTTTTTTAAAGGGCTTCTCCATGCTCCCCTTCTCTTCGCACGTCAACGGCTACCACGACGCCTCGGACCAGGTCGTCCACGACCTGCGGCGGCGGGCCGAGGCGCACTTCCGCCAGCAGGAGGCCGAGCGGGCGGCCCTGAAGTCGGTCGCCGAGTTCGAGGCTCGCCGGGGGCGCATCCGGGCGTCCTTCCTGGAGGCGATGGGCGGCCTCCCGGAGGAACGGACGCCGCTCAACCCGGTCTGCACGGGGAAGATCGACCGGGGGCGCTACGTCGTCGAGAAGATCGTCTACGAGAGCCTGCCGGAGTTCTACGTCACCGCGGCGCTCTACGTCCCGAAGGAGATCGAGAGGCCCCGGCCCGGGGTGCTGTTCGTGTGCGGGCACAGCGAGGAGGGGAAGGCGTATCCGGTCTACCAGGCCGTGGCCGTGGACCTGGCGGAGAACGGGTTCGTGGTGCTGGCCGTGGACCCGCCGGGGCAGGGGGAGCGGTTTCAGTACTTCGACCCGGAGACGGGGCAGCGGATCGTCGGCGGGTGCACGGTGGAGCACACCTACGCTGGGATTCCGTACATGCTCGCCGGGGCGAGCGTGGGCCGGCAGTTCATCCACGACGGCATCCGGGGCGTGGACTACCTGACGACGCGGCCGGAGGTGGACGCCTCCCGGATCGGGCTGACCGGGAACTCCGGCGGGGGCACGCAGGCGTGCCTCCTGATGATGTCCGAGCCCCGGTTCGCCGCGGCCGCGCCCTGCACGTTCGTGATGACGCTGGAGAGCTACCTGAAGACGGGACAGGCCCAGGACGCGGAGCAGATCGTCCGGGGGTGCATGGCGTTCGGGCCGGACCACGACGACTTTCTGACGGCGATGGCCCCGAAGCCGGTTCTGGTGGGCGCGGCGGCCTACGACTTCTTCCCGATCGAGGGGGCGATGGAGGCCGTTCGGCGGGCGAAGGCGGTGTACGGACTGTACGGCAGGGAGGGGGGGAGACGATCCGGTGAATCGTCCGGGGTGGAGGAGCGGGTGGACCTCCACGTCGCGCCCACCCGGCACGCCTACTCCCCGTTCCTGCGGGAGGCCACCGTGAACTGGTTCCGAAGGCACCTGATGGGGGAGCCGGGAAATTTCAGGACCGGAAAGCCGGAGACCCTGCCGCCTGCGGAGCTGAACTGCACGCCGAAGGGCCAGGTGCTGGACGCGTACCGGGGGAGCCGGACGGTGTTCGATCTGAACAGGGCCCGGATCGAAAGGGACACCCCGAAACGGCCCCCATTGAGGCATCAGGCGGGTTATGACGCCCACCGGGCGGATATGCGGATCACCCTGCTGAACACCCTCGGCATCGCGGACGAGTTACGCAGCGCCCCGATCCATCCGCGCCTCATCCGGGAGGAGGTCGTGGAGGGCTACCCGGTGGAGCAGGTCTTCTTCTTCAGCGCGCCGGACATCGTGGTCACCGGGGCGATGATCCACCCCCGCACGGCGGCGTCGGCGACGCGCACGGACCTGGTCCTGTTCGAGCGGGGGACGAACGCGATCCCGGAGCAGCGGAACTTCCTGGAAGGGCTGCTGCGGGAGGGTCGCCGCGTCTTCGTGTTTGACCCGCGCGGCATCGGGGCCGTGGAGGCGCGGCCGGTCAACCCGCGCGGGCTCAAGGACAACTACGGCACGGAGTACAAGCTGGGCTGCGACGCGTTGATGCTCGGGGTCTCCACGCTCGGCCTGCGGGTCTTCGATGTGCTGCGGGGGCTGGACTATCTGAAGGGGCGGGCGGATGGCGGACCGATCGGCGTCCACGGCATCGGGTTCGGCGGGCTGCTGGCCTACCTGGCCGGGGCGCTGGACGACGGATGGTCGGATGTGACCGTGGAGGATGCGTTTTATTCGTACCGGGAGGTGGCGGAGACCCGGTACTACACGCGGACGTTCGGGATGCGGGAGGTGGCCTGGGGGCTGCTCCGACGGTTCGACCTGGTGGACCTCCTCCCCTGCCTCGCGCCAAGGCCACTGCGTTTCATCTCGCCGAGGGACGCCTGCGGGAACCGGGTCCCGATGGAGGCGTTCCGGACGAGGTTCCTGGATGTGGCGAAGGAGGCAGGCTACCTGCGGGATGGGTGGATGCCGGAGGCGGGATAAAAGCAGAATACAGGAGACGGAAGATGATCAGGCTGGTGGTGCAGGTCGGTTTAAGTCCTGAGCAGAGCGATCTGGAGCGGCTCGCGGCGTTCGTCGACATGGTGGGGACCCGGACGCTCCGGACCGGCGTGAACCTGAACTGGACAGAGAAACAGGTCGAGACGATCCGTCGGTTCCTGGACGAGCGGCAGATCCAGGTGGGTGAAGTAGGCAAGTACTGCCCGCTGGCCCACCCGGACGACCGGGTCAGGTCCGATGCCCTGGCGCAGTGTAAGAAGGAGATCCGGTACGCCGGCATTCTGGGGGCGCTCTGTTGCGGTTTTGCGCCGGGGAACTGCAACCCCCCGGACTCGAAGCTGTGGCTTCACCGGGACAACCGGAGCGAGGAGACGTGGCAACGGTTCGTCCAGTCGGTCAGGGAGCTGGATAAAGAGGCGGCGTCCTGCGGCGTCAACCTGGCCGCGCACCCCATGATCACCGGCCCGCTCCACTCGGTCGAGCGGATGCGGCGGCTGGTGGACGAGGTGGGCTCGCCGAGGGTGAAGATCCTGCTCGACCCGGTCAACCTCGCCACGATCGATGCGTACTTTGACATGGCCGGGTTCCTCAACGGGATGTTCGATGCGCTGGGGGACGACATCGCGGCCATGCACGCCAAGGATGTGGCGATCTACGCCGTGAGCGACTGGGGAGCGCCCTGGCGTCAATCCATCTTTCACGTGGACGAGGAGCAGGTCGGAAAGGGGGTTCTGGACTATGACACGGTCCTGCGCCGGCTGGACGGCCTGTCCGGGGACCCGCTCCTGATCATCGAGCATATCAAGAACGACGATGAGACCATTCTGGCGAAGCACCACCTGGAATACATCGCCCGGAAGAACGGCGTGAAACTGGGATAAAGGAGGATCTGGCTGTGAAACTCGGACTGGTCACCTACAACATGGCGAAGGACTGGGACGTTCCCACCCTCATCGAGAAGTGCAGGGCCACGGGGTTCGAAGGGGTGGAACTCCGCACGACGCACGCGCACGGCGTGGAGGTGGGCCTGAGCGCGGCGGAGCGACAGGAGGTGCGGAAGCGGTTCGGGGACTCGCCGGTGCGGATCGCAGGGCTGGGGAGCACGTTCGAGTATCACGCAGCGGACCCGGCGGTCCTCCGGCAGAATGTGGAGGGGACGAAGGAATATGTGAAACTGGCCCACGACGTGGGCGCGCCGGGGGTGAAGGTCCGGCCCAACGGCTTCCCGGAGGGCGTGCCGCGCGAGCAGACGATCGAGCAGATCGGGAAGGCGCTGCGGGAGTGCGGGGCGTTCGCGAAGGACTACGGGGTGCAGGTCCGGCTGGAGGTACACGGCCGGGAGACGTGCCAGCCGGCGCACATCCGGGGGATGATGGATGTGGCGGACCACGACAACGTGTTCGTCTGCTGGAACTCCAACGCGCAGGACGTGGTGGAAGGCTCCGTACAACAGAATTTTGACCTGTTAAAGAACAGGATCGCCCTCGTCCACATCAACGAACTGCACACGGCCTATCCCTGGCGGGAGCTGTTCTCCCTGCTGAAGGGGCACGGCTACGGGGGCTACTGCCTGGCCGAGATCCCCGGCAGCCCGGACCCGGAGCGGGTGATGAACTACTACCGGGCGCTCTATCGGGCGCTGTGCGCCTGAGGTCGCGGGTTGAAGAGGGAGATAGGGGAGGGGGCGACATGGAGGTCTCCGGGAAGGACCGGGCGATCCTGCGACGGCTGGCCGGGAGGGTCGCCGAGATTGCCGCGCTCCCCGTTCACCGGGAGAAGACGGCGGAGTGGAGACGTCTCAACGGGCTTCGGAAGGGCCGGCCCCTGGTCTGGATCAACGAGGTCCCGTGGCACGAGATGGACGTGGACGGGGAACTCGAACTTCAGTCCTCGGATGCGTTCTGCCGACAGACCGAGCAGACGTTGCGCCGGACGATCTATCAGTGGGAACACATGCCCGGGGACGCGGTGGTGGAGGCGAGGTTCCACGCGCCGCTCGCCCTTCACGACACGGGCTTCGGCATCGAGGAGGAGGCCCGGATCATCCGCCAGGACGAGCGGGGGGGGATCGTATCCAGGGAGTTTCACCCCCAGATCCGGGAGGAGAAGGACCTGGAGAAGATCCGGACGCCGGTGATCACGCACCACGCGGAGGCCAGCGAGAGGACCTACGAGACGCTCGCGGACCTCTTCGGCGACCTTCTGGTCGTGGAGATGTGCGGCATCGTCCACCGGTGGTTCGCGCCGTGGGACGAGCTGGTCAGATGGTGGGGGGTCCAGGAGGCGCTGACGGACCTGGCCCTGCGGCCCGAACTCGTCCATCGGGCGATGGACCGTCTGGTGAGGGCCTACCTGGCCCGGCTCGACCAGTGGGAGGCGCTGAACGTCCTGTCGGTGACGGAGGGAAACTACCGGGTGGGGTCGGGAGGGCTCGGATACACGGATGAGCTGCCCCGGCCGGATTTTGACCCTCAGCGCGTCCGGTCGTCGGACCAGTGGGGGTGCGCCACGGCACAGATCTTCTCCGAGGTGTCGCCGGAGATGCACGAGGCGTTCGCCCTGCGGTACGAAAGGCGGTGGCTGGAGCGGTTCGGCCTGAACTACTACGGCTGCTGCGAGCCGCTGCACCTCAAGCTGGATGTCCTCAAGAGGGTCCCCAATCTCCGCAAGGTCTCCATGAGCCCGTGGGCGGACCTGGAGCAGGCGGCGGAAAAGGCGGGCGACCGGTACGTGCTGTCGCACAAGCCGAACCCGGCGGTCTTTGCCGTGGACCCCTGGAACCCGGGGCAGGCCCGCCGGGACCTCCGGGAGGCGCTGGAGAAGACGCGGGGGTGCGTCGTGGAGGTGATCATGAAGGACATCAGCACGGTCCGGAACGAGCCTCAACGGCTGTGGGCGTGGGAGCGGATCGCGATGGAGGAGGTGGGGCGATTTTAGGCGATTTCATCACATATGGGAGGCGCACGGCGGTTCTGTGGCGATGAAGGGAGGAACCATGCCTGAGGAATTCGTGTCCAGGAGCTGGTCCAGGCCGAGCGTCCCCGGATTTCAGGGGCAACACGTGACGGTCTCACGGCTCAACCCCGATGCGGACATCGACGATCTGTATGATGTGTCTCACCGGAAGGAAGAATTTGAACGCCTGTGGACCTACATGGGGTATGGCCCCTTTCCAGACAGGGACGCCATGCACAGGTGGCTGACCTCCCTCAAAGACAGCCAGGACCCCCTTTTTTACAGCGTGTACAGCCGTGACCTGCGCCGAAAGGCGGGCATGATCTCCATTCTGAATATTGTGCCCGATATGGGCCGGGCCGAGCTGGGGCACATCTGGTACAGTCCGCTGTCTCAAAAGACCAGGGTGAACACCGAGGTGACCTTTCTGTTCCTGCGGTATCTGTTCGATACGTTGCACTACCGGCGGGTGGAGTGGAAGTGCGATAACCAGAATGAGGCGAGCAAGCGGGCGGCGCTGAGGATGGGGTTTCAGCATGAAGGCACGTTTCGTAAACATATGATCGTGAAGGGCCGGAATCGGGATACGGCCTGGTTTTCGATCCTCGACGAGGAATGGCCCGCCCTCAAATCGAACTTTGAAAGGTATCTCACCACGCCGGGGCTGTCCCTGACCGAGATGAACCGGAATCTCACGACAAAATGATGACACGGAGGTCTCTGTGAAGATCAAACGGATTCGTTTCATGCAGCCGGGTGAGGCGGCGCTGGTGGAGGATGAACTGGATGAGACCCTGGGGGACCGCGAGGCGCTCATCCGGACGCGCCACTCGGTGGTAAGCGCGGGCACGGAAGGGGCGCACTACACCGGCCTCGAAGAGGAGCATCCGGGCCGGACCGCGCCGCTGGAATACCCCCGCAACACGGGCTACGGCAATCTGGGCGAGGTGGTCGGGACTGGCGCGAAGGTGACGGAGGTGAAGCCGGGCGACTGCCTCCTGAGCTTCGCCAACCACGCGACTTACGTCAAGTGGAGCCTGGACCGGTTCTGCGTGAAGGTCCCGGCAGGGCTGGACCCCTGCCAGGCGGTGTTCGCGCGCATGGCGGGCGTGGCCATCACGTCCCTGAGAAGCTCCAGCGTCACGGCCGGGAACGTGGTCGTGGTGATCGGCCAGGGGCTGGTAGGAAATTTCGCGGCCCAGTTGTTCCAGATCGCAGGGGCCTCGGTCATCGGGGTGGACGTCGCGGAGAAGCGACTGGAGATCGCCCGGCAGTGCGGCATCTCCTGCGTGGTCAACCCCACTACGACGAATCTCAAACAGGCGGTTCTGGACGCCACGGGCGGGAAGGGGGCGGATGGGGTCGTGGAGGCGATCGGCCGGTCGGACCTGATCGCGCAGGGCGTGGACCTGCTGCGCCGGCACGGGGAGATCATCCTGCTGGGCAGCCCCCGCGCCCGGCACACGATGGACGTCACGCCGATGCTGAGCCGAATCCACCTCCAGGGCCTGCGGATGATCGGGGCGCTGGAGTGGCTCTACTCGACGCCCGAGAACGACGCCCTGAAGGTCTCGATCACCCGGAACTACCGGGAGATCCTCGGCTGGATCCAGCAGGGCCGCCTCCAGACCGGGCCGTTGTTGTCCCACCTGTTGAGCCCGGCGCAGTGCCAGGAGGCGTATCACGGCCTGGCGCACAAGAAGGAGGAGTACATGGGCGTGGTGTTCGACTGGTCCAAGATCAGTGATCCGTGAAGGGAGGTCCCCGTGCCATCCCGTGTTCTGACGCCTGAAGACATCCTCACGCTGAAGGTGGTCTCGGAGGTTCAGATTTCGCCCGACGGAGACCGCGTGGCCTTCGTGGTGGGGGATGCCAACATCACGGACGCCAGGAAGCCCAAAAGCGTCCTCTGGACGGTCCCTGCCTCGGGGGGAGAGCCGATGCCATTCACGCAGGGACCCCGCACGGACAGGACGCCCCGCTGGTCGCCGGACGGGAAGGCCCTGGCCTTTCTGTCGGACCGGGCGGAGGCGGGGAAGTTTCAGATCCACCTGATCCCCGCGTCCGGGGGGGAGGCCGTGCCCCTGACCTCGGCCAAGGGGGAGGTGTCGGACCCGGCCTGGTCGCCGGACGGGGGGCGGATCGCCTTTTTGATGACCGACCCCAGGACCGAGGCGGAGGAGCAACGGGAGAAGGAGAGGGACGACCCCCTGGTGCTGGACCGGGACCTCAAGCCCACGCGGCTCTGGACCCTGGACGTGGCGGACCGGCGGATGACCCTCGTCACCCCCGGCGAGGTCCACGTCCACGAGTTCGCGTGGTCCCCGGACGGAGATCGGTTTGCGCTGGTGGCCTGCGACACGCCGCACAGCGACGCCTGGTTCACGGCCTGGCTCGGCGTGGTCCCGGCCACGGGCGGCCCGGCGGAGACGGTCTGCAGGATGTACCCCCGGCAGATCGGCGCGCCGGCCTGGTCGCCGGACGGGCATCAGATCGCCTTTCTCTCCTGTACCTGGAGCGACGCGGGCATCGTGGGGGGGGACGTGTACCTCGCGCCCGCCTCCGGAGGGATCCCGCGCTGCCTGACGGAGGGGCACCCCCGGAACGTCACGTGCATCGACTGGTCCCCCGACGGGCGCGAGATCCTCTACGTGGCCCACGAGAACGGAGGCTCGGCGGTGGGTCGGCTATCCGTCGCGGACGGTGTGGCCCGAACCCTCACGACCGAGCGGATGGTCCTGGCGGAGCGCGGGCAGCCCCGGTTCAGCCTGGACCGGGCGCGGCGGGCCTTCGCCGCAGCGCGGGAGGACGTGACCCGCCCGAGGGACGTCTGGGCCGGGCCGTTCGACGGCCCCTGGCGGAGGCTGACGGACCTGAACCCGCAGTTGAAGGGGGTGGCGCTCGGAGAGGTGGAGGCGATCTCCTGGAAGGGGACGGACGGCCTGGACATCCCCGGCCTGCTGTTCAGGCCAGCGGGGTTCGAGGCGGGGAGGCGCTACCCCACGGTGGTGCAGATCCACGGCGGGCCGGCATCCGTGTGGCCCTGGCGCTTCCACGCGGCCTGGAACGACTGGGCGCACCTGCTGTCGGCCAGGGGGTTCGCGGTCCTGCTCCCCAACCCGCGCGGGAGCTTCGGCTGGGGCGTGCGCTTCACGGAGGCCAACCTGGGGGACATGGGGGGGCTGGATTATGAGGACATCCTCGCCGGGGTGGATCACCTCGTGCAGGCGGGCATCGCGGACCCCGACCGCCTCGGCGTGGGGGGGTGGAGCTACGGGGGGTATCTGACTGCGTGGGCCGTCACCCAGACGACGCGGTTCCGGGCCGCGGTGATGGGGGCGGGCATCTCGAACTGGCTGAGCTTTCACGGCACGACGGAGATCCCGACCTGGGACACGCTCTTTTACCGGGCCAGCCCCTACGAGGGGACGCTCCAGACGCAACGCTCGCCGATCACCCACATCCGCAAGGCCCGGACGCCGACCCTGATCCTGCACGGGCAGAGCGACACCTGTGTCCCCGTGTCCCAGGCCTACGAGTTCTATCGCGGCCTCCGGGAGCAGGGCGTGGAGACGGAGCTGGTCGCCTACCCCCGCGAGGGGCATCCGATCCTGGAGCGCAACCACCAGAGGGACCTGCTGGACCGCGTGCTGGGGTGGTTTGAGAGACATCTAAAGGTGGAGAAGAAGTAGGCAGAAGGCAGAAGGCAGACAACAGACAACGGCCCTCACCCCCGTCCCCTCTCCGACACGGAGAGGGGAGAAGAAGCACAGATCAAAAGAAGGCGCGCCGTCCCGGCTTTCAAGCAGAGCGTCCGTTCAGGCAAGGTGGGGTACGAGCGACGCGAAGCGGCGCGGGGGCCGACAGCGAAAGCTGTCGGAATGGGTGGTAGGGTGAGGGGTCCTTCTTTGGGTGGAAGGGGCCCGGACTGCCACTGGACCCCGATTACACCACTGGACAGAGTACGGCGCGCCAAAGCCTCCCCCAGGGCAGCGGAACGCGAGCGAGCGCAGCGTTAGGGGGGGCGGTTTGAGGGGGCGTGTTTCTTTTGCCCACTTTTCTTGCACGAGCAAGAAAAGTGGGAATGCGGTATGGCGGGGAGGTGGGTATGGGATATTATTCAAACCCTAAGGAGACATCATGCCAACACGCAACGTGAAGATCGCCCTGGTGGGGGGCGGGAGCTACACCTGGACACCCAAACTGATCGCAGACCTGGCCCGGTCGTCGTACCTGAGCGGATCGGAGCTCTGCCTGATCGACCTGAACCCGGCGCCGCTGAAGGTCATGGAACACCTGGCGCGGCGCTATTTCGGGGAGACAGATTCCAAGTGCCGGGTCACGACGACGACGGACCTGGCGACGGGCCTGGACGGGGCGGGCTACGTGATGGTATCCATCACTACGGGCGGGCTGAAGGCCATGCGGGTGGACCTGGAGACCCCCGAACGCTACGGGATCTTCCAGCCGGTGGGGGACACGGTGGGGCCGGGCGGGCTGGCCCGAACCCTCCGGAACGTCCCGGTGTTCGTGGACCTGGCGCGGCAGATGGAACAGCGCTGTCGGCCCGGGGCGCTGATGCTGAACGTGTCCAACCCACTGACGTCGCTCACCCGCGTCGTGAACCGGGAGACGTCCATCCGGGCACTGGGGCTGTGCCACGGCGTGGACCACCACGCCCACCACCTGGCCCGCCTGGCCGGGGCCGAGGGGCCGGAGGAGGCGGACTACGTGACGGCGGGAATCGACCACTGCCCCTGGCTGCTGGAGCTGAAGGTACGGGGACGGGACGCGGGAGAGGTCCTGATAGAGAAGGGGGTCGATGCGTGGCTGGCCACGCCTGTGGATCAGGTCCCGAAGGACAGCCCGTTCGCAGGGGAGGGGGGGAACCGCGCGGCGTTCCGGCTCTGGCGGGAGCTGGGGTACATGCCGGGGATCAGCGACCGGCATATCACGGAGTTCTTCCCGCACTTTCTGAAGGACCGGGAGACGATCGCCCGCTACGGCATCCGCCTGACGACGGTCCCGGACCGGGAGCAAGGGCGGGAGGCGGCGGCCAAGCGGATCGAGGAGATGGCGTCGGGGAAGACCCCGCTGGCGTTCCCACCCACCTCGGACAACGTGGTGGGGATCGTGGAGGCCCTGGAGGGAGGGACGCGGCTGAAGGACTCGGTCAACGCCCCCAACATCGGCCAGGTCTCCAACCTGCCGGAGGGGGCGGTGGTGGAGACGCTGTGTCTCTACGACACGGCGGGGTGTCACCCCCTGGCGGCCGGGCCGCTGCCGCCGGTGCTCCGGGCGATTGTGGAGCCTCACCTGGTACGGCAGGAACTGGCCATCGACGCAGCCCTGGAGGGGGACCGAAAAAAGGCGCTTCAGGCGCTGATCGACGACCCGAGGGTGCTGGACATAGACATTGCCCGGCCCATGCTGGAGGCGTTGCTGGAGGGGAACCGGGAGTATCTGCCCAGGTTTTTTTGAAAAAGGTGTCTTATCATGTCCATCTCAGAATCTCTTCAGGGCCGCACGGCCCTGGTCACCGGCGCAGGGCGGGGAATGGGACGGGCCGTGGCCTTCGTCCTGGCCGAGCGCGGGGCGCGGGTAGCGGTCAACGACCTGAACAACGAGGACGCGGAGCGGACAGCTTTGGAACTCAGGGCCTCCGGGGCAGAAGCGATTGCCCTCCCGGCGGACGTGACCGGGGCCGATGACGTCCGGCGTATGGCCGCGCAGGCCGTGGAACAGTTCGGGGCCGTACACATCCTGGTGAACAACGCGGGCATCCTGCGGCCCACGACGTTTCTGGACATCCCGGAGGCGGAGTGGGACCTGGTGGTGGGGGTCAACCTGAAGGGGACCTTTCTCTGCTCCCAGGCCGTCCTCCCGTCCATGCAGGCGGCGGGCTGGGGGAGAATCGTCAACTTCTCGTCCACGGCCGGGAAGAACGTGAGCACGCTGGGCGGAGCGCACTACACGGCGGCCAAGGCCGGCGTCCTGGGCCTCACGCGCCACATGGCCAAGACATTCGCGGGCTATGGGATCACGGTCAACGCGGTCTGCCCGGGGCTGATCGACACGGAGATGGTCCGGTCCACGGTGAGCGACGAGCGCACCCGCGCGTACGCGGAGCGCTTCCCGATCTCCCGCCTCGGACGCCCGGAGGAGGTGGCCGAGCTGGTCGCCTTCCTCTGCTCCGACCGGGCGGCCTACATCACCGGCGCGGCGCTGGACATCAACGGCGGCGATTTGATGGTCTAAAAGGGAGACAAGAGTTGCGAGTTTTGATCATCGGCGGGACGAGTTTCATCGGCCCGGCCATCGTCCGGCGGTTGCACGAAAGGGGCTGCGAGGTCGCCCTGTTTCACCGGGGGCAGACCGGGGCCGAGCTGCCGGACGGGGTCCAGCACATCCTGGGCGACCGGAAGCGCATCGCGGACTTCAGACGCAAGTTCAAACGGTTTGCGCCGGAGGTCGTGGTGAACACGATCTCCTTCTCCGAGGAGGACGCCCGGAGTTTCGTGGAGACGTTCCGGGGCCTTGCGAAACGGACCGTGGTCTTGAGCAGCGGGGACGTGTACCGCGCGTTCGGGGTGCTCCGGCGCACCGAGGCGGGACCCGTGGACCCCGTCCCGCTCACGGAGGACGCGCCGCTGCGCCAGAACCTCTTCCCGTTCGGGGGCGACTACGACAAGATCCCGGTCGAACGCGCGGTCATGGGCGCGCCGGACCTGCCCGGCACGATTCTCCGACTCCCGGCGGTCCACGGGCCGGAGGACTACCAGCACCGGCTGTTCCGGTACCTGAAACGGATGGAGGACCGACGACCCGCGATCCTGCTGGAGGAGGGCGTGGCCCGGTGGCGCTGGACGCGGGGGTACGTGGAGAACGTGGCCGAGGCCGTGGCGCTGGGGGTGATGGACGCGCGGGCGGCGGGCCGGGTCTACAACGTCGGGGAGATGGAGGCGTTCACCGAGGCGGAGTGGGTCCGGGAGATCGCGCAGGTGGCGGGGTGGAAGGGAGCGGTGGTGGCCGTGCCGGGGGACCGGCTGCCGGCCTCCATGAAGAAGGACATCAACACCGATCAGGATATCATCGTGGACACAGCCCGGATACGGAAAGAGCTGGACTACCGGGAGCCGGTGCCCCCGGAAGAGGCGCTGCGCCGGACAATCGCGTGGGAGCAGGAGAACCCGCCGGAGATAGACCCCCAGGATTTTGACTATGCGGCTGAAGACAGGATCCTGGCCGGTTTGGTTTAGGAGGGGCACGGCGCGCCGTGCCCCTACGCAAGCCTACTCTTTCCCCGGCACGAACCGCCTGAGGTAGCGCACGGCCTTGGGCACGGCGGTCTCCTCGGCCTCCGCAGGCTGCCCTTCGTAGACCACGGAAACCCACCCGTTGTAGTTCACGCCTTTGAGGATCTCAAAGATCTTCGGATAGTTCAGCCAGGCCTCCTCGCCGGTCTGGATGCGGTAGACCTTCGCCCGCACGTGGACGGCCAGGGGCGCGGTCTCTGCGATGCTCCCGTAGAAATCCATCGCGGGGTCTTCTTTGCCGTCCGCGCCGGAGGCCCCCGGAGACCCCACGTACTGCCCGGTGTCCAGGATGTGCGAGAAGTAAGGGTTGTTCACCTCCGAGATGATCCGGCGGACCTCCTTGCCGGTGCGGGTCACGCAGCCGTGGTTGTGGTTGTGCAGGCCCAGCACCACGCCCTTCTCCGAGGCGTGCGCGGCGACCTCCTGCATGCAGGGCATCATCCGGGCCCAGACCTGCTCCTCCGGCTCCCCCTTCGGGATCCACGCCGCAAAGATGCGGACCAGGGGCACGCCCATGAACGCGGCCACATCCGTCCAGTGCTTCACGGCCTCCACCTCCTGCCGGAGTTCCGTCCCCGTCTTCCCGAAGTTGTTGCTGACCCCGATGTAGGAGATGGCCAGGCCCCGCTTCAGGCAGCGCATGCGAATGTCCCGCAGGTAGGCCGGGTCTTCGGAGACGAACCCCCGCGTATGGATGTCGATCCCGTCCAGCCTGAATTCATAGGCTTTGTCGATAAACTGGAGCAGGTTCATCTGGCCGGAGGCGAACTGGTCCTTGTAGCTGAGCGACATGCAACCGAGTTTCATCATGGACAATACCCTCCTGTAATGGATGGACCGGTGATGGCCCGGAAACGGTCTTTATGCCCATATGGAATGGGGATTACGACAGCCGATCCTCCGCCCGGTCCCGTGGCGCGTAGCCCACGATCTCCCGCGCGTGCGCAAGGTCCACCCAGCGCCACCGGTTGTCCGACATCCCATAGAAGATGTCGAACCGGACGCCCTCCGGCGCGTTGATGCAGCACTCCGTCAGCGCCACGATGTCCCGCTGGCTGCACCAGATATCCTGCGCCGTGGGCCTCGGCGGGCGGTCCTCGGCGACTACCCACCCGATCCGGATGCAGAGGCAGGACATCCCGTGTGTGTCCGCATAGGTACGGGCCAGCGCCTCCCCCCACACCTTGCTGCTTGAATAGATGTTCAGCGTGCGGGTCGGCCATTCGTGGGTCACGGTCGGGAAATCGGCGGGGACATCGTCGTAATGCCCCTGTCGGATGGCTTTGTAAGGGGCTTCGGTCCCGTAACCCAGGGAGACCTGGATCGTGCTCGCAAACACGACCCGCTTCACGCCGGCCTGCCGGCCCCCCTCAAAGACGTTGTAGGCCCCGATGATATTGCTCTTCAGAACGCTCTCCCAGCCCCCCTGCCCGCTCGGGTCCGCCGCCATGTGTACGACCACGTCCATCCCTCGCATCGCCCCGGTCACCTGGTCCAGGTCCGACAGGTCCGACAGCACGAACTTCTCGTCCGGGATCTGCAGAACCTGACCCTCCGGCACGCGATCCGATGACTGGCGGCGGCGCGCCAGCGCGTACACATCGTACCGGTCAGGCTGGGCGATCAGTCGGCTGTAGACCGCGCCCCCGATCAGCCCGTAGACGCCCGTGACCATGACCTTCTTGCGTGACATGGGATGCTCCTTTGAACGATCCGTCTGAGAACTCCGCTGAACCGAGAATCTCCACCCCTCGCACGGCACGTGATGCTATAACGTACTCACGCCGCATCAGCCTTGTCAAGGGCCAATTGACAGAACAGCGATTCAGCGCCGCGACTGAAAAGGATTGACACCACGAACCGTTTCGGAATCAGGGGCTGAAAACAACCTTTGTGAATCCAGAGACTGGAGGAGCCACCGATGAAAAACTTCGTGATCGAATCCGTGTCGGAAGGGATCGAGAGGCAGGTCCGGGAGGTCTTCGCCGAGCATCACCTGGTCGGGGTCTCCATCGGCATCGTGCGGGACGGGGAGTTGGTCTGGAAGCGGGGCTTCGGGTACGCCGATCTGGCATCGGGTCGCAGGGCTGACGAGGACACGCTCTACCGGGTCGCCTCCATCACCAAGACCTTCACGGGGACCGCCATCTTCCAGCTCCGCGACGAGGGGAGGCTGGACCTCGACGATCCCATCGTCGAGCACATCCCCGAATTCGCGGCGGTCAGGGCCCGCAAAGGGAGCGTCGAAGGGGTGACCCTGCGCCGGATGCTCTGTCACCACTCGGGCCTGGTGGGGGAGATTCCCGGCGATCACTGGGAGACCCTGAATTTTCCTGCGATGCAGGAACTCCTGGCGGCGCTGCCCGAGGTGGAGGTCGTCCTCGAACAGGACTCGGCCTTCAAGTACTCCAACCTGGCCTTCGCCCTGCTGGGCGAGGTGGTGGCCCGGATCTCGGGCCGGCCCTACACCGAAGTATGTGCGCGCCCAGATCCTGGAACCCCTCGGCATGACCGCCACCACCTTCGAGCTGAACGATGCCCTGCGCCCCCGGAGGCCACCGGCTATCAGGTCCGACCCCACGAGGACGCCCCTTCCGTAGCGCCCCATCCGCCGCTCAACGGCAAGGTGGCGGGCGGAGGCCTGTATTCCTGCGTGACGGATCTGGCCCGATGGGTCACCCTTCACCTCAGGACGGATGCGCCCGGGCGGGAGGGGGCCCAGGCGCTGGCGGGGCGTTCCCTGAAGGAGATGCAACGCCCCCAGTTCGTGGAGCCGGGGTGGAATGCGGGCTACGGCCTGCCCTGGAGGGGGCAGCGCATCGGCAGGGATATCTACCTGGGGCACGGCGGTGGCCTCCCCGGGTTCCTGACGCAGATCCTGTTCTGCCCGGAGCGACGCCTCGGCCTCATTGCCCTGACCAACGCCGACGGCCACTCGGCCAATGTCCTCCCGCGCCTCATCGAGACGCTCACGAAGGCCGAGGACGAGCGGCCCCGGGACATCACGCTGGAGAAGCCGATGCCGACGCCGGAGGCGTGGAAGGAATTCGTGGGCGCGTATGTCTGGGGCACGCTGGGCGCCCGGGTGTCCGTCGAATGCCGGGGGGGGGCGCTTCTGCTCGTGTCGCCGCCGGTTGCGGGCAAACCGACGCCGCCGGTCAGGCTGGAGTCCACGGACGATCCCGATGCCTTCATAGAGACCTCGGGGCGTGGGGCAGGGGAAGTGATGCGCTTCCGCCGGGATAAGGACGGCAGGGTGACGGGCTACACGACGACGGGGTTCCCCTGGTGGAAGCTGGCCAGCGCCGGGTTATAAGAGCAGGGATCGGGAAAAACCAAAGGCCAGGGATCTCTGTTTTTTCAGATCCCTGGCCCCTGTTTTTGCTTTTCCTGACCCCTGACCCCTGACCCCTGTTCTTACTTCTTCTCAAACGCCGCGTCGAAGGCCACGGCGGACGGCTCAAACTCTTCGCCCTTGAGGAACTGGCAGGCCTCTTTCGCGCCGTGCTCGCGGTCCATGCCGCTGTCCTCCCACTCGACGGAGAGGGGGCCCCTGTAGCCGACCCCGTTGAGGGCCCGGAGGATCTCCTCGAAATTGATACTCCCCCGGCCCACGGACCGGAAGTCCCAGAACCGGCGCGAATCCCCGAAGTTGAGATGCCCGCCGAACACCCCGCTGCGCCGGGGCGTGGAGGACCAGTAGACATCCTTCATGTGGGCGTGGTAGATGCGGTCGCCGAACTCCCGGATGAACTGCACGTAGTCGACCCCCTGGTAGCCGAGGTGGCTGGGGTCGTAGTTGAACCCGAACTCTCTCCGGCCCTTCAGGGCCCGGATGGCCCGCTCGGCGGTGACGATGTCGAAGGCGATCTCCGTGGGGTGGACCTCCAGGGCGAACCGGACCTTGCACGCCTTGAACTCGTCCAGGATGGGGTTCCAGCGGTCCGCGAAGTCCGCAAAGCCGGCGTCGATGGCCGAGGGGGCCACGGGCGGGAAGGAGTAGAGCAGGTGCCAGATGGAGGACCCGGTGAAGCCGTTGACCACCTTCACGCCGAGGGCCTTGGCCGCCTGAGCCGTGGCCTTCATCTCCTGGGCGGCCCGCTCCCGCACCTTCTCTGGCTTCCCGTCCCCGTAGATCTGTTTCGGCAGGATCGCCTTATGGCGCTCGTCGATCAGGTCGCAGACGGCCTGGCCGATCAGGTGGTTGCTGATGGACCAGACCTTCAGGCCGTACTTGGCCAGCAGGTCGTGCCGGTCTTTGCAGTAGGCGTCGCTCTCCAGGGCCTTGTGGACCTCGAAGTGATCCCCCCAGCAGGCCAGCTCCAGGCCGTCGTAGCCCCAGCTCGACGCCTTCTGGCACAGGGCCTCCAGCGTCAGGTCGGCCCACTGGCCGGTGAACAGGGTAATGGGTCGTGCCATGATAGCCTCCAAGACAGTGATCAAGTAGGGGCGACCGGCCGGTCGCCCCTACACCTCGCCACACCTTCGCTACAGTTCCGATATCTTCACCCACCGCTTCTCGCGGGCCGAGAGGCTGACCCCCTCCAGCACGGCCTGGACCCGCACGCCGTCCTCGAAGTCGGGATGGACCGGTTTGCCCCTCACGATGGACGACAGCAGGTCGTGAACCTCGTGAACGAACGTGTGCTCCCATCCGATGATATGCCCCGGCGGCCACCAGGCCGCGATGTAGGGGTGGGCCTTCTCGTTGACGACGATCTCCCGGAACCCCTGCATGTGGGGCTCGTCGTCGCGGGAGTAGAACTGGAGTTCGTTCATCTTCTCCAGGTTGAAGGCGAGGCTCCCCTTGCTCCCGTTGATCTCGAACCGGTTGTGGTTGCGCCGGCCCCCGGCGAAGCGCGTGGCCTCGAATGAGCCGATGGCCCCGTTCTTGAACCGGGCGAGGAACAGGGTGGCGTCATCCACGGTCACGCGCCCCATCCTTCGCCGGCCCCCGCCCACCCTGGCGCCGAGGGAGGCGTCGATGCCCTCGGGCATGGGGCGTTCCTTGATGAAGGTGGTGTCCATGCCGACGACATCCGAGATGTCTCCGACCAGGTAGTGGGCCAGGTCGATGATGTGGGCGTTCAGGTCACCGTGAGGACCCGAGCCGGCCTGTTTCTTGACCAGACGCCAGACGAGCGGGAAGTTGGGGTCCATGATCCAGTCCTGGAGATAGACGGCCCGCCAGTGGTAGATCTTCCCGATCCTCCCCTCCTCGATGAGCTGCCTGGCCAGGGCCACGGCGGGCACCCGCCGGTAGTTGAAGGCGACCATGTGCTTCACCTTCGCCTTCTGCACGGCATCCAGCATCTCCCGCGCCTCCGCCAGGGTGTTGGCCAGGGGCTTCTCGCAGAAGATGTGTTTGCCCGCCGCGGCCGCGGCCACGGCGATGTCCCGGTGGGAGTCTCCGGGGGTGGAGATGTCCACCAGGTCGATGTCGTCCCGCTCGACCAGCTTTTTCCAGGAGGTCTCGTAGCCCTCCCAGCCGAACTTCTTGGCCGCTGCCGCGACGGCCACCTCATTCCGACCGCAGATGGCCTTCATCACCGGCACGGCGCCGGAGTCGAAGAACATCTCGACGTCCCGGTAGGCGTGGCTGTGCGCCTTCCCCATGAACGAGTAGCCCACCAGCCCCACGTTGATCTCTTTAGGCATGGCTCCTCCTTACTTTAAGTGGCATAAATTTCTCTAAGATACATAGACACGACTCCCCATTTCGACGTCCTTTTCAGAGCCTTCGGGGGCGTAGATCACACCGCAAGGCCGGATCGAAGAGTCGGAGATATAAAATATAAAATATTGATTTATTTCTATTTAAATATAAATCAGAAGGTTTCCCAGGGGGCTCATACACACAGCCCAATATACCAATCATGTCTGTAAAGTCAAGAAAAAAAGGGAGATCGGGGCGGGTGGAGGGATTTTTCGGAGATTTCACTCAAGTCCCGGCCCTTCCTTGACGATGATGAGAAGGAATACCTTGCCATCCCAGGCCCTCCGGGCGATCCCATCCTTCCACCCCCGGAGGAGAATCGAAATGTCGGTCAACGCTACGAACCTGTCCTCTCAGAATCTGTTCCTGGCTCGCTATGCCGCTGTGCGGCGCACCCAGACGGTCGAGGTCTCCAAGTCCGAAGGGGAGGGCCAGAGTACCTCCAGCGCTCAGGCGAAGCTCGAAGTGGGCTACGCCTCCATTCGTGTTTCTGAAGGCGGAGAGGGGGGCACGACGCGTTACGGAGACGCCGTTCTGCTCAGCCTGTCAGCCAGCGCCACGAGCGTCCAGTCCTCCGGAGACGGGCAGAGCAGGACCACCTCCCTGGATTCCGTACAGATCGACCTGTCGGCCCACATGACGATCGACGACGCCAACAAGATCCTCAAGGACCGCCTGGCCGAAAAGATCAACGAGGCGTTCAAGCAGGCGGGCGTGGACATCGACATCCAGGAGGTCGAAAAGCAGAATCTGGACACCTCTCCGGAGGCCACGGCCAGGCGGATCGTGGATTTCGCCACCGGATTCCTGGGCGTCTACGCCAAGAATCACGCGAATCAGGACGACAAGGGCCAGTTAGAGGGGTTCATGGCCCTGATCGGCGAGGCCATCGACAAGGGGTTCAGGGACGCCCGCGACATCCTTCAGGGCATCGCCGACATCAGCGGCCCCATCTCGGACAACATCGACAAGACGTATGCGCTGACGCAGAAGGGTCTGGACGATTTCCGTCAGAAACAGATGGACCTCATCGCTAAGAAACAGGGGGATAACGCACAACTGGCTGCAACGCAAGATGCAGCCACTTCAGAGGAGATCATCGTATGACCGGATCCTCAGCGGTCGGCAATCAGGCGTCGGCCCAGCTTGTCAAGGCGCTGATCCAGAACCCGCAGCAGAAGCAGACCGAGCTGGCCACCAAGATGGCGAAGGTCAGCATGGAACAGAAGTTGAACCCTGCTTCAAATGGCCAGACGGGCGTCGGAGAGAACCTGGACGTCATGGCCTGATGAACAGGCCGGGCGTGTGGAAGCGCATCGACGCGACCGCCTGAGACCACAGGACATCGTCAGCCACAGAAAAAGCGACGGACGTGAGCGTTTGGCTCCGGACCGTCGCTTTTTTTGCGCGATTGTCTCTTGACAATCCTCCCCATTCTGCATATAATCTTCCTAATTTTACAAAGGGAGAAAATGTGATCGCAGGCATCCGGCCGGGCGGGTATATCTATTTCATAGGCATCTGCGGCACGGCGATGGCGGGACTGGCCGGGATGCTCAAGGGCCGGGGCTATCGCGTGGCAGGCTCGGACGCGGGCGTGTATCCGCCGATGAGCGCCTTTCTGAAGGAGCAGGAGATCCCGGCGCACGACGGCTACGACCCGGCGCATCTGGACCCCCTGCCGGACCTGGTGGTGGTCGGGAACGCGATCTCCCGGGGCAATGCCGAGGCGGAGGCCGTCCTGGAGCGGAAGCTCCGGTATGCGTCCCTCCCGGAGGTCTTAAAGGAGTTCTTCATCCGGGGGAAGAACTCCGTTGTGATCACGGGCACGCACGGGAAGACAACCACGTCGTCCATGCTCGCGTGGGCGCTGGCGGCGGCGGGGAGGGACCCCGGCTTCATGATCGGGGGCATCCCGGAGAACTTCGGGCAGGGTTACCGGGTGGGGGCGGGCCCCCAGTTCGTGAGCGAGGGGGACGAGTACGACACGGCCTTCTTCGACAAGGGCCCCAAGTTCCTCCACTACCTCCCGGACGTGGTGGTCGTGAACTCCGTGGAGTTCGACCACGCGGACATCTACGAGAACCTGGAGGAGATCCAGGTCGCCTTCGCCCGCCTGGTCAACCTCATCCCGAGGAACGGCCTGCTGGCGGTCTGCGCGGACGACCCGGGGGCGATGGCGCTGGCGCCCCGCGCCTTCTGTCCGGTCCAGACCTTCGGGCTGGGTCCCGGGGCGGCGTGGACGGCCCGCGACCTCCGGTTCGGGGCGGACGAGACGGGCTTCACGGCCGTGCGCGACGGGGCGGAGGTCGGGCGGTTTTCGATCCCGCTGCGCGGGGAGCACAACGTCCGGAACGCCCTGGCGACCCTGACGGTCTGCGCCCACCTGGGCCTGACGGCCTCCGAGGTCCGGGAGGGGCTCTCGACGTTCAGGGGCGTGCGCCGGCGTCTGACGGTGCGGGGCGTGGTGGGGGACGTCACGGTGTTCGACGACTTCGCCAAGCACCCCACGGAGGTCCGGGAGACCCTGCGGGGCCTGCGGCTGAGCTTCCCGGACCGGCGTCTCTGGGCGGTGTTCGAACCGGCGACGGCCACGGCCCGGCGCGCCGCGTTTCAGGAGGACTATCCGCCGGCGTTCGACCCGGCGGACCGGGTGGTCATCGCGCCGGTCTTCCGGCCCGACAAGGCCCCGGAGGGCCAGCGGCTCCAGATGGAGAAGGTGATTCAGGACATCGCGGCGCGGGGGAAACCCGTGTCCCATCCCCCCTCCATCGACGCCGTGGTGGACCTGGTGGCCGGGGAGGCTCAAAAGGGCGACCTGATCGTCTGCATGAGCAATGGGGGGTTCGGGGGGATTCACGAGAAACTGCTGGCTGCGTTGAAGAATCGCCATGGCGCTTAAACCTGAGCGCCTGCGTCCGGGCGACACCATCGGGATCGTTGCCCCCGCTGGGGCGTTCAAGAAGGAGAGGCTTCAGCCGGGCCTCGCGTACCTCGAACGGGCGGGCTATGGTGTGCGGGTCGGGGCGCACGTCTACGACCGGAAGCGCTACATGGCCGGGGAAGACGGGGCGCGCGCGGAGGACCTGCACGCGTTCTTCGAGGCCCCTGAGGTGCGGGCGATCTTCGCAGCGCGGGGGGGGTACGGCACGACCCGGCTCCTGGACCTGCTGGACTACGATCTGATCCAGCGGAACCCGAAGATCTTCCTGGGGTTCAGCGACACCACGGCCCTGCAACTGGCCCTGTACCGCCACGCGGGTCTGATCACCACCTCTGGCATCACGGTCTGCGCGGACCTGGGGCCGGAGCGGGAGGCGTTCACCGAGGCGGCGATGTGGCGGGCGGTGCGGGACGGCGCCGTCGGACCTTTTGAAGGGTTGAGGCCCCTGGCCGGCGGGGCAGCGGAGGGCCGGTTGCTGGGAGGGTGTCTGTCGCTAGTGAGCGCCCTCCAGGGCACGGCGCATCTGCCGGCCTTCGACGGCGCGGTCCTCCTGCTCGAAGACGTGGACGAGGCCCCTTACCGGATCGACCGGATGCTCACCCACCTCCGGCAGACGGGCCTCCTGGGGCGGGTCGCCGGGGTCGCCTTCGGTCACTTCGAGGGGGCGAAGCCCGACGAGGGAGCGGACTGGACAATGGAGGAGGTCCTGGCGGACCGGACGGCAGACCTGGGTGTCCCCGTGGTCTGCGGGCTTCCCTACGGGCACCAGCGGAGACGCGCGGTCCTGCCGCTGGGCGCGCGCGTCCGTCTGGATGCGGACGCCGGACGGCTTGAGTTGCTGGAAAGTACGGTGGCATAGACAGATCCAACCCCCAGCCCCCTTCCCGACGCGGGAAGGGGAGCAAATATTCTACCCCGAAGACCTTCTCCCCTCTCCGTTTCGGGGAGGGGCCGGGGGGAGGGGTTACAATCTCATGCACACGCTCCACATCCTGGACGGCGAGCGTCGCATCCCCTACCTGCGCGGGGTGCTCGTCCACACCCTCATCCAGCGCGGTCTGAAGCTGGCGGATGCCCGCCGCGTGACCAATGACGTGGACCGCGTCCTGGTCGGCCGGGCCGGGGAGACGATCCTCAAGAAGGACCTCGTGGCCGTGGTCCGTCAGGCCGTCGAGAAACGGCTGGGGGACCGGTACGGGAACGATTACGCCTTCCTGGATGAACTGACCTCCACGATCTTCGTGGAGCAGAACGGCTCCAGCTCCCCCTTCTCCAAGGGGATCCTGACGCAGTCCCTTCAGGCCACGGGCCTGGAGCCGAACGTGGCCTACGACGTGTCCCGGAACATCGAGAGCCAGTTGGTCGAGAAGCAGCGCCGGAACATCTCCCGGTCGGAGGTCCGCCTGCTGACGCTGAAGGTCCTCCGGGAACAGTACGGCGAGGTCTACGCGGAGCGTTACCGGGTCTGGCGGGAGTTCGAGAACATCGCCAGGCCGCTGATCATTCTGATCGGGGGGCCTACGGGCGCGGGCAAGACCTCGCTGGGGATCGAGATGGCCCACCGGCTGGGCATCACGCGGGTGATCTCCACGGACTCCATCCGGCAGATCATGCGGTTGATGTTCTCCCTGGAGCTATTGCCCTCGATCCACTCCTCCTCCTACGACGCATGGAAACAGCTGACGACCCCGCTGTCCATGAACGCGGACCCGGTCATCGAGGGGTTCCGGGAGCAGGTCATCCGCGTGTCGGTCGGGACGCGGGCGATCATCGACCGGGCCATCGAAGAGAATGTGAGCATGGTGCTGGACGGGGTCCACGTCGTGCCCGGGTTCATCGACCTGGAGCCCTACCGGAACAAGGCCTACGTGTTCACGCTGATGGTCTCCACGCTCGACGAGGAGCGGTTCAAGCACCGGTTCATCTCCCGGCAGGAGGCCACGGTATCCCGGCCGGTCCACAAATACCTGGCCAACATGGATTCCATCCTGAAGATTCAGAACTACGTACTTTCCATGGCCGAGCAGCACGGCGCGCCGATCGTGGACAACCTGAGCTTCGACGAGACCGTGGCCGAGGCCCTGCGGCTGATCGGGGATTTCCTGAGCCGGGAGGAGGCGTTCAAGGTGAAGAAGGTGAGACGGGAGGCCCTGGAGGTGAAGCGACAGATGTCAGATGTGAGACCTGAGACGTGAGACGTCAGACAACAGACAACTTTTCAACCGGAGTGAATTCCTATGACTCGAACGATAAACGCTATTCTTCTGACGCTGCTGATGTCCGCCGGATGCAGCACCATCAGCCAGATCAACCTCATCTCCACGCCGCAGGAGGTGGAGATGGGGCAGCAGTTCTCGCAGGAGGTGGAGAAGGAGGTCAAGCTGGTCAGAGACCCGCTGGTGGTCTCCTATGTGGAGAACCTGGGCCAGCTCCTGGCCCAGCACTCGCAGCGGACGGACATCCCCTATACCATCAAGGTCGTGGACTCGGACGAGGTGAACGCCTTCGCCCTGCCCGGCGGCTACCTCTACGTCAACCGGGCGCTGATCCAGACGGCGGATAACGAATCGGAGCTGGCAGGGGTGATGGGGCACGAGATCGGGCACGTGGTGGGCCAGCACGGGGCCAAGCAGTTGACCAAGCAGCTGGGACTCGAAGCCCTTCTGGGCGTCGTGGCGGGCGAGAACCCCAGCATCGGCCGCCAGTTGGCCGCGCAGGTCGCGGGCGTGGGGGCGGGCCTGACGCTCCTCAAGTACGGCCGGGAGGCCGAGCTGGAGGCGGACGCCTATGCCGTGCAGGAGACGTACGATGCGGGGATCGACCCGGGGGGGATGGCGACCTTCTTCGAGAAACTGCTGGCGATGCACGACGAGGGGGATTCGGGGTTTGCCCAGATTTTCTCGACGCATCCGCCCACGCGGGAACGGATCGAGCGCGTGCACGGGCTGACCGCCGAGCTGTCGAAGAAGAACCTCAAGAAGGACTCCCGGGACTTCCAGAAGGTGAGGGCCTACCTGAATGAGCGGTACCCGATAAAGAAAAAGTAATTGCAAAATGCAAAGTGCAAAATCCTGTCCTGAGCAGGGCGGAGGGTCGCGACCTCACGGGAGCGATAGGTCGGGGGGGCGAAGGGGCAAAATGAAGGGGCGCGGAAATCGCGCCCCTTTTGATTTGTCCCCGGATGAGATCGACCTCTTACTGCGCCTTCTTCCCGAACCGGTCCGCGAAGACGAAGAAGTCGTCCAGGTTGATCGCGCCATTCCCGTCTAGGTCAAACTTCGCGGACGCCCCGGACGCCGGCTTCCCGAACGCCTCGGCGAACATGAAGAAGTCGTCGAAGTTGACCGCCCCGCTGCCGTCGAAGTCGGCCAGGAGCCTGCCTCCCACTCCTGCCGTGCTGATCACCAGAACCCCGCCGGGGTCTGCGCCCGCATAGAGTTTCTGGGCGGAGGGGTCGAGATCGAGGGCGAGAATAGACTTCGACGGCAGCCCGGCGCCGAAGCTGGTCCAGGAGACGCCACCGTCGTCCTGTAGACCCCGTCGGAGGTTCCTGCGTAAACGGTCTGCGTGCGAGACGGGTCAATGGCAAGCGCATTGACGCTGACCCGGGTGAGTGTGCCTGCGCTGACGCCTGTCCAGGAGGTTCCGCCATCCGCGCTCTTGAAGACCCCCTGCTCGCTCTGGTCCGTCTTCGTAGTTGTAAAATAGAGAGTGCGAGGATTCTCGGGATCTATCGCCAGCGCTTTGGAAATAGGGTTCGCCTGGCCGGGGTGGATCATCGTCCAGGAGGTCCCTGCGTCTGTACTTTTGAACAACCCTTTTGAGGAGTGCGCGAAAATCGTCCGGGGATTGGACGGGGCCATCACGAGGAAAAAGACGTAGGTATCCGCCGGCATGCCCTGGTTGGCCTGTTGCCAGGAGGCCCCGCCGTCGACGGTCTTGCCCACCCCTCCGAACAGGCCCACATACATGGTCCGGGGGTCTGTAGGGTCGATCACCACGTCCCGGACGTAGCCGCCGAGCGGCATGCCGTTCCCGGCGTAGGTCAATGTAGTCCCTCCATCTACACTCTTCCACAGCCCCCCACTCAGGGAAGAGATGTAGACGGTCTGAGGGTTCGACGGGTCCGCCACGACCGCATCCACCACGTAGGCCGTATAAGGCCCCAGGCTTGTCCAGGCGTTGTCTTCGGCCCCGGTGGGACCGACCAGTGCGAGACATATCAGACACAGGAGCGCGAGGTCGAGACCCCATCGCACAGATCTTTTGGTCACGGCGCTTCTCCTTCCGATGTTTATGGATAGGCGAAAAGACAGGGCAACGGGCGGCGGAGATCGTCACACCGCCCGCTGCGTCACAGGGACGTGCCGGGAAGTCGCCCCTGCCTTAGAGTCCGTACGTCCGTACGGACTCTAAGCTTTAAGGTTGCCTTGTGCTCAGCAACCGGAAGCCGATGAGCGCGACGCCGTCGTCCTGCGCGTGATGCAGGCGGCTCGCGGACCGCACGTACCGGGCCTCGTCCCGCCAGTAGCCTCCGCGCGTCACCCGGTCCGCGCCCGACTCAGGGCCCATCGGGTCCACGCCGGGGGAATGGCCGTAATAGTCCGGCGAGTACCGGTCGTACACCCACTCCCGCACGTTTCCATGTACGTCATATAGACCCCAGGGGTTCGGAGACTTGAGGCCCACCTCCCGGAGGCGCGCGGCCCCGAAATTTCCCATCCAGTACCAGGCGTACTCCCTCAACCGGGCCTCGTCATCCCCGCACGACCATCGCCTCCCTGTCCCGGCCCGGCACGCATACTCCCATTCGGCCTCCGTGGGCAGCCGGTAGACGGAGTCTCCTGCGGCTGCGTTCAGCCTGTGGGCGAATTCCTGAGCATCGTCCCACGAGACGTAGACCGCCGGACAGTCCAAATCCTCCACGGCCTCTTCTCCGTGGCCCGACCAGGGCCGCGTCTTCATGACGCTCTCCCACTGTCCCTGCGTCACCTCGTACCGGCCCAGGTAGAACCCCCTGCTGATCGTCACCCCGTGCTGCGGGCCTTCGTCAGGACTCCGGAGCGGCTCTGAGCCCGGCGACCCCATCGTGAAGGTCCCCGGCTCGATCCAGACCATGTCCAGCTTCGCGCCGCCGGGGAGGGAGAGCGTCTTCACGGTCGCCTGTCCGGGGGAGCCTGATGACGCAGGGTCAGACCCGCAACCGGCCAGGACCAGCGCGACGAGCGGGAAGAGATGCCGAACGCCACCCATGTCCATTCACAATTTTTTCGGCTGCCCGAAGGTCCACGTCATCACGATCCCGTCGCCTTCTCCCTCCGAGGGTTTAATGATCAGACGCAGGAACTGTGTCTCCGGCGTGATGACCGGCGTCCCGTCCCGCCTCCGGGCCGGGAAAAAGAGTTTCACCAGGGCCTCGTTCCCGCCGTAGATCATCCGCTCTGGATCGTCCGCCCAGAAGATCTTCTCGCGTTTGTCGACGCTGGCCGGCGCTCGCCTCGGATCATGAGCCCCATAGATCGCTTCATAGGTCCTGCCGGGGATCTCCACGGGAATCGCCTCGATGGGGCGCACCTCCTGGGCCTGTTCTGCGACGGGCTCATAAGCCTCTTTGTCGTCATCCTCAATGAAGATCGTCCAGTTCTTCCGCGCCAGGAACGGGGCGGCGTAGGGCGTGCCCAGCTTGAGCCGGATCAGGAGGGTCTCTCCGACGCGGTTCTGGGTCTGATAAGCCGTACGGACAGAATCGATGCTCCGACCCTCCGGGTTGTAGTACTGGTGGAGGTGCTGGACCTCGGCCTCGACGAGGTCGGGGGACATCAGGGTGGCGGCGGCGATCAGGGGGGATCGGATGAGGAGGTCCTTCAGGACCGGCATGTTCTGGCGAACGTCCCAGTCGGGGTAGGCGGCAGTGAAGGGGTCCTTGGCGGCGGTCTCCCGGATGAAGGCCCGGGTGGTCCACGCCTTCAGGAGATCGGCGTAGGTCTGCGAGGGGTCGAGCGCAGGGGGATCGGTGAAAGTCGTGCGGCGGACCAGACGCCGGTCCTCCACCCCGCGCCCCCTCTTGTCAAAAACGGGCCGCGTGTCGATGTGGGGGAAGGGGGTCTTCCCGGAAAGGGGGGAGTTCAGAAGCCTGGGCAGACTCTGAATCATGCCGCGCAGGCGGGACTTCTGGTCCTCGTTGAGGGTCTCCTCGAAGGGCTTCAGAAGGTTTTCCATCTCCTCCAGGGCCTTCCGCTTCCGCGTCTTCAACGTCTCAGACGCCGGGGGGGCCTGTCCCCAGACGGACGCCTCGCAGGTCAGTTTCGCGTAGTCCCACGCGAACGTCTCCAGCGCGTTCCGCATCCGGTCGATCACCTGCCCTGCGGAGTCCTGCTGCGCCGGGGAGAGGTCGAGACGTTTTGTGAGCTTCTGAAGGTCCAGAAGGTCCTTCGGGTTTTCCCTGAAGGTCGAGTCCTGCGCCGCGCCCCCAGAGACGGCGGCGTGCGAATCGCCGGAGGCATGCCCGGAGACGGCGATGGAGAGGAGTGTTCCGAAAATCCACGGGGAGAACATCCCGCATGGCTTCATGGGCGGCCTCCTTTTGGGCGCGGGAATGAATTCCCGCGCTATGAATCGAGATTTAGCACATGCCCTCCCCCGACGTCGAGGGCCATGGGCCCTGATGCTCCCCCTTCTCTCCTCCGAACGGGGGAGGGAAGGGGGCTGGGGGGATGAGAGGGGCGTCACTTCATCTTCTTGATATAAATATCCCCGTTCACCGTGGACAGCCGGATCGGATAGCCGCCGCCGTTGATCTCGCCGGAGCCGGTAATTCTTTTCGGGTCATCTGTTTTGACGACGAGCGGGAAGTCCGAGTAGATCCGGTATTCCCTTCCGACCTTGCGCTTGATCCGAAGATCGGCCTGGACAGTGGCCGCCAGGTTCTCCGGCAGGGTCAGGGTGATATCCCCCCCGGAGGTCTCCAGCGTGCAGTGGGTGTCGATGCGCCTGTCCGAGACCACCAGCTCCGCCTCGATGCTGCCCCCCTCGGTCTTCGCCTCAATGTAGCCCCGCGCGTCCCTGATCCGGATGTTCCCCCCGGAGGTGGAGACCCGGATGGGGCCGCCCGACCCGCCGACCTGGATGCCTCCGCCGGCGGTCCGGGCATCCACCGCGCTCTGGCTCCTCTCGATGCTGATCCCCCCGCCCGCCGTCAATGCAGTGACCTTTCCCCCGACCGGCCCTATCGTGATCCCCCCTCCATCCGTGGTCACCGTGACGCGACCGGTGGCCTTTCCCACTTGAATGTCGCCCCCCATGGTGGTCGCGCTCAGGTCGCCCCCGCTCTCCCCGACCTGGATGCCCCCGCCGGAGGTCTGCAACTCCAGGTTCCCGGACACCTTTTGAACCCCGATGCCCTCGCCGGCCCGCTGGACCTCCACGTGGTACTTATCCGGCACGATCAGCCGGATGTTGACGTTCAGGGACGGGCGGTTGAGGCCGCTCCGGGACTCCGCCCGCACGCGGATGTCGTTGCCCTCCGGATGGACGAAGACCTGGAAGTCCTTAAAGGTGGCCCTGGCGTCGGTTTCGACGAGGGTGTCGGACAGTTTCTCCACCACCACCTGGACCTCATTCTGGTCCCACGTCTCCACCTTGACGGCCCCCTGGCTGCTCACCAGAAAGAGGGTCCCACCCGGCTTCACCCGGACCGACCGGGTGATCCGTTCGGCGTATCTGCCATCCTGCTGTTTGAAGACTCTCCCCTCTTCCTGGGCCAGGGCCGGATGGGCAGACACCAGAAGCCCGACGATGAGGGGGATATGCGACAGACGGTTCATAAACAGACTCCTTCTCATAAAGGGTCGTGAGGGGTCCCCCGCCATCTCAGGACAGCCCTCCTGGCCTCCGCCCGGATATAGGCGTTGTCGTCCGCCGTCATCATCTGCTCCAGGACCCGCAGGGTCTTCGGGTCCTGAAACGGTTTGAGCGCCTCGATGGCCCCTATCCGCACGCCGGCGTTCCGGTCGTGGGCCAGGGCGTCCAGCAGGGCCTGCCGGACGGGTTCATTCTGGACCAGGTCCTTGAGCGCCTCCACGGCCTTGATCCTGACGCCCGGATTCTCATCCCTCAGCAGGGCATAGATCAGGGCCTCGCGGACCTTTGCGCTGGCGGTCTGCCGCTGCATCAGATCGATCGCCTCCAGGCGTGAAGCGGATTCCAGATCTCCACGCACGGCCGCGGCCAGAACGTTTTGAACGGTCTCGTCGCGCAGGTTGCCGTCCAGCATCATCCGGGAGGCGGCGGCAAAGGAGAGCTGGATCGCGCCGGTGGAGGGGTCGATCTTCACCACGCGGAGATCGACGATCTCCAGGGGGTCCGGGCCGACCGAACCGGGGAGCCCTTTCTCCACCCCGGAGACCGGCCCTAGGGCCGTCCTGCCCAGAAACACGCCCAGCAGGAGCAGGGCCACGGCCCCGCCGACATAGCGTATCGTCAGGGACCTGAAGAGGTCGGCCAGACGGGAGAGCGGAGAGATCCTTCTCTCCCGTTCCCGCCGCAGGGCTGCGCGGAGCAGCAGGCGGCTCTCCCCCAAAAGGTCTTCGGATACCTGAACCCCCGCGCCCGCAGGGCAGACGCGATGAAACCGTTCCTCCTCCTCCAGGAGCCTCCTGAGCGAGGGGTTTTCCGCCAGCTCTGTCTCAAAGGCGTTTTTCGCCTCTACGGACATCTCATCGTAGAGGTATGCCAGCGCCCGCTCTCTCTGCCTGTCCATCTCCATAAAGATCACCTTTTAGGACGCGAGGAATCACGTCCTTCCAGTCAGGACTCCATGTATTTTTGCAGCGTGAGTTTCACCTTGGCCCTGGAGCGAAACAGGAAGCTTTTGACAGATCCTTCCGAGCAGCCCATGACCTCCGCTGCCTGGCGGATCTTGAACCCCTGATGGTGGCAGAGCACAAACGCCATCCGCTCGTGTTTCGAGAGGCCGTCCAGGGCCGCTTCGATCTGCCGCCGGAGTTCTTCATCCAGCAGGATCTCCTCCGGGCCGGAGAGCCGACCCCGGAGGAGGGGACTGTTCCCCGCCAGGGGGGGCGCCTGCCGGGCGCGGTTGCGCCGGAAGCTCAGCGCCTTGTTGACCGCGATCCTGTAGAGCCAGGTGAAGAAATCGCTCTCCATCCTGAACCCGGGCAATGCCCTGTAAGCGGCGATGAAGGTCTCCTGAAAGACATCCTGGGCATCTTCCGCGTCGCCCACCATGCCATACGCCAGGCCGAGCACGCGCCTGTCGTAGCGGTTGACCAGGGCCTCAAAGGCCCGCTGATCGCCATTCTGGGCTTTCAGGATCCAGATCCTCTCTTCGTCGTCCATACGGCCTCTCTGTTTTCACCCCGTTAGACCCCGGGTTTGAGAAAAGGTTGGCACGCGCTGAAGAAAAAGAGAATAGGAGAGTCGGGGAGAAGGGGAGACGCCGGGAAAGGGGTCAGGGGGAGAAACAGACGGGCGACGTGAGGTTCACGCCGCCCGTCTGGATTATCGGAGCGCGGATAGCGCGGACAGGAAAGGGCTACTCCAGCCTCAGGAGGCGCAGGCCGAGGTAGCTGGCGCGAAAGGTGGGACTGAAGAGGCCGCGCCGGGCCGAGCGGACGAACGGGGGGCCTATGTTGAAGCTCCCGCCCCGGAGGACGCGCTGTGACCCGGAAGCGGGGCCTTTGGGGTCTGTCTGACTGTCCGCCGTGTAGTCCGAATACCAGTCCTGCGCCCATTCCCAGACGTTCCCGTGCAGGTCATAGAACCCCCAGGGGTTCGGTTGTTTCGTCCCCACCCTGTGCGCGTAGTCCTCGCCTGCGCTTGTGGCATCGGCGTCGTACCAGGCATAGTCCTTCAACCGGCTCTCCTGGTCTCCGAATGACCAGCGGCTGTTCGCTCCCGAGCCTGCCCGGCAGGCATACTCCCACTCGGCCTCGGTAGGCAGCCGGTAGACGGCTGCGCCCTCGGCAGCGTTGATTTTCTGGATGAACTCACCCGCATCCCCCCACGACAGGTAGACGGCCGGATGGTCGGGGTTCTCCACGACATTGGCCTGACCCGACCAGGGCCGGGTCTTCATGACGCTCTCCCACTGCCCCTGCGTCACCTCGTATTTGCCCAGGTAGAACCCCTTGCTGATCGTCACCTGGTGCTGCGGGCTTTCGTTGGGGTCGCGTGAGGCTTCCGAGCCGGGCGATCCCATGGTGAAGCTCCCCGGATCGACCCGGACCATGTCCAGCTTGGCGGCGCCGGGGAGCGTGAAGGTCTTCTCGGACACGGGTTTGGATGGCCCCTGGTTCCCCCCGGACGAAGCGGGGTCGGAACCGCAGCCCGTCAGGGCCCAGGCAAGCGCCACACCGATCAAAACATCAGGACGGAAACGCATCGATCCTCAAATCTTTTTTTCGACGATCCAGGTCGGGAGATGTCCTCAGAGCCAGTCCTCTGAACATCCTATGGACGATTTGAGAAGAAATTGGTTCCAGACCATCTCAAAACAAGACAAATCATTTCCAGGTGATATTTTATCGCGGGAGGATCGTCGGGGTTCCGCTCCACATAGACGTTGTTTTTGGGGGTGAGATGGAATATATTACAAACCCGATCCGGTGAGATGTGAAACGTGCTATAGCCTCACGGCTGACTCAAGGAGGCCCTCATGACCATACAGGAACACCTCCCGTGGGACCAGGTCAACGACGACACCCTCGGCTTTCTCAAGGCCATCGGGGTGGATTACCTGAGCATCCACCCGTCGCCCCCGACCTGGGACGGCCAGGACCGGCTGGACTACTGGCAGGCGATGCGGCGGCTGGCCGAGGCGCACGGGCTGAGGCTGCACAACGTAGGGACCAAGACGTGGGAGGAGATCTGTCTGGGGACGCCGGACCGGGATGAGAAGATCGCGGCCTGGTGTACGATGCTCCGCAATCTGGGCGCGGCAGGCATCCCCACGCTGGGCTACACCTTTCAGCCGGGGGGCTATTTCCGGACGAACTCGACGCCGGTGGGGCGCGGGGGGGCCAGATACAGCACGTTCGACTATGAGGCGTTGATGAAGGACCCGCCCGAACGTCCGCGCATCGCGGAGGCTCAGGTCCGGGAGAATATGGCCTATTTTCTGGAGCGCGCCCTGCCCGTGGCCGAGGAGGCCGGCGTGGTCATGGCGCTCCACCCGGACGACCCGCCGATTCCGGAGACGATCTGCGGGGCGGCGCGCATCGTGTCCAGCCTGGAGCAGTTCAGGCGCATCTTCGACACGGCCCCGAGCCGCGCCCACGCCATGCTGTTCTGCCAGGGATGCGTGGCCGAGATGGGGGAGGACGTGCCGAACGCCATCCGTCAGATGGCGGGACTGGGCAAGATCGCCTACGTCCACTTCCGGAACATCCGGGGGACGCCGCGCAAGTTTCAGGAAGTATTCCTGGACGAGGGGGACGCGGACATGTTCCGGGCCATGCAGACGTATAAAGAGGTCGGCTTCAAAGGGCCGTTCATGATGGACCACACTCCCGGCATCCCGGACGACGCGGGGGGCAGGTTCGGAAGGGCCTTCGCCGTGGGCTACATCCGGGCGATGCTCCAGGCGGTGTACAGATAAACCCGTGAAGCGTATCTCGTGAAGCGTGAAGCGTAGAAGGTTTTACGAGATACGAGATGCGAATTACGACCTTCAGGAGGCCCCTATCGATGATCATCCAGGACCAGATGCCGCTCTCCCAGGTCAGCGACGAGACCCTGAGTTTTTTCAGGGCCATCGGCGTCGATTACCTGACGGTCCATCCCCCGCTCGACTTCTGGGAGGGCGAGGATCGGACCGGGTTCTGGAAGGAGACGCGGAAACGGGTGGAGTCCCACGGACTGAAGCTGCACAACATCGCCACCAAGTGCTGGAACGAGATCATCCTGGGACTCCCGGGCCGGGACGCCAGGATCGAAACCTGGTGTACCGCCCTCCGGACGCTGGGCAGGGCGGGGATTCCGACCCTCGGCTACGACTTCATGACGAGGTCTTTTCGAACCCCTTCCGCGACGGGACGGGGCGGGGCGGCCTACAGCACGTTCGTCTACGACGAGATGATGAAAGACCCGGCCCGCTACCCCAACGGCGCGGTCTCCGAACCTCAACTGTGGGAGAACCTGAAATACTTCCTGGACCGTACCCTTCCGGCAGCGGAGGAGGCCGGCGTGACGATGGCGCTTCACCCGGACGATCCTCCGATTCCCGAGACGATCCTGGGCGGGGCGCGCATCGTCTCTTCCCTGAGCCAGTATCAGAAGATCTTTGCCCTGGCCCCCAGCCGGTGCAATGCGATGCTGTTCTGTCAGGGGTGCGTGGCCGAGATGGGGGAGGATGTGCCGAACGCCATCCGTCAGATGGGCGCTCTGGGCCGGATCGCCTACGTCCACTTTCGGAACATCCGGGGCACGCCACGCAGTTTCCAGGAGGTCTTTGTGGATGAGGGGGACGTGGACATGTTCCGGGCGATGCGGGCCTACAAAGAGAGTGGGTTCAACGGCCCTTTCATGATGGACCACACGCCCGGCATCCCGAACGACCCACAACTCAGGGCCGGCCGCGCGTTCGCCGTGGGCTATCTTCGGGCGATGATCCAGGCGGTGTACAGGTAAGTGCCACGTTTCCACGTTCCAAGTGTCACGTAAAATCTGGACTTGGCACTTGGCACTTGGCACTTTTAGAGGGAGGTGTGCCATGAGGATACAGGAACAGATTTCCCACAAGGAGATCAACGACGAGACCATGAGCTTCTTCAGGGCCATCGGCGTGGACTACGTGGCTGTGAACCCGGCCCCGGAGATGCGGGACGGCGAGGACCGCACCGAGTACTGGAGGGGGGTCCGGAAGCTGGTGGAGTCGCACGGGATGAAGCTGATGAACGTCGCGGCCACGGGGTGGGACGAGATCTCGCTGGGGCGGCCCGACCGGGACCAGAAGATCGAGGCGTGGTGTACGATGCTGCGGAACCTGGGAGAGGTGGGAATTCCGACGCTCGGATACAATTTTAAGCCAGCGGGGAACTTCAGGACGCCCTCCGTGCCGATCGGCCGGGGGGGGGCCAAATACAGCACGTTCGACTACGACGAGCTGATGAAAAAACCGCCCCACTATCCGGACAAGGCGATCTCCGAGGAGCGGATGTGGGAGAACCTCAAGTACTTCCTGGAGCGGGTGATCCCGGTGGCGGAGGCGAGCGGCGTGCGCATGGCCCTGCACCCGAACGACCCGCCGATCCTGGAGCCCCTGGGTGGAGCAGGGCCCATCACGGCCTCGCTGGATCAGTTCGAGCGCGCCTTCAACCTGGTCCCCAGCCCGAGCAATGCCATGCTGTTCTGCCAGGGGTGCGTGGCCGAGATGGGGGAGGACGTGCCGAACGCCATCCGGAGGATCGGGTCCCAGGGCAAGATCGTGTACGTCCATTTCCGGAACATCCGGGGGACGCCGAAGAAGTTCCAGGAGGTCTTCCTGGACGAGGGGGACGTGGACATGTTCCGGGCCATGCAGGCCTACAAGGAGGTGGGGTTCCAGGGACCGTTCATGATGGACCACACGCCGGGGTTTCCGAAGGCGGAATCCACGTTCTGGGGGGGCCGGGCCTTCGCCGTGGGCTACATGCGGGCGTTGATCCAGGCGGTGTATAGATAAGTGCCACGTTTCCAAGTGCCACGTTCCACGTAAAATCTGAACTTGGCACTTGGCACTTGGCACTTGACACGCAACCATGTCCCAACCCGCATCCCACACATCTGACCCGCCGCTCCTGACCCGTTCGGAGACGGCCAAAGGGCTCCGCCTCTGGCTCTACACCACGAGCAGCTGGGGGGTCTACGGGAGGGTGGCCACGCTGACCGGGCCGCTCTTCACCGGCTTCGCCCTCTCCCTGGGGGCCACGGAGGCCCACATCGGCCTGCTGGTGTCCATCTCCATGGCCACAGGGCTCATCCAGCTCCTGTCGGTCCTGTTCCTCCACCGGGTGGAGGACAAGAAGCGATTCATCATCCTGGTGGGGCTGGTCGAGGTCATCCTGATCCCCTCCGTGGTGTTCATCCCTCTGGCGCTCCCGAAGACGTGGTGGGTCCCGGCGCTGTTCGCGTGCATCGCCGTGGCCTCGGCCTCGGCCAACCTGATGTTGCCGCTCTACAACAGCTGGTTCGCGGCGCTCCTGCCGTCCACGGCCCGCGCCCGGACCATCAGCCGGCAGACCGTCTTCAACACCGTGGCCGTGATCATCAGCGGCTACGCCCTGGGCCGCTTCCTCGACCTGTTCGACGCGTCGCAGAAGTACCACGGGTTCTTCGTGGTCTTTCTGATCTGCATGGCCGGGGGCGTCGGGGGCTACCTCATCCTCATCCGCTGCCCCTTTCCCAGGATCCCCGAGGACGACGCCGGGATCAAGCTGTCCAGCCTCTTGACCGTCCCGTTCCGGAATGCCCCGTTCATCCGTTTTCTGGCCTGCCACATGGCGTGGGTGCTGGCCAACGGCCTGGCCGAGCCCTTCTACAGCGTGTTCATGATCAAGACGCTGAACATCAGCTACTCCAACATCGCCATCTTCACGAACATCTCCCTGGTCGTACAGATCGCCGGCTACCAGGTCTGGGCCGGCCTGGTGGACCGCTACGGCAGCAAGCCGATCCTCCAGCTCCTGATGGTCCCCTTCGTGGCCGTGCCCCTGCTCTGGGTGTTCAACCGGAGCGACAACCACCTGCTCATCCCGCTCATCATGGGCGTCAGCGGGGTGCTCACCTCCGGCATCTCGATGGCCGTGGGGTCGCTGTTCTACGGCCTCCTGCCCACCGGGAAGGAGCAGCCGCTCTACTTCGCGTTCTGGTCCACGGCCTTTCGCCTGGTCAGCGCCGTGGCCCCGCTCCTGGGCGGGGCGCTGGTCTCCCACTTCGAGGGGGTTCATCTGGAGGTGGCGGGGTTTCCGGTGGAGAACCTGCAGGTCGTGTTCATCGCGAGCGCGGCCCTGCTCGTGCTCCCGAATCTCCTCCTCCGGCGGGTGACGGAGGCGAAGCCGAAGGAGCCGGGCGTGTTGATCCAGGACCTGACCCGGGGCAATTTCGTGACCTACGCCTACGGCCTGTTCCGGCTCTCCCACGCCACGGAAGAGGAGGGACGGGGGAGGGCCATGCGGGCGATGGGGCGCTCCCAGAGCCCGATGGCCATCCAGCGGCTGATCGAGGCCCTGGACGACGTCAGCCCGCACGTCCGGTCTCAGGCCGCCGCGAGCCTCGGAGAGGCGAAGGACCCGCGCGCCCTGGGCCCGCTGCTGGAGGAGCTGTCGGACCGGGAGTCGGACATCCGGCCGGAGGTGGTGGAGGCGCTCGGCAAGCTGGGCCACCCCCGCGCCCTGGACCCCCTGATCGGGGCCCTGCACGACGCGGACCCCCGCGTCCGGATCAGCGCCATCCGGGCCCTGTCGGAGATCGGGGGGGGGGAGGCCCACGAACTCCTGTTCTGGGTGTTCTGCGATCCATTCGATCGGTCGGTCTTCCCGACGCTCGTGGAGACGCTCAGCGACCTGGGGGATGTGCGCATCATCAAGCCCACGCTGGACCAGGTGACGCAGTATCGCTCGCCGGTCATCCGGCTTCAGCTCCTGAACGGCGTCTGCCGGGCGATGGGCTCGAAGAACCTGTTCTACCGCCTGCTGTCCGTGGATGACTACGAGCGCGCCGGGCAGGTGGGGGACCTCCTCGAACGCGTCCGGTCGGACGTTGCCTCCTCCCGTTTCCTGAGCCCGAAGGCCAGGGCAGGGATCAGCGCCCGGACCCGGGAGGCCCTCCTGGCCTTCGAGGGGGAGGACGCCCCCGCGATGGCCCGGGCGCTCCGGGAGGGGATCGACCTCCTGAGCGCCGACCTCGCGTCGGACGCGGGCCGGCGCGCGATGTCCCCGGCGGCCCTGGAGCGGGTCCAGGCCGGCATCATCGCAATCCGCACCTTTCTGGACCGGGACCTGGGCGACGGACTGCCGGAGGCGTCGGACATCTTCCTGGCCGTCTGCCTGTTCTGTATCGCCCGCACCCTGAAGACAGGGCGCATCGAGGGGAGAAGGCCCTGGCTCAGGCGGCTGATCGGGCGCGTCATGAAAGAAGAAGGATAGACATCCATTTGTGCGGATCAAACCGAGGGCGCGATGATGACATTTTAGAATCTATTTCGGTAATCGTCGCCCGCCACGCCAGCCTGTCCATAAATGAACGGGCTGGCTTTCCGACCAAGCCCGGCCAAGCCGGGCTTCAAAAACAATAACGGTTCTATATAGCCCCGTTCACGGGGCTTGATCTGCAATGCAGCCTGTTCGTTTACGGACAGGCTGCCAGGGACCAACCCTTAGTATTATTGAAGACTCTATCAGGAGATCCTTTGTGAAATTTTATATCCGCAGTCTCATTTTGACCTCTTTCCTGTCCCTGTTCGCCTTCTCACCTGCCCTCGCCCAGACCATCCCTTCCACGCTCGGAATCGGAGAGGTGTTCTCGACCACTGTGCCAGGCCGGGCAGACCTGACGCTGGACTTCACGGATCGGGACTACGAGCTGATCCTCTACGCCCTCAAGACGACTTCGGACACGACGAAGACGTTCTCGTTCCGGGTCTCTCCACCGGCGGCGGCGAAGGTCGCGTTCACCCGCGCGCTGAAGGGGATGGCGCCGGACGGGCGGGACCGGGCCGAGGCCGAGCTGCGGGCCGAGGAGCGGCGGCTGGCCGGCATCCTGCGCCGGAATCCGCGGGTGCCCTCCAAGCCTGTCGTGACCCAGGCCCCGGCCGTGGGGAGTTCGCGCACGTTCGCGTTCCGCAAGTTCGGCGGCGTCAAGCAGGATGTCACGGTCACGGCCCGGCTGGTGGCGATCAGCCCGAAGGCCCTGGCCTACGTGGACGTGAGCCAGGCGGGGATGGAGCGGAAGCCGGTCACGACCGCGCAGATCCAGGCCATGCTGGACGAGTTCAGCGGGACGACGCATCCCCTCGTCACGCCGGTGTTTGGCGGGGAGTCGGACGTGGACGCGGACGGGCGGGTGCTGTTTCTGTACACGCCGCTCGTCAACCAGGTGGGGGGGATCGCGGGGTTCTACTCCGCCGCGTCCGCGCTGCCGGCCAGTCGGGGGGGGAACGGCAACCTGTGCGACATGATGTACCTGTCGCCGGACCAGGCGCCGGGGTTCTACCGCTCCCTGCTGGCGCACGAGTTCCAGCACCTGATCAACTTCAACCAGCACGTCCTGGCGCGGACAGGGGGGGAGTCGGAGGACTCCTGGCTGAACGAGGGGCTGTCCCACATCACGGAGGACCTGGTGGGGGACCACACCCTGGGGGGCAACAACGGCCTGGTGGAGACGTTTCTGGCGCACCCGGAGCGGTATTCGCTGACGGGCGACGCCCTCCTCAACCTCGGGGTGCGGGGGGCGGCCTACCTGTTCGTGCGGGGGCTGGCGGACCAGAAGGGGCAGGGGGTCCTCAGCAGCCTCACGCAGACGGGGAAGGCGGGGGCGGCCAACGTGGAGGGGGTGGTCGGACAACCGTTCGCGGACCTCTACCGGCAGTGGGCGGCGCGGCTGTTTTTGAGCGGCACGCAGTTGAACGCCGCCCCCGTGTACAACTACACCTTCCCCTTTCTCACGGAAGCGACGACGGGAAGGCGGGCCGTCCCCCCGCCCCGCGAGGACGCGCTGACGGCAGGCGGAACGCCCCTGTCCGGGACGTTGCGGCCCACGGGGCTGACGTTCGTGCGGCTGACCGGGTCGGGTCCCTCGGTGAAGGTGCAGGTCACGGCGGACGCGGAGGGGGACGTGCGGGCGCTGGTGATCCCGGCGCCGAAGGCGTTCCGGCCGCAGCTCGTGGCGCCGGTGGATTTCTTCGAGTACCTCAAGCTGGACGCGCCCCTCTCCTCCTCGCAGACGGCGGGTGCCGGGTTCACGATCTCCGGGCAGGTGAACGATCCGACGGTGTCGAAGGTCATGCTGCGCTTCGCCCGGACGGACGGGCCGGCGGACTCCCTCAAGTTCATCGCGAACGTGGTCAACGGGAGGTTCTCCAGGCCCGTGGTCTTCGCCCAGTCGCAGGCGGGGACCTACGTCCTGGCCCCCTTCCTGCTGCGGGAGGGGCCGCTGTTCGACGGGACGAACGCCTTCGGGCCGGTGGTGGTGGCCAGGGGGGATGGGGTTACGCTCCCGGCGGACTTCTTCACGGGTCTCCGGTTCGACCAGCCCGTCCCGGCGGTGCGGACCTCCGGGGAGGGGTTCTCGCTGGCCGGGGCTGCCACGGACCCGGCCATCCGGGAGGTGCTGTTCCGGTTCGTGCGGCAGGACCGGCCCGACTCGGTCCGGTTCTTCGCGGAGGTGACGGGGGGGCGGTTCCGGAGGCCGGTCGTGTTCACGCCGTCGCAGGCGGGGACCTACAAGTTCGAGGTGTTCGCCAGGCGGGGCGGGCCTCTCTATGACTACGTGGACGAGTTCCCGGAGTTCGTGGTGAAGAAGGGGCTGACGGACGACGTGACCCTCCCGCCGGACTACTTCAAGGGGATCACATTCGACGCCCTGTTCCCGGCGACGATCACGGCGGGGGTGGGCCTCCGGCTGTCGGGGAGCGTGGCGGATCAGACGGCCAACCGGATGCTGGTGAACTTCGCCCCGGCGCAGGGGGACGACATCCAGTTCGGGCTGGACGTTCAGGGTGGGCGTTTCAGTCAAGACGTGGTGTTCACGCCGGAACAGGCGGGGACCTACAAGCTGAGCTTCTACCTGGGGCAGAGGGGGACCTCGTCCTTCCCCTACGTGGACGGATTCGAGCCGGTGACGGTGAAGGTCGTGCCCGGCATCAAGGTGATGATTCCGACGGGCTACTTCTCCGGCCTGACGCTGGATGCCGCCTTCCCGGCCGATGTCTTCGTCGGCAAGGCCGTGCGATTCTCCGGGATGGTCACGAACTCCGCCAACACGCAGATCGCTGTGAGGTTCGACGCCCTGGACGGCGGACAGAACATTCCGGCCTCGTTCATCAACGTCAGCAACGGCCGTTTCAGCCAGGACCTGACGCTCACGCAGACCGGACGCTATGGCATGGTCGTGTTCCTCGGCGGACCAGGGCAGTCCCTGCCGTTCGCCGGGCAGTTTGACGGCATCCGGGCGCGGGCAAGCCAGGCCGACGTCGCCGTGACCGTGCCCAGGCTGGACTTCGGGGAGGTCCCGGCGGGCGGGTCGAAGGAGCAGGTCCTGACGCTCTATAACCGGGGGACGCTGGCGCTGACCCTGCGGGACGTGACCGCCTCCTCCGCGCTGCTGAGCGCCACGCCCCGGGCCGCGACCGTCGCGGCGGGGGACAGCCTGCGGGTGACGGTGACGTTTCGCCCGGTCACGTCGGGGGATCTGGCGGGGACGCTGACCGTGCTGAGCGACGACCCGGATGAGGGGAGTCTGACCGTCTCCGTGGTGGGACGCGGCCTGGCCCAGACCGTCCTGCGCCCGACCCTCACCCTGTCCGCGACTTCGCTCGCCTTCGACAGCGTGCGCATCGGGAACGTCCGCCGGCAGACGCTCACGGTCTCCAACTCAGGGAACGACAGCCTGAGGGTCACGCGTCTGGCGATCTCGGGCGCGGACTCCGCCCACTTCTCCGCCTCCCCCGGCGTCTTCACCGTGGGGCCGGGGAAGGGCCAGGACGTGACCGTGACCTTCGCCCCGGGGTCCGCCGACAAGAAGGCCGCCACGCTGACGGCGACGCACAACGCGACGGGGAGTCCCACGTCCCTGCCCCTGACCGGGACAGGGGTCGCGGCCGCTCCGCCGTCCAGGGTCGGGGACTTCAACGGGGACGCGCTGGTCAATTTCGACGACTTCTTCCTGTTTGCCAACGTCTTCGGCACGGAGAGGGGGAAGCCGGGGTACGATGTGAATTACGACCTGGACAGCGATGGGGCCGTGGGGTTCAACGATTTCTTCATCTTTGCGGATCGGTTTGGGAAATAGACAAAAACCAGTGATCAGTGATCAGTGGTCAGTGGTCAGAAAAAAGAAGGGTTCTCACTCATCACTTGTCACTGACCACTCATCACTGGTTTTATGCGTCGCATCCTGATCATCCGCTCCGGCGCGCTGGGGGACTTCGTCCTGACGCTTCCGGTCCTCCGGGCGCTGAGGGAGGCCGCGCCGGAGGCGCACATCGAGGTCGTCGGACGCCCGGCCACCCTGGAGGTCGCGCACGGGCGGTACTACGCGGATGCGATCCGCTCCATCGACCGGGCGGATTTTGCGCCGCTGTTCGCGCCGGAGGGGGAGCCTTCGCCGGAGGTCGGGGCCTATCTGGTGGGGTTCGATCTGATCCTCTCCTACCTGCCGGACCGGGACGGGCTGTTCCGGCGAAACCTGGAGCGCGTGGGCGTCCGCCGGTTGATATGCGGCGACCCGATCCCGGGGCCGGGCGAGACCCGGCACATCGTGGACCGCCTCGCAGAACCGGTGGAGCAGGAGGGTATCCCGGTCCGGGACCGCGTCCCCCGGCTGTTCCTGAACGAGGCGGACAGGCGAAGGGCGGAGGCATTCCTGGAGGCGAGCGGGGTCTCCGCGCCATTCTACGCCGTCCATCCGGGCAGCGGGGGGGCGCGCAAGCGCTGGCCGCCGGGCCGGTTCGCACGCGTCGCGGAGGCGATGGACGTGCCGGTCGTCGTCCCGTGTGGACCGGCGGACGAGGAGGTCGTGGCGCGGATGATCTCTGAGATGCGGGTTGCGCCTGTCGTGGCCCGACACCTGCCGCTGCCCGTCCTGGCCGGGGTCCTGGCCCGCTGTCAGGTGTATCTGGGCAACGACTCCGGGGTCACGCACCTGAGCGCGGCCTCCGGCGCGCCGGTCGTGGCGCTGTTCGGCCCGACGGACCCGCGCGTCTGGGGGCCGAAGGGAGAGCGCGTGAGGGTTGTGCAGGGGGACGCGAATCTGCCGGTTGAGCAGAGGCTGGAGGCGATTGAGGTGGAGGAGGTCGTGCAGGCGGTGATGGAGATGTTTTAAAAGATGCCATAGTAGGGGCGTAGCATGCTACGCCCCTACAGCGGACTTTATATCGGTAGCGCGGGAATTCATTCCCGCGCTGAACGACGGAAAAGGAGGGAGACGGTGAACATCGACAACATCCAGAAGCTCCTCGAATTCGACACGCCCACAGTGGCCAACGGGGTGGGGCTGCTGGGGGTGCGGGACCCCGCGACAGGCTACACCGGCCCGGATGTCCGGGCGCTCATGCCGGAGATGGGGGTGCGGGTGGGCGTGGCCGTCACGGCCCGCATGGACACGACCTCGCCGGGGACGGATGACCCGCCGAGTCTGTTCAAGGACTGGCTGCGCCTGATCCGGGAGGCGGCGAAGGGGGGCATGCCCGTGTTCGCCCTGATCGAGGCGGTGGGCCCGCGCCCGCGCTACACGGTGAGCCTCGGGGACGGCATGGCCACGCTGATGCGGCTGGCCGGGGCCGTGGGGTTTCTGACGGACGGGGGCATGCGGGACCTGGAAGGGGTGCGGGAGGTGGGGCTTCCCTGCTGGGCCGTGGGCCTGTCTCCGATGCACGGCCAGTTGCGCTGGTTGGACCTGAATTCCACGGTGATGATCGACGGCATGACCGTGCGGCCCGGGGACGTCATCCACGCCGATGTGAACGGCGCCGTGGTCATCCCGCACGAGGTCGCTGACCAGGTCTACGACAAGGCGGTGGCCGTGCGGAAGAAGGAACAGGGGCTGTTCGCCCAGTGGCGCGCTCCGGGCATGACCCTGGATGCGTATCTGAATGAGTGAGACGTGAGACGAAAAAACCGACCCCTGACCACAAGACCTGTCGTTCTTTGGTCCTGTGGTCTCGTGGTCCTGTGGTCTGTCGTTTGACGCTTTACGATGGAGGAGACCATGAACCGATCCGACGGCATTTCGATCACCCATGCCCCCGACCGCGTGGAGGTCGGGCGCGTGTTCCGCATCGTTCTGGAAGTCCCGAAGGACCAGACGCCGGTGAACGTCTCGGCCCCGGCGTCCGTGCAGGTCGTGGACCGTACCGCGCCTGAGCGGGCGGGCGAGACCATCTTCTACTTCCGGGCGCAGGGCGTAGAGCGGGGGGCGAGGTTCCGGTTCGAGGGGAAGAGCGCGGGCGCGGAGGCCGTCGTGGACTGCCTCGACCGGGCGGGCATCCTGGAGCGCCGGGAGCAGGGGGAGGTCCGGCTGCCCAGGCGCTGGCCGATCTGGGAGACGGTGGACGAATTGAAGGCCTCCCGCACGATCTGGCGGCGGGAGGACCTGGAGCGGGCCCTGGCGTGGGGCAGTCGGAACGCGGCGGAGGTCCGGAAGGTGCGCGAGGAGGCTGAGGCGTGGGTCGCGAAGGGGGACGGGGCCCTGTGGGCGCTGCTGCCGAAGGCGGAGGTCCCGCGCTGGCACTTCGTCAACCTGCACGTGGGCTGCCCGGTCCACGGGGAGGCGATCTTCAAGCACAGCGGCTACTACCCCTGGAAATCAGACGTGGAAGGGATGCCCTACCGGGTGCAGTGCCCCGTGGGCGGGGAGTGGTATCCTTCGAACGATATCGCGGCGGACGACTTCACGTCCGGGGACTATCCGGACGATGGGTATGGATGTGTGAAGGACGGAGTGAAATGGGCGTTTTCCGCGGTCCATCAGAACGTCCGGGGCTACCACTTCAATGGCGGGATAAGGACGCTGTCGGAGGCCTTCGTGCGGACGGGCGACAAGGCGATGCTGCACAAGGTCCGGGTGATGCTGCTGCGGATGGCGGACGAGTGGGCGTACCTGTCCGGGAAGATCGAGGACCGGTTCCTGTACGGGGGGGACCAGCTTCATTACGTTGAGCAGAAACCTCGCTGGCCGATGCGCGTGACGAAGGTGGCGGACCTGAACCGGTCGGGGCTGATCAACTACTGCATCAGCCTGGCCGGGGATTTCGTGACCTACGCGACGGCCTATGACCTGGCGTGGGAGGGGATGGACGACGACCGGGAGCTGCTGGCGCTGGCGCGGGAGAGGCTGGGCCTGAGGTCCGGGGAGGAGGTCCGGCGCTACATCGAGGATCACGTGTTCCGGGTGGGGGCGCAGACGGCCATCGACGGGGGGGCGCACTCCAATCTGCCCTACCCGCAGATGGGGCTGACCTCCCTGATCCTGGCCATGAACTATCGGGCGGGGGTGCGGCTGGCGGACTGGCTCTGGAACGGGGGGGGGCAGATGCGCTACTGGGTCCCCAACTTCTTCTACCGGGACGGGTCGGCTTACGAGTCGACGGGGGGGTACAACGGGATGCACGTGGACGCCACGCCGCCCATCGCGCGCGGCCTGGCGCGCCTGAAGGCGTTGCGGCCGGAGGTCTACGGGGAGGCGGAGATCGGGACGTTCGAGGCGGACCCGAAGGCGAAGCTGCTCTACACGCATCTGTCCAAGCTGATCTGCATCGGCAGGATGTACCCGCAGGTCGGGGACGGCGGCTATCAGCCGAGGGCGGGCAACCCGCCCCTCGAAAGGATGTACTCGATGACGCAGGACGCGCGGACGCACGAGTACGCGTTCGAGACCTATGGGGATCCCCTGTTCGCGCGGGCGCTCGGGGCCGGGAAGGGCTACGAGCCGGGGCCGGAGAGCCGGGTCACCCGGGAGGCGGTGGAGGAGGCCATCCGGCGGGCCGGGCCGGAGACGGCGCTGGAGAGTCAGACTTTTGACGGCTACGGGATCGCGGTCCTGCGGAGCGGGCGCGAGGACGCGGCCCGCGCGCTCTGGCTGCGCTACGGGCACGCCCGCGGACACCGGCAGGACGATATGCTGGACATCGGGCTGTTCGCGCATCGGCGGAACTTCATGTCCCAGCTCGGGTACCCGTTCTCCTGGGCCATGCACGGGGTGTGGGACGCGAACTGGCTGACGCACTACCGGGTGAAGGTGAGGGGGATCGAGAAGGGGACGATCTACCGGGGGGCGCTCCGGTCGCTGGCCGTGACCCCGGGATTCCAAGCGGCGCGCGCGGACGGGGAGGCGTTCCGGGACCTGGGGAAGGGGGAGGCCGGGTATGCGGTCTACCGGGACCAGCCCTACAGCCGGTGGGTGGCGCTGATCGACGTGGACGAGCGGGACTTCTATGTCCTGGATGTGCATCGTGTGCGGGGCGGGGACGAGCACTGGTGGAGCTTCCACGGGCCGCACGGGGAGGCGGTGGTGGAGGGGCTCCGGGATGTGGAGGCATGGCCGGACGGGACGCCGGCGGGCAGGGAGGTGGGGTATGGAGAGGTCGAAAAGCTGGGGGATGCGAGTCTGCACAGCCTGACGTATCTCTACAACTGCCGGCGGGGGGAGGTGGCGGGGCCGTGGGGGGCCACGTGGCGGCTGTCCGGGGACGCGAACCTGGAACTTCGGATGCGGCAACTCGCACAGGACGGGGAGGTGATCGCAGGGGATGGCAAACCTCCGATCTCGTCCAAGGAGGACCCGCCCTATCGCCTGACCTGGACGCTGGCCCACCGGAAGGGGGCGGCCCCGCTGTCATCGCAGTTCATCACGCTGATCGAGGCGGGGGAGCACCCGGTCGTGCGGAAGGTCGAGCGCCTCCGGGTGAAAGGCACCGGGACGTTCGAGCCGGTGGCCGTGCGCGCGGAGACGGCGCGGGGGACGGACCTGATCGTCAGTGCGTCGGAGGCGGGAAGTGTGACGCCGGAGTCCGGGGACTGGGCTTTCGACGGGGAGTACGGGTTCGCGCGCATCGGGGCCAGCGGCGTGGAGCAGGTGAGCGTGACCGGGGGCCGGCACTTCATCGTGGAGGGCATCGGGATCGCGGAGACGACGGGGGCGTTCACGGCGAAGGTCATCGGGGGAGACTTCCGGTCGCGGGAGGTGATCCTGTCGGCGGTCCCGCAGCCGGTTGAGGCCGTGATTGGCCAGTACGTCCGGTTCGACAGCGAGAACCGCTCGTCGATGTACAGGGTGCTGGCGGCGGAGAAGGTCGCGCAGGGGGTGCGGCTGACGCTGGACGTGGACATCCGCATCGGCGAGGGGACGGCGGACGGGTTTGAGGACGGGGTGATCCTCAGTCCCGTCCATTTCCCCCTGGCCGGATATCGCTACGACCACGGGGCGTACCTGCGGACGGTCTCCGGGGAGGTGTTCGTCCTGGATCACATCGAGTCGGATACCGTGGCAAACATCGAGAGCGGGCTGCGGCCCCAGAGTCGGATCGTCCTGGCCCCGGTGGACGGGAAGGTCGTGCCGGCGGACCGGCTCAGGACGGCCTTTGAGGCCGGGAAGGCGTTCGTGATCTACGACGTGGGCGTCGGAGACCGGGCGACGTTCACGCTGACGGCCTGGGTGCGGCGGACGGACGGGCGGGCCCTTCGACACGGCTCAGGGCAGGCGTGGGAGGGCTTTGTGGGGACGGGGACGGTGCTGTCGGTCGGCAGGGGGGTGTCGGGCATGGCCCGGGTGACGCGCGGGACGCGGGAATGGACGCTGCCGATCCTGCAGGACGGGTCGGGGCTGAGCCTCGTGGACCTGGGCGAGGCCGGGATCGGGATTGGGCCGATCCAGATGATATTGAGAGTGCGATGACGGGGGAGACGCCCTCTCCATCCCCCCGACCCCCTTCCTCTCCCGATGCCGGGAGCGGAAGGGGCGTTGAACAAGGCAGCGGCGGGGAAGATGAGAGTTAGGGGCCGCAGGTTTTTTATGCGCGCTTCTGACCGATTGGCTATATTTTGAAGGCAGGTTTGTGAATGCTTTACGCAGGAAAGGAGGTCGTATGGCTGAAGTAGTTGAAACGCTCACAGCCGTTTATGACGGCCAGGTTCTTCGCCCTGAACATCCCGTGGACCTCAAGCTGAATGCCCGCTATGTGGTCACCGTTGAGCGAGAAGTCCAGGGAACCGAGGGTCAAAGCGCCTGGGATGTACTCGAGAAACTTGTCGGTTCGGTCGAAGCCCCGGAGGATTGGGCTGCTGAGCATGATCACTATCTCTACGGCACGCCAAAGCGGCATAAGGAGTCTGGCTCTTGAGCGCCGAAAGATTTTTTCTCGATACCGCCTATGTGCAGGCGTTCTTGAATATGCGCGACCAATTTCACCTCGGAGCCTGTCAAGGACTTTGAGACACGTGCGCGAAAAAATTACTGACGTGGTGCATCTGAGCCGACCTCGATCGGCGCGTTGATCCAGACCTCCTTTGGGAGGGGCCGTATGCGAGGCGACCCGTTGACGAAGCGCTCCGGGTTGG
>SICM01000127.1 GCA_009694805.1 Candidatus Latescibacterota bacterium
GTGGCTACATCAAACTCGAACTGCTGAAAGTCTCGACCAAACTCAACCACTTTGCGCTCAAGTCCAAACTCTACCTCAACGCGCTTCAGGTATCCTTCGATACTTTACGTCAACTCCAACCTGTCCGGTTGACTGCGTAAGGTGAGTAATAAGTCAAGTCCTTATCCTGTCTATCCTGTACATCCCTGTAGAACCTCCCCTCACCGATCCCTCTCCTCTGCTTTTCTTCGCGACCTCTGCAGGGAAGGTTTCTCTCTCCACCACGCCTTCCACGCCGCCGGCTCGACCAGGTCAGGCTGATCGGTCAGCCTCCCGAGGGCCGAGGCCGCCCCGTCTCGCACGGAGGCCACGGTGTCGTCCAGGGCCGCCACCAGACGCGGGATGACGCGTTCGTTCCCCGCCACGCCCAGCCCTCGAGCGGCCGCGCCCCGGACGCGGGCATCCCGATCCCTGAGCAGCTTGAGGAGATTCGGGACCGATTCCGGCGCCCGGATGGAACCGAGCGCAGCCGTGGCCGACTCCCGCACCCGGCTGTCCGCGTCGGACCGGGCGGCCTCCAGCAACGGCCCCGCCGCCGCAGGAGCGGCGATCCGGCCCAGGGCCTCTGCCGCCGCCTGCCGGGTCCCCGCGTTCCGGCTCCGGAGGTCTTCCAGAAACGTCGGAAGGGCCGCTTCCCCCCGGCCCGCGTCGATCATGGCGGACAGGGCCGCCCGCCGTACGAAGGCCGTGCCGTCCTTCAGCGCCCGGACGAGCGGGTCCACCGGCCCCCTGCCGGACAGCGCGCCCAGCGCGATGACCGCCTGATACCGGACCAGGGAATCGGGCCGGCTCAGGGCATCTGCCAGGGCAGGGGCGGCGACGGAGTCGGGGGAGACGCGCAGCCCGACCGCCGCAAATCGCCGGGCCTCGGCGTCAGCATCCTGGAGCAGCCGGACATAGACATCCGTCGCCGGCGCACCCAGCGCCGCCAGCCCGTAGGCCGCCGACCGGCGCACCTCGGCGTCCGAATCCCCCGCCAGCCGCCGGAGCAGCGGGACGGCCTCCGCATCCTGGACGCGGGAGACCACGCGGGCGAAGGCGCGCCGCGTCTCCACATCCCCGGAGTCGGCCAGGCTGGACAGGGTCAGCGCCTCGGCCCGGCCATACGGTTCCAGCTCCTTCAGCGCAAACAGACGCTTGAGGCCCGTCCCGGCCCGCGCCGTGTCGATCAGCGAGACGGCCCTCGCCCCTTCCCGGTCGATGACCGCCCCGTCGAACCGGTCCCCGTCCACGTCCACGGCATCCAGGGTCAGCCGCTTGCCGTCCACCGACACGAGGCAGAAGTGGTTGACCTTCCGCGCAGACGCCGTCCAGGGGCTCCACTTCACGTCGTAGAGCGGTGCGCCCCCTCCCCCGGTCACGACATAGACGACCCCGTTCCGGTCGTCTCGCCGCCCCCCTTTGATGGGCCAGGTCCGCTCGTACGTGTGATCGTGTCCGTTGAATACAACATCTACGCCATACTTATCGAACAGCGGGACCAGCGCCTTCTGATGGGGCACGGAACTCTCGTGGTTCCCGGAGCTGTAGGGCGGGTGGTGGAAATAGACGAAGCGCCACGTGGCGTTCCGGGCGGCCTCCGACTGGAGGTCCTTCTCCAGCCAGGCGCGCTGCTCGCTGCCCGGCCCGGACCCCCCCGTGGACGGCGTGGAGTCCAGGGCGATGAAGTGGGCATTGCCGTAGTCAAACGAATACCACGCCTCCTCGCGCCGGGCCGACCCGTTGGACGGCAGGGAGAAGAACCGGTAGTAGTACTCGGCGTTCTGCTCGTGATTGCCCAGAGACGGAAAGAACGGGACGCGGGCGTAGAGGTCCCCAACAGGACCGAAGAACTCCCGCGCCCACAGGTCGTAGTCCCGCCCCCTCACGACCAGATCTCCGGTGTGCAGGACCAGGTCCGGGCGGAACTTCCTGATCTGGCCTGCCACCGCCGCGTGGATGAACGGGTTCGTCCGGTCGTCCCCGTAGACCACAAACGTGAACGGCGTCTCCCGCCGGGGCGCGGTCCTGAACGTGAACGCCGGAGAGACATCCCCCCCGGACCGGGCGCGGTAGTGGTAATAGGCCTCCGTTTCCAGCCCGGTCAGCCGGACCTCGTGGATCGTCCGCCGCGCCGTGTCCGAAGCCGCCTTTCCGAGCGAAAGGGTCTGCCCGTATTCCACTTCCCCCATCCCCGGCGCATCCGTCTCCCACATCACCGTCACGGCGTCCGTGGTGACGTTCTGCAAATAGGGTCCCTTCAGGATCGCCGCCCGACCGACGGAGACGCAGGTCAGAATCACGACCAAGATGATCAGAACAGATCTCATCGACCAGACCTCCCTCTTTAAACGCGCCTGAGCACCTGCCCCGCGCGCGCGCCGGTCAACCGCCCGCCCCGCAGGGTGACGATTCCGTTCACCAGGACGTGGACCATGCCGGCGGCGGTCTGGTTGGGCTCGAACGTCGTGCCCCGCTCCCCGAAGGCAGCCGGGTCGAAGATCGCCAGGTCCGCGCACGCCCCTTTGCGAATGCCCCCCCGGTCCTTCAGGCCCAGTCGGCGGGCCGGCAGCCCCGTGAGCCTCCGGACGGCCTCCTGCGGGCTCAGGGCCGCCTTCTCCCGCACGAAGTGGCGGAAGAACCAGGCCGCCCACGTGTAGGCCCCGTGGAACGACGTCCCCCTCAGCGGCCCGTCGCACGCCAGCGCGGTCGCATCGGAGCCGACCATGCAGTCCGGGTGCTCGAAGGCGATGCGCACCTCCTCCTCCCGGTAGGCGAAGGCGATGATCATCAGGCCGTGCAGGTCCTGTCCGGCCTCGATCTCGGCCAGCAGGATCTCGCAGATCGCGTCGATCGGGTCCACACCCATCTCCTGGCCGATCTCCGCGAGGTCCCTGCGCGACAGATCGGGTCGGCCTTTGCTGTCGAACAGGACGATCCGTCTCCAGTCCCCCCGGGCCAGCGCCGTGACGATGCTGCGATAGGCCTCCAGGTCCCGGCGCACGGCAGGGTCTCGCAGACGGCCGGCGACCGCGTCCCGGCCCCCCTCCAGCGCCCAGGGCGGCAGGGCCGCGCTCAGATGGGTCGTGCCGAACAGCCGCGTGTGCATGTCGAACCCCACGTCCTGCCCCTGCGCCCGCGCCCGGTCCACCTGCTCCACGGCCTGCTCGATGGCCCGGCGTCCATCCTCCGCCAGACGGGACACCACCGAAATATGCGAGATTTGCAGGGGGACATTCGCAACGGCGCTCGTGCGGATCGCCTCCGCGACGGTCTCCTCTGCCTCCCCCTCCCGGTTGCGGGTGTGCGTGGCGTAGAACCCCCCGGCGTCCGCCGTCACGCGGCACAGTTCGGCGACCTCCTCCTCCGCGCAGGCCCGCTCCGGCCCGTACTCCAGGCCCGTGGAGAACCCGAACGCCCCCTCCTCCAGCCCCTGAGCGAGCAGGCGTTTCATCTGCCGGAGTTCATCCGGCGTGGAGGGACGGTCCAGAGACCCCGCCACAGCCAGGCGCAGGTTGCCGTTCGGGACCAGGGTCAGCGCATTGACCGCCGGCCCCCCGGCCTCCAGCCGGTCCAGGTACTCGCCCACCGTCCGCCAGTCCAGACCGAAGTCAGACCGGTAGCCATAGATGTTCGACGTGACCCGCCCGGGGTCGACGATGGGCGCGCACCCATGCCCGCAGTTGCCCACGACCTCCAGCGTGACCCCCTGTGTCACCGAACTCACAGCCCTCGGGTCCACGACCAGCGTGAAGTCGGAATGGCTGTGGATGTCGATGAACCCCGGCGTCACGAACAGGCCGGTGGCGTCCAACGTTGTTGTAGAGGCGGGTTTCAAACCCGCCCCTGCCCCGGTTTCGACGGCAATGACGTCAGCGATGCGTCCGTCCTCGACCGCCACGTCCGCGCGAAACGGCGGCGCGCCCGTGCCATCCACGACCGTGCCGCCGGTGATGAGAAGATTCACTATTTTTAACGTCCTGAATAGCCCAATTGTGCACGCGCGTGCAAAATTCAAAGATTGTCGCACAACGAGTTACGCGACAAAAAACGCCCTGTCCTCTGAAAAGGCAGGTCTATTTTTGGCGTCCGTTAATGCCTTATGGACGCCCCTGTCTTTTCGCGCAGCAGCCCCTCCAGCCACCCGGTCTCTTCGCCGGAGAGGGGAGGGGGCGGCTGGCGGTAGTCGATCTGGCTGGCATAAGCGCCCCGTTCGTACACGGAAGCCACCGCCGCGCCCAGGTCCAGGGGGACATCCGGGTCAGGCTCCAGCAGCGGAACAGGCAGCACAGGCAACAGGTCCCCTAACTGGATGGGCCAGACCTCCACCCTGGGGCGGTGGTCCGCCCGGCTGAGCACGACGTAATAGGGTGCAGGCGGCACGGGACGTTCCAGCGATGGGCGCTCACCGCCACGTAAAAGGTCAATCTCGATCAGATGCGCCGCCGAGTGCAACAGACCCCGGCGTTTGCGCTGGTAATCCAGGTAAGCGTCATGGCCAGGACGTTTGTTGACCGGCGACAGGATTTCGACGGCGGTCACCAGTTGCTGTGTGCCGACGGTGCGAATCTCGACCCGGCTCAACTCCAGCTGGATCTCCAGAGGAACTGCGCTCTCCGCCGGGGCCGGGGTGATGGTCGCGACACCTGATTGCGGCTGGCCGGACGGCTGTCGCCCCCACACCCCCACATCCGGCCGAATGCCGCGAACTTCGCTGATCTCCACCACTTCATAAGTCACATAAGGCGTCAGACGGGCGAAGTACCGGGGCTGGATGAGCCGATTGAGTTGCGCCCGGATTTCGGAAGCCAGGTCGTTGTGGAAATCCGACCAGAGTTCGGGTTGTTCGATGTAAGGGTCCATCCCAGGAAACGGCGAAGGCATGGCTTACCTCTTTTCTCGTGTCGGCTCTCTTCTGGACATCCGCTGACGAAGGCGTCTGGTCCCCTCCTCATCCACCTCAAACGTCGCCCCATCCATCACCACCCCGTACTGTTCCCTGGCAGCCTTCAGCGACACCTTGTCGTTCTTCACATCGCGGGCCACGGCCTCCGGGTCTCGAAGCAGCGGGTCCCCGAAGCCCCCGCCCCCGGCCTGGCGGTGATAGAGGCATTCCCCGGCCCGCATCGACGTGGAGATCATCGTCGGCAAGACTTCATCGCCTTCCGGGCGCTGGAGGACGTTGATGGACCCCGTCCCCGGCCCCCCGCCGGAGAGCCCGTAGGGCAGGTGGTCCCGCCGGTCCGACCGGATGGCCAGGTGCGCCTCCCCGGACAGCAGCGTCCACTCCCGCTCGATGCACAGCCCCCCCCGGAACCGGCCCGCGCCCCCGCTGTCCCGCACCAGCCCGTAGCGCTCGACGCGCACCGGATACTCCCCCTCCGCCTGCTCGACCGGGATGTTGCTGGCCACGTTGGCCGGGTTGCACAGCCCGTCGTTCCCGTCCCGGTCCGGCCGCCCGCCCCAGGTCCCCGACAGCAGTTCATAGTACACGTAAGGCGTCCGGTTCGCCCGCTGCCCCCCGATGACCACCAGGGTATTCCCCCCCTCCCCGGCGGCCAGAATCCGGTCCGGAAGCAGCTTGGAGAGCGCGCCGAACATCACGTCCGTCATCCGGAACCCCGTGATCCCCCGCATCGAGGAGGCCCCCGGCATCACCACGTTGACCACGCTCCCCTCCGGCGCGATCACCTTCAAGGGCCGGAACATCCCCGCCGTGTTCGGGATCTCCTCCTGCATGGCGCACCGCACGCACAGCGCCACGACCGCCGCCGTGAAGGAGAGCGTGGCATTGATCGCCCCCCGCACCTGCGGGTCCGTGCCCGTGAAGTCCGCCGTGAGCGTGTCCCCGGCCACTGTCACCATCACCTGGATGCGCACGGGCGGCCCCCCCACGCCGTCGCTGTCCATGTAGTCCACGAAGGTATGGCTGCCGTCCGGCCAGGAGGCGATCTCCGCGCGCACCAGCCGCTCCGTGTAGTCGATCAGGTCCGAGGCGCAGGCCACGAACGTCTCCGGCCCGTAGCGCTGGACCAGGTCGTGGATCGCCCGCTCCCCGATGTGGCAGGCCGCCAGTTGCGCCCGGATGTCCCCGATCGTCATCTGCGGCACCCGCACGTTCGCGCGGATCAGGGCGAAGATCGCCTCATCCGGCTCCCCCTGGCGGTAGAGCCTCAGCCAGGGGATGCGCAACCCCTCCTGGAAGATCTCCGTGTTGTCGCAGGCCGAACTGCCGGGCAGCCGCCCCCCCAGGTCCAGGTGGTGGGCCGTGCTCACAGCGAACGCGATGCGCTTTCCCTCCCAAAAAATGGGCCGGACGATGAAGATGTCCGGGATGTGCATCCCCCCCTCGAACGGATCGTTCAGGATGAACACGTCCCCGGGCGCCATGGCCTCCCCGAACTTCTTGAACAGCGTCTTCATCGCGAACGGGACCGAGCCCAGGTGCAACGGGATGGTCACCCCCTGCGCGATCATCTGCCCCTGCGCGTCGCACAGGGACGTCGAATAATCCAGGCAGTCCCGCACGATGGTCGAGTAGGCCGTGCGGTACAGGGCCGTGGACATCTCGTCCGCCGCGGACGCCAGGGCGTTCTGCACGATCTCGCGGGTGATGGGATCGATGGGTGACATAGGTTATCGTCCCAGCGCCTGCTCTTCCTTCATCAGCGCATCCGTCAACGCCTGCACCCTCGGCAGGTCCTCCGGGGCCACGTCCTCCACGAACGGGATCACCGGCCCCCCGGCCAGGCCCACGCGGTCCATGGCCGCGTGCAGGGCCGAGCCGCTGTACCGGCCCCCCCGCTCGCCCCGGAAGTCCTCAAAGGGAACCATCAGATCGCGCAGACGACGGGCCGACGCCCGGTCCCCGGCCCCGAACGTGCGCAGCAGCGTCAGGCTCATGCGCGGCGCGAAGTTGGCCATGCCGGAACTGAAGCCTACGGCCCCGGCCTCCATGTAGTCGATGCAGGGGTCCTCCGCCATGCCGCACACCATGGCCGCCCGGTCCCCGGCCCTGTCCACGATCCGCTGGAACGCCCCGAGGTCATCCACCGCGTACTTCAGACCCACCACGCCGTCCAGCCCGCAGAGATCGACCACGTCGTCCACCGGCATGAGGTCCAGCCGGCGCTGGTAGAGGACCGTTGGCAGCCCCACCTTCTCGGTGATCTCCCTCAGACCGCTGGAGACCCCCCTCGCCGAGCCCGGCCCCACCACCGGCATGATCATCACCCCGGCCACCTTCAGGGAGCGGGCGATGCGCCCCATCTCCAACGCCCGCCCGAACCCCGGCCCGATGCCCGGCACGATGCAGGCCGCGTCCCCCGCCGCGTCGGCGAACGCCCCCACCACGGCCTCGAACTCCTCCAGGCTGGCGTCATAGACCAGGCCCGTGCCGCACATCGGCATGATGAAATCCACCCCGGCCTCGATCAGATGGCGGACATTCCGGCGTATCCCCTCCAGGTCCACCTGCCGATCCCGCTTCCGGGGCGTGATAGCCACCACCAGGACGTTTCGGCAGGACGCTTTGTCCAGAATCTTTTTGCTCATTTGTATGATTCTCCTGTTCCTGATCCCTGTTCCATCACGATATTTCCATCCTCGTCCAGGCGGGCGCGTACCCCGGGCGGGATCACGGTCGTCGAGTCATATTCATCGATCAGCAGCGGGCCTTCCACGGCCTCCGAGAGCGCGCGGCGCGGCGCGACCGGCGTGTCCAGAGTCCCCCACCGCTCCCCGAAATAGGCCCGCCGGCTCGGCTCCATCTCTCCGGGGCGCTCCGCCGGACGGATCACCCCTTTATAATCCTCTGTGATCGCCCGGCCCACCAGCCGCACCGCCACCACCTCCACCGGGTTGTCCGGGTCGGACCGGTGACCGTAGAGCCGTTCGTGCTCCTCCTCGAACGCCTCCTTCAGCGCACGCACATCAGGTGTCGGGTGTCGGGTGTCGGGTGTCGGATATTTGTCCCTGACCCCTGACCCCTGACCCCCGATCCCTATTCTGATCTCCGACGCCTGCCCCTGGAAACGCACGTCCGCGCTGGCGCTCAGCGTCACCTGGTCCGCCTCGTAGCCCTCGGCCTGGAACTGCGCCAGCATCCGCTCCCCCATCTCCGCCTGGATCGTCCCCAGCGCCTCCGCCGTCAGCGCCGTCCCGGACAGCATACAGCTCCGGGCGTCGTGATGCTCCACGCCTGAGAACAGCAGCCCCAGGGCGCTGAACAGGCCGGGCAGCGGGGGCACGAGGACCCGGCGGATGTAAAGTTCCCCGGCCAGCCCGGCCGCGTGAATCGGCCCGGACCCGCCGAAGGCCATCAACACGAAGTCCCGGGGGTCCCGCCCCCGCTCCGTGGACACGGCGCGCAAGGCCCGCATCGTGCGCGCGTTGGCGATGCGATGGATGCCCTCCGCCGCCTGGAGCAGGTCCATCCCCAGCGGCGCGGCGATGCGGTCGTGGATCGCGCGGGCCGCGGCCTCCGGGTCGATCTTCACCCCCCCGTCCGCCAGGGCCCCGGGACGGATGTAGCCCAGCGCCACGTTGGCGTCCGTGACCGTGGGCGCCGTCCCCCCGCGTCCGTAGCACGCCGGCCCGGGAAAGGCCCCGGCGCTGCGAGGCCCCACACGCAGCCCCCCCGCCCGGTCCAGATACGCGATGCTCCCCCCCCCGGCCCCCACCTCCGCGATGTCGATGCTCGGCGCGCGGATCAGCTCCCCGGCCCCGCCCACCAGCCGGTTGCCCGCCGACAGGGAGGCCCCCACCTCGTACTCCGGGCTGTAGGAGAGCCTCCCCCCCTCGATCATGGACGCCTTGGCCGTGGTCCCGCCGATGTCCAGCGTGATGACGTTCTGGATGCCTGCCCGCCGGGCCATGAAGCTGGCGGCCAGCACCCCGGCGGCAGGCCCGGACTCCAGGACGAAGACCGGACGGACCGCGGCGTCCTCCTCCGGCGTCAGCCCGCCCGCAGACTGCACGATCAGCAGCGGGGCCTGGATCCCCATCCCGCGCAGCCCGCCCCGCATGGCGTTCAGGTAGCGCTGCATGACGGGGCGCACGTAGGCGTTGACCACGGTCGTGGCCGTCCGTTCGTACTCCTTGCGTTCCCGGAGGACCTCGGAGGAGAGGGAGATCTGGAGGCCGGGCATCTGTCGCCGCAGAAAATCCCCGACAACAACCTCGTGCTGCGGGAAGGCGTAGGCGTGGAGCAGGCAGACGGCCAGAGACTCCACCCCCTCTTTTTCCAGCTTCTCCTTCAGTTCCCGGAGCTCCGACTCCTGGATCGACGTCAGAACCTCGCCGGTGGCCGACATACGCTCCGTCAGCTCGAACCGCAGGTACCGCTCGACCAGCGGCAAGGGCTTCTCAAAGAACAGGTCATACATCTGAGGGGCGCGGATACGCCGCAACTCCAGCACGTCCCGGAAACCCTTCGTCGTGACCAGTGCGGTGAGGGCCCCCCGGCGCTCCAGGACCGCGTTGGTCGCCACCGTGGTGCCGTGCGCCACCTCGGCCACGGCACCCCCCGAAGCCCCGCAGGCGCGGAGCAGATACGCCACGGCCTGGAGCACGGCCTGCTCGAAGTCGGGAGGGGTGGACGGGACCTTGTGCGTCCAGACGCCGCCCCGGGCATCCATCACCACCACGTCCGTGAACGTGCCGCCCACATCGGCCCCGATGCGAATAGCATGATTCATCACCCCTCCTGCCTCCTGAACCCGATCCCCTCCACCATCACCCTCCCCGGTCCGCCCAGGTCCCCCTCCACCACGACCTTCGCGTCCGCGATCTCCCCCGCCACCTCCGCCACCGTCAGCAGGTGTTGTGTCACCTGCGAGGCCGCAAACGCCGACCGCCCCTCCGCCAGGGTCAGGTAGAGCACGAGCTGGTCGGCCAAGTGCGGATCGACCGCCTGCCCCGTGGCGTGATGGGCCAGCAGCGCGTCCACGGCCTCGTCCGCCACCTGCTCGGCGGGCTTCCCCAGCTCCCCCAGCGCGCTGAACCCCGCCCGCACGGCGCCGTAGTGCGCCAGCAGGAACACGAACGTCCCCTTCCCCGGCGACGGGGCCCGAAACGTCTCGACCCGGAGCGGGAGCCCGGCGTCTCTCAGTCGCCGCTGCGCCCGGTCCTGCTGCCGACGCGCGATGGTCACGGGGAGGTTGGAGACTGCGGAGAAGAGGTCCACGCGCTCCAGGTCAGGCCGCGCCGTCAGGTCGATCCCCCCCAGCGTCCCTGCGGGCCGGACCTCGGCGCGGGCGACCCCGCCCCCCTCCGGGTACCACCCCCAGGTCCCGGTCTCGATCCGGGCCTCCAGGCCCATCCGGTTGAGCGTCGGAAGCAGGACCTCTTTCAGGTAGGGGACCGGGGGCGCCCACCGCACGTGCGTGCCCCCTTTCAGCGTCAGATGCGACGGCTCAGGGGCGTAGGCCAGGACCGGGGCCACGGCCTGGAAGAGCATCCCCACGGAGCCCGCGCTCGCCTGCGCCTCGGACACGTCGAACGTGTAGGTCCCACCCCGAATAGCGCCCGGCGAAAACCGCAGCGTCTGAGACCCCAGCGCCGCGCCCTCAACCGCCCCGCCGGTGATCTCCACGAGCGCGCGCACGCCCGTCAGATGTTGCGCGGCCAGGCCCGGCTTGCGCCGCCCCGCCCGGATGCGGACGATCTCCAGGGGCCTGCCCATCAGGGCGCAGAGCGCCATCCCCGTCCTCAGGATCTGCCCGCCCCCTTCGCCACGGGAGCCGTCCAGAACCACCTTAGAAGTCATCTTCTGAATTCGCCGGGCGCAGGTCGTCCAGCACGAGCTGTACGCGGGTCTGCCCCCTGTAAGTGTTCGCCTCCAGCGCGAACGCCGCGTCCACCCGGTCCCCCACAGACAGCAGATAGACCAGCTCCCCCTGTCGCCACCAGATCGCGTCACAGCTCTGCCCCCCGGCGTCGAGCGTCAGCTTGAGGTGCGCCCCCTGCCCCACGGCGTAACAGCTCTCCACCCGGCAGTCCCGTAGCAGAAACCGGGGGCACTCGTTGCCCGTCCCGAACGGGGCCAGGGCCGACAGCACTGAGACCGTCTCCAGAGAGATTTCCGAAGGGCGCAGGGCCACGTCCAGCTCCAGCCGGGGCGTCAGCCGGTCCTCGGACAGGAGCCGGTCCGCGTCCTCGATCAGCCGGTCCCGGAACGCCTCGTAGTTCTCGCAGGGGAAGGAGAACCCCGCCGCGTCCGCGTGGCCTCCGTAATCGGTCAGCAGGTCCGCGCAGCGGAACACGGCCTGCACGATGTTGTAGCCGCCGGCCGTGCGCGCAGACCCGGTGTAGACCCCGTTCTTGCGGGCATCCGTACAGACCACCGCGGGCCGCCAGTAGGCATCCGCCAGACGGCCCGCGATCAACCCGACCACGCCCAGGTGCCAGTCGTCCCCCCGCACGACCAGGATCCGGTGCTGGTCCAGTTCCTCCTCGCCCACCTGCTGCTGGGCCTCCGCCATGCCCGTGCTCTGGAGCTCCTGCCGCCGGGTGTTCAGCGCGTTCAACTCCCCGGCCAGCTGCGCCGCCTCGCCCGCGTCCTGGCAGCGCAGCAGGCTCAGCGCCAGGTCCGCCGAGGCCAGACGGCCCGCGCTGTTGATCCGGGGGCCCAGAAAAAACCCGATCATCGTCGTATCCACGGGCCGGTTGGCCGACCCGGTCGCCTCTCTCAGCGCCCGCAGGCCGGCCCGGGTCGTCTGGTCCAGAACCTGCATCCCGCGCCGGATCAGCAGCCGGTTCTCACCCGTCACCGGGGCCACGTCGGCCACGCTCCCCAGGGCCACGAGGTCCAGGAGCGAATTCAGGTAGGACCGGCGCTCCCCCTCCGCCATCAGCGTCTGCGCCAGCGCCTGCACCACCTTGAACGCCACCCCCACCGCGGCCAGGCCCTTGAAGGGATAGGCGCAATCCACCCGGTTGGGGTTCACCACCGCCAGCGCCGCCGGAAGGCGCTCCGGAGGATGGTGGTGATCGATCACCACCACGTCCACGCCCGACGCGTTGGCCGCCTCGATCGCCTCGAACGACGAGATGCCGTTGTCCGCCGTCACGATCAGCCGGGCGCCCCGCTCCAGGGCGCGCCGCACCCCCGGCGGCTTCATCCCGTACCCGTCCCGGTAGCGGTCCGGCAGGAGGTAGTCCGCGTCTGCCCCCACCCGGTCCAAAAAGTCGAGCAGGACCGCCGTGCTCGTCACCCCGTCCGCGTCGTAATCCCCGAACACCACGATCCGCTCCCGCCGCCGGATCGCCTCCAGGAGGCGCTCCACGGCCAGGTCCATGTCTTTCATCAGGAAAGGATCTCGAAGCCCCTCGGAACCATCCGACAGGTCCATCAGGGTCAGGGACCGGTTGGCCAGGATGACGTCCGCGAGCGAGTCATAGTCGCCGGGGTGCCGGATGTGCCAGATCGGATAGCGCCGCATAATGTACCTCAAAACCCCAAAAATGATCCCGGAGAACGCCAGGGGCGCTCACGTCGGGGTGTAGGCCTCCCGCTCGAACAGCCTCTTCCGCTCCGGGCTTGCGCGTTCCATCCACGTCGGCGGAATCACCTGCGTGTTCCGGTGGGGGGAACCGGGCTCCTTGAAGATGACGTTGGAGAACAACCGGACCTCCTGGGGCGAATCCGCGGGCTTCGGGCTGACGGCGTGGAACGTCCGGGCGTTCAGGAACACCACGCTCCCCGGCGGCAGCTCCAGCTCCTCCGCCTGGAACGCCCGCCCGACCTGCTCGCCGTACTGCTCGGCCAGAAACGCCGGCGTGACGACCTCGCCCTTCGGACCGTAGGGGGCGTATGCGCCCCAGTCCGCGATCCGGTGGCTCCCCGGAATCACGGACAGGCCGGCGTCTCCTCGCCGGAACCCGGTCGGATAGTAGAGCATCTGGATGTACCACTTGTGCCGCTCGGCCAGGTTGACCGGCTGGTTGTCCTGATGAAAGCCGAGCCCCCCTGCGCCGCGCATCGAGACCCGCAGGGTGGAGTGGCAGAAGTGGTAGGCCTCGCCGATGGTCGCCCGCAGCAGCGCCCTCACCAGCGGCGCATCGAACAACAGGTCGGACCAGGGGCCTTTGTCGTTCCACGGCCTCACGCTCATCTGATGCGGCTTGCCCAGCCTGCCCCGCTCCTCGTCGGTCATCCTGAGAAAAAGGACGATCTGCTCGCACCGCAGGATCTCCTCCGCCAACCCCTGCCGGCCCTCCTCGGTCAGCGCCTCGGGGAAGGCCACGTAGCCGTTCTCGTGGAAGACGGCCAGATCCTCCGCAGAGGGCGCGTCGATCTGAAACCATTTCCGTAAAGTTAAGCTTAACATATTGAATAAAAATAAGATACAAAAAATTATATGGGGGATTCTGCGAGCATTTCTTAGGAGAACTCACCCATTGGCCCGCCTAAAGTGGCCTCTGCGCCCCTAATTGCTGAAAAATCGA
>SICM01000128.1 GCA_009694805.1 Candidatus Latescibacterota bacterium
AACCCATCAAGATCAAAAAACACGGACGTCGTGCTATCAGCATTTTCCGGCTTGGTTTAGACCAACTCATGCATCTGATCAACAACGCTCAAGACTGCCTGAAAGATTTCCGATATTGCTGTCAACGATTACTGTCGTGTACTTAGCCTCTGTCCTCTTGATTCGCGGGGTCCGAACGCCTCCCCGCCTGAGCGGTTCTATGGTCATGGCGCCTTTCGCTCGTAGATAGTGTCGTCCACGGAATCCGGGACGAACGGGAGCCTGGCCCCCTTGACGAGCAGGTTCCCGGCGCTGAACCCGACCCCTGCCGGGTCGATCCCGGTCAGCTCGCCGCTGAAGGTGCAGTTGCGGAAGCTGCATCGCAGATTCCCCTGGTCTTCGAATTTGGCGTTCGCGATGGAACAGGCGTCGAACGTGTACTCGACCTCGCGGCCCTGAACGTCGCCGATCGCATGGCAGTTTCGGATCAGAACCGGGCCGTACGGGGAGTCCGGACCGCCGCAGGCAAGGAGCCGGAAGCGTCCGGGGCCGGTGAGCGTGACGTTCTCGATCGTGAGGCGGTCCGGAACGCGCACGCGGTGCGCGAAGTCGAAGTCCTGGCGGAACGTGTGCGAGAACAGGGACACGTCGCCCTCGGCCTCGACCGTGATGTCGCGCAGGGTGATCGTGCCGTAGAGGTCGGCGGTGTCGCCGCGCCCGGAGAAGACGCTCGAGCACCCGACGACCCGGCAGCTCTCGATGCGGAAGTTGCAGCCGCCAAACACAAAGGCCACGGAGGGAACGAAGCGCCACTGGCTCAGGTCGGCCTGCGGCGTACAGTAGCCGGGAACGGTGGTGGACACGGCGTGGATCTCGGCGTTGCGCACCGTGATGTTGCGTCCGTAATGGTCATCGACGCGGTTGTAGTGCCCGCCGTCGACCAGGATATTCTTGCCGTGTCGCCCCGCAAGGGCGTCGCGGCAGTTGATCGAGACGCAGTTGTGGTAGGTGATGTTGGCGCAGTTGCTGTGGAGCAGGTTGTAGCCCAGACCGTGGTACGTCGCCCCGGAGACACGCGCCCGGTTGAAGGTGACATTGCAGCAGCGACTGGTGCTGCACAGGGAGGACAGCATGCAGTTCCCGTCCACACAGGCCAGGCGCATGTCGTTCAGGGTCACGTTGCTGCGCGAGACGACGACGGTGCCGCCATCGTTGATCAGCCGGGGGCCGTCGAGCGGCTCGGCGGACAGGACCTCGATGTCCAGGCCGTTGATCGTGAGCGGACGCTGGGGCGGGGAGTAGGCGACGGTCGTGGCGACCTTGCGCCACAGGATGAGCCTGTCCTCGGCGCCGTCGGCGTAGCTGAACCTGTACGTACCGCCCTCCTCAGGGGAGTGCGGGCCGATGTCGACCCTGCCCCAGTGAGGGTGCTCGTAGCCGGCGCCGGCCCCGGAGGGCCACGTCGCCTTGTAGAGGACGCCCCCGGCGTGGCAATAGTCGCCTTTCCGGTACACGACATCCGCGCTCCAGTCGGGTGCCTCCGGCGGCGGCGGGTAGTCGAACGCGAACTCCGGATAGACGTCGCCCAGGGGGGACACCAGCTGCGAACAGTCGTTCCGGTCGTAACACGAGTCGCCGCGCTCGTCGTTGCGCGAGGTGAAGAAGTCCGTGCTGCTGAGGATGATCGTGCCGCCCTCCTCCAGGTCGATGCGCCGGGTGGGGTCGTCGGCGAGCGGGAGGTCGCGGAAGGCGGGGAGCTTGAAGCTGTTCTCCCGGACGCCGTGGAAAGTCGCCGGGTCCAGGTTGTGGCCCGGCTGGTCGTCGGCGATCTGGACGGCGACGGCGCGTCGGGCGTAGTCGGCCGGGAGGAAGAGAAACGGGTCCTTCGCCACGTGGCGTGAAGGGTCGAGCGCGATCTGCTTCACGAGCGTGCCCCGGCACTCGACGTTGCAGCGGAGCGTGAGGCTGCTCTCGATCAGGTAGCGGCCGGCCGGGATGAAGAGCAGGCGTCCGAATGACCGGTGGGCCAGGTCGGCGGCTTTCTGCAGGGCGGGGGCGTCGTCGGTCGCGCCGTCGCCTCTGGCGCCGAACCACTGAGGGTACACGGCATGGACCCTCGGCGCACCCTCGACCGCGCCATCGAAGATCGTGACGGGCGGCGCGTCGATGCCGCCGAGTACGGTCAGCTTCTCCCCTTCGGGGACGACGAGGCGTCCGCCGTTGACGAACAGGAGGTCGACATTCTCCGGCACGGTCAGCGTGTTCACTCTGAACGCGCCGCGCCCCAGCACGAGGGTCCCGCGGGCAGTCCCGATTTCCGCCAGGGCCGCCCGGAACGCCGGGGTGTCGTCCGCCCGGCCGTCGCCCGCTGCGCCCAGGCGGCGGGGGTCAACAAAGCCGATTCCGGCAAGCATGGAGGGATCGTTTGCAGGCAAGCTGCTGTTCATCGCAAGGCGCTCCTTTCTGCCTGATTGTGTGACGGCCCCCTCAGATGGACATCGATTCGCCTGCAAGGGCGCCCATAGGGTCCCACGGCGGCAGGGCGATGGGCTTGAACTTGAGGGCCTCCTGCAGCCTGCGCGGGAGGGCGCTCTTCCGCGCGGCGATCTCAAACATGTACTCATCGAACCAGTTGTCGTTCATCATGTAGAACCCGTTCCGCCCGCTGTCCGGACCCCAGCTGTTCTCCACCTTCCACCGGCGGGCCCCGTCCCGCTTCTTTCCGCGAACCACGTCCACGCCCGTGAAGAGCATGGCATGGGTCATCTGGGTCTGATGGTACTGGAGCCGACCCGCCTTGTCCAGGTCGAAGGTGGCGCCGTAGACGCCCTCGTAGTCGAACAGCCGCGCGTCCCACAGGCCCAGGCTTCGCTGCATCATCTTGCCCACGTCGCACCCCATCCAGACCGGCTCGCCGTCCACGATCGTGCGCATGGCGACCTGCTTCATGCGGTCTATGTCGATGTTGAGGTACTGGACGATGCCGCCGCCGATGACGTTGCCCAGGAAATCCACGGTGAAGGTCTTTCCGGCCGGGCTTGTGGGCCGGGGGTCGTGGACCAGGCAGACATAGTCTTCAAGGGGGACGGTGATGTATTTTCGGGCGAAGGACTGCGGCGTCATGACACCGTCGCGATGAAACTTCCGGTCCGTGTCGGTCCACTGCCAGATGAAGGTCGCGGGCGGCGTGCCGAGGTGCGTGCACAGGATCCGGTGAACGGCCTCGACGATTCCGTCCTTCGCCTCCCTCAGTTTCGGAAGCGACGCGCCCGATGCCGCCAGCTCCCGCAACTGCCTGGCCCCTGCCCGCAGGCGGTGGAGGAGGATGCCGTTCATCTTGGCCGAACTGGACGAGCTTTCGCTTTCAGGCATCGCGGTCTGCGGGACCAGGCCGTGCTTCCGGACGATGTTGACGAACATGTTCCACTGCCCGCCGTCGTCCAGGGGGCGGGAGAGCAGCCACGCGACGTGCCGGTCATCCAGGGGTCGGTCGGCGGTGTCGAGGATACGCTCCAGGAAATAGTTGGCGCGCTCCAGCTTGTCCCAGAAGAAGAGGTAGTTCTGGCTGAACTCAAACTCCTTGAGCTTCATCTTCTTCATGGCGCCCACGCGCAGGAGATTCAGGCCCGCAAAGAGCCAGCAGCGGCCGGTGGCCTTCTGGTGGGTGACCTTCCAGTCGTCCAGGGTGTGGCTGAAAGAGAAGTCGCCGTTCGTGACGACCTGTCGGTTGAGGGCGATGTCGTCGACGGGGGTCTTGCAGACCGCGTTCTGAACCATCCGACGGACCGGGTCGGACTCGAATCGGTCGCGCAACTCGGCAAGGCGCTCCGGGGTGAGCGCGCCTCCGGGGACGGACGGACGGGAGCGGGAAGGCATGGGAGGAATTCCTTTCAAAGGGAGGCGTATGGACTCTTATGACGGGCGTCAGGTCCGTGGTCTACTTCCTTTCACCGGTTCTCACCGCCATCAGCTCAAACCGCCTGACCTTCGGCAGGGGAAAGCCGTCCACCACGATGCGGCGTCCGCCGACAGCCTTCACGGGGTAGCCGGTCAGGTATTTCCCGGCACGCAGCACGACATAGGCCGTGAGGTCATCCGGGACCCCGTACCAGTCCGGGGGATGAGACTTTGCGGCAAAGAGCGTGTCCCCGGTTTGCCGGGAGACAGAGTCGGACCATGTCGCCGAAGCACCCTCGAACCCGAACCCAGCCCCCCCCTCACGCCCCGAACCGGAGCGCCCTTCCTTCCCCGTTTCCTCTTTCAGCGTTTTTGCTCCGCACGCCAGCCACCACACCTTCCCTTCCGGCGTCTCGCACGCGATCCCGAACTTCCCCTCGAACCGGACGCCGTCTACTTCGGCCTTGCGGCGAAAATCGCTGAACACCCGGTACGTCCCCCAGCGAGATTCGATCCGAACCGCCACCGCGTCCGGCCCCGCCTGCTCCGGAACCTCCAGCCGGACCACGCGGCGAATCGGCATTGTCCCGCCGGGGCCGCTCGGCTCGTGGACCGCCACGAACGTGCTCTCCAGGTCCTTGCCCGCGCGCAGGGCGTCCACGTACCGGACCCGGCGTCCCTGCTCCTCCCACCTCTCCTGACCCGGGCCATTCGATGCCTGGACCGCGTCGCAGGCGCTGAGCATCCAGAGACGGTAAGACCTGCCCCGCTGACGCCAGACGGCCTGCCACGCCGACGACGGCTTCCGGTCGGTCCGAAGGTCCCGCAGTCCGAAGATGTCCTCCGGCTTCATGCTGGCCCCCACCTCCGGCAGGGGCGGCTCCGGTGGAAGGTCCAGCCCCTGGAAGGACAGGGACCCGGCGGGGCTGTCGCTGGCGGCCAGTTCGCTGAAGATCCGGTAGTCGTGGCTGGACCCGCCTTTGACCCTGAAGATGTCCACCGCGAAGGTCTGCGCGTCGGGGCCTTTGATCAGCGCGACCAGCCTCCGGTACTCCCGGCAGGCGTCGTAGCAGTCGGAGGCGGCTTCCACGACGGAGACCCGGGGCGAGGTGACCATCATCCGGAATTCCGGACAACGGGGGACCCCCGATGTGAACCGCTGCGGCTGGTCGTCCACGAGGACCAGGTTGTGGCTGAAGGTGCTCCGGATCCAGCGCTGCACGGGGCACGAGGAGAGGTAGCCCTGGTCACCCAGGACCGTCTGGCCGCGGTCGAAGTAGGAGAGGTTCAGGTTATCATAGTGCCGGTGACCGCCGGGCGGATTGAAGGGCATCACGAGGTACGAGGCCCGCGTCCCGCTTCCGTGACGGAGGATGGGCGTCATCCAGTCCGGGAAGTAGACCTCCGGCGGGTCGAGGGCGGGCTTCCGTCCCGTTTTGCCGAACGCCCGTATGTCCAGATGCTCGATCGCGTAGTCGGTCGGACGACTGCCCCGGATGGCGTAGAGCGCCTTCGTCTTGTCCGCGAAATCCGCTGGGAAGCGTTTCATCGCCACTTCGTAGATGCGCGATCCGCTCCCCTTGACGCTGGACTCGATCGTGTCCGAGACCGGCATCAGCCGGCCGTCGGGCCGGAGGCTCTCGAAGCTCGTGCGCAGCATCCGGCGCAGGGCGGGGTCGGTCCGATAGAGGTCCACCGTGCCCCGGCGTCGGGCGTAGGATTTCGGCCAGCGGAAACCGTGCAGGGCCTCGGGGATCTGGAGCAGTTCGTGCAGGAACATCGAGGTGTAGGCCGGGCTCTCGTGACTGGCCCCGTCCCCGCCGAACGAGTGATCCCGGATGGCCTCGTAGCCCCGGATCGCGGTGTCGGCCAGATCGGGGATGCCCAGCAACTTGGCCACGACGGCCTGCGTGTGGTAGATCCGGGGCGCTTTGTTCGTCACATTCTTCGTCCTGCCCCTGCCGCCGACAAAGGGCTCCGCCTCGATGATCCACTCCAGGATGAGGTCGCGCTCCACCGTCTCCCGCATCTCCGGCGTCCAGAGCGGACGGCCGTCCGAACGACGCGCGTCGTGGATGAGGTCGTAGGCCTCGCAGACGCCGATGAGGCTGGTGATGGACCCCGTGCTGGTGTGAACCCGGCCCGCGCCCCAGTAGGTCTGCATCATCCTGGCGGACTCCAGGGTGTCCTTCTCATAGACGCTGGTGAAGAGACAGCGCTTCCACGCGATGGGCAGCGACCGGTCGTGCCACGCGGCGTAGAGGGGGTCGCAGTCCGCGACCGCGTCCCAGTAGTCGTGATAGAGCCAGGCGTTGAAGCAGTGCGACAGGCGCAGCATGACCCGGGCGCACGCCTCGGCGTACTCGGCCCGGCCCGTGAAGCGGTGCATCAGGGCCAGCGGGCGGATCGCGCCGATCATGAAAAGGGTCTTGTACTCGCGGATCATCCCCGAGAAACTCACGTGGATCGGATGGCCGCCCCACGGGTAGGCGAGACGACCGCTTCGATCTTTCGGGTGGCGTCGCTCCCGGTCATTGAGATAGTAGGTGAGCGTGCGGCCTCGACGCGGGAACTCCAGGCGGGCAAGCTCCGGGTACTTGGGGTCGGGATAGACCTGCCCGCACGCGCCACACCGAAGCCGGTCCGGGTCAAGAGGGTCCCACTGGATGATCTTGCCGTCCGTGCCCTCCTGGGACTTGACCCCGATGCAGCGGGGACACGTGAAGGTGTACCGCGTCAGCGGCGTCTCCTCGGTCAGCATCCGCTCGATGAACCCTTCGGGCTGGCCGACGATGTGATCGGCCAGTTGCCGCTGCCGTCCGAGCCACTGTCGCGCCCACGGCGCGGATCGACTGTTCTTCTCAATCCGGTCGATGACCTCCCCCGTCATCAACACGGGATGCCGGACCCGGTCACGCTCCGCGAGCATTCGGCCCTTGCGGCGCTCGACCGCCTGCCGGAACGTCCGCTCCTCCTCGGACACCGGCTCCCGGCGCTGCCACGGCATCCACCCCTCCCCCCGCGTCACGGCCTCCACGTACTCCGCCTTGCGCTTGACATCCCTCTGACTGGCCATATCTCCCTCAATCCCTACCGTTGCGCGTGACCCTCGCCTCTCACAGCGGCGACGCTTCGCCGAAACGCACCGCCAGCAACTCGAATCGCCGCACCTTCGGCAGGGGAAACCGGTCCACCGCGATGCGGCGCTTTCCCGCGAGCTTCACCGGAAAGCCCGTCAGATGCGGTTCCGCCTGAACCAGCACGTAGTTCGATATCCCCTCCGGCAGATCCCCCCACCCCTCGGGCCGGTCCGTGTCCGTGACCATCTCCTGATCCGTCTGCGAAACCACCTTTCCCTTCCACACAGCCGGCGCATCCTCAAACCCGAATCCCTCCCCACCCTTCCGCCCTGAGTGACCCGTGACCCGTGACCCGTGACCCGTTTTCTTGCGAGCCACGAGCCACGAACCACGAGCCCCGAAGGTTTCCGCCCCGCACGTCATCCACCACACCTTCCCGTCCGGCGTCTCGCAGACCACTCCGAGCTTCCCCTTGAACCGAACCCCCGCCACCTCCGCCTCCCGCGAGAACTCGCTCAGAATCAGATACCTCCCCCACTTCGAATCAATCCGAAACGCCACCGCATCCCGCCCCGCCTGCTTCGGAACCTCCAGCCTCACCGCCTCCCGGATCGGCATCACCCCGCGAGGGCCGCTCGGCTCGTGGACCGCCACGAACGTGCTCTCCAGGTCTTCCCCTTCCCGGATCGCATCCACGTACCGCACCCGGCGGCCCACCTGCGCCATCGTCTCCCAGACCTCCCGGCCCGGGCCGTGCGACGCCAGGGCCGCATCCACCTGGCTGAGCATCCGGAGCCGGGTGCTGCGCCCCTTCTCGTTCCAGACCGCCGCCCAGGACGCCGGAGGCCGCCGGTCCGAGCGTATGTCCCGCAGGCCGAAGATGTCCTCCTCCCGCTCGCTCGCCCCGAAATGGGGCATCGGTTTCTCCTTCGGCATCCGCAGCCCCTCGAACGTCAGCCTCCCGCCCTTCGAGTCGCTCGCTGCCAGTTCGCTGAAGACCCGGTAGTCGTGCCGCTTTCCCCCCTTCACGCGGAAGATATCCACCGCGAAGGTCTCCGCCCCCGGCCCCTTGATCAGCGCCGTCAGCCGCCGGTAGTCCCGGCACTGGGCGTAGGCTTTCGACGACGCCTCGACCACCGATATCTTAGGAGACGTCACCATCATCCGGAGCGCCGGACGCCGCTCCTGCCCTGTCCGGAACAGCTGCATCTGGTCGTCCACCACCACGAGATTGTGGCTGAACGTGGACTTGACCCAGCGCTGGATCGGGGCCTCCGCCAGGTACCCCTGGTCGCCCAGGATCGTCTGCCCCCGATCCGCATAGAACAGCGAGAGATTGTCGTAGTGCCGGTGCCCCCCCGCCGGGTTGAACGCCAGCGACAGGACCGTGCCTTTCTCATCCGAACCGTGCCGGAGGATCGCCGTCATCCAGTTCGGGAAGTAGATTTCCGGCAGGTCCAGCGCTCCTCCCTTGGCCGTCGCCCCTGCATCCAGACCCATCAGGGCGTATTCCGTGGGCGTGCGCTTCCGGCGGCTGAAGATGGCGGTGGCCTTCTCCGCGATGAACTCCGGAAAACGCCTCAGCCCCACCTCCAGGACGGGCGAGCCGCCGGCCCCCGATGTCTGGTGCGTGTCCGAAAGCGGCAGGTACCGCCCGTCCGGCCGGAGTTGATCCACCTCCGCCCGGAGCATCAGCCTCAACCGGCGGTCCGTCCGGTAGAGATTGACCTTCCCCGTTTGCCCCGCGTAATGTTTCGGCCAGCGGAACCCGTGGAGCATCTCCGGCAGCATGATCAACTGGTTCAGGTACATCGCGTTGTAGGACGGGCTTTCGAGGCAGAACCCGTCGTACCCGAACGAACGGTCCCGGATCGCCTGATACCCTCGCAGCGCCGTGTCCGCGAACTCCGGAATCCCCAGGCACTTGGCCACCGCCCCCTGGGCGTGGTAGATGTACGGAGCCTTGTTCGACACGTTCTCCGTCCTGCCCCGCCCCCCCACGAACGGCTCCGCGTCGATGATCCACTCCAGGATCAGGTCCCGCTCCACGGTCCGTCGAAGCGCCGGCGTCCAGAGCGGCCGGCCCGCCCCATCGCGCGCGTCGCAGGTCAGGTCATACGCCTCGCAGATGCCCGGCAGCGTGTTCAGCCAGCCGAACACCGGACGGATCCGGCCCGCGCCCCAGAACGTCTGGAGCATCGCCGCGCGGTCGGGCGCATCCTTCTCGTACGCGCTCGTGAACGGGTTCCGCTTCCACTCCAGCGGCAGGGCCCTGTCGTGCCACGCCGCGTAGAGCGCGTCGCAGTCCGCCACCGTGTCCCAGTAGTCGTGATACAGCCAGACCCGGTAGCACCGGGCGAGCCGGGCGAGGATGCGCACCACGGCCTCGGCGTATCGCGCGCCCTCCGTCAGCCGGTGGACCAGCGCCAGCGTCCGGACCCCGTCGATCATGAAGTCGATCTTCCGCTCCCGGATGATCCCCGAAAAACTGACGCGGATGGGATGGTGCGCCCAGTGGTAGGCGTACTTTCCGCTCCGGTCCTCCGGGTGCTTCCGCTCCTCGTCGTTCTCATAAAATGTGAACGTCTGTCCCGCGCGGGGACAGACGAGACTGGCGGTCTCCGGATAGCGGGCGCTCGGATAGACCTGCCCGCAACAGGTGCAGCGGATCTCGTCGGGACGCCGGTGATCCCACCCGATCAGCGTGTACTCCGCCCCCTCCTGGGACTTCACGCCGATGCAGTTCGGGCAGGCGAACGTGTACCCCGTCCACGGCGTCAGCTCGGGCAGCATGTGGTCGACGTAGCCCGCCTTCTGCCGGACGATGTGATCCGCGATCCGTTTCTTCCCCTCGAACCACCGCTTCGCCCAGTCCGCCCGCCGGATGTTCTTCCGGGCCTGCGCGATCTCCCGTTCCGTGATCAGGACCGGACTCCGCATCCGGCGCCCGAGCATCTCATCCTTCCGCCTTTCGACCTCCGCCCGGAACACCCGCTCCGCCTCCGAGACCCGCTCCCGACCCTGCCACGGCATCCACCCCTCTCCCCGCGTCACGGCCTCCACGTAATCCGCCTTGCGCTTCGATGCGCTTGCAGCCACGACACCGCTCCTTTCAGTCACGCCTTTTCCCACTGCCCCACCGCGCTGATGCGGACGCGGTCCCCCGGCCCAATTTCGAACATCCGCAGTTCCTTCCCTTCAAACGCCTTCGCGTCTCCCTTCACCTGGATCGTCCCGTTCGACGCCGCGCTTTCCACCCGCGTCGCGGCCTTCCCCTCCCCGTCCGTCGCGTACGCCCCGTCATAGGACCCCACCCCCGCCAGCGGCAGATGCGCCTTCGTCCTGACCGTCCCCGCCCCGGCATCCACCTCCGCCACCGGCACGCGCGCCGTCTGGAGATCCTGCCATCCAAAGCCCAGGACCAGGTCCCCGTTCAGGCGGCTCGCTTCGAAGATCCGTATCCCGCACGTCCGGTGGGTCCGATGCGGCACGCGATCCGTCGCCACGCTCACGAGCGCCTCGCGGTGGACCAGGCCGGACAGGTCCTTGGGCAATGTCCCCGCGTCATCCACCCGGACGGTCGCCGTCCGCGCCTCCGGGTCCATCGCTGTTACCGTCCCCGTCACGTCCCCGGCCAGCGTCACACCCTGTCCGCCTTTCGTCAGCGTCCCGCCCCCAAACAGGGTGGCCCGAAGCGGCTGCCCCTGTACATCCAGCGTCAGGATCCCGAACCGACCCTGAAAGACGATTCCCCCCTCCACCTCGCGCCGGACCGCCCCGTCCAGCGACGAGATCACCACGTCCGTCTCCCCCTCCCGCTCCACGGCCAGCGCGACCGTCCCGTCCTCCGGCGTGGCCTTCAGCAGCCGTACGGACTTGACGAAAAGGTCGCCGGTGTGCGGGACAAACAATGAGACGAACGTGCTCGACAGGTCCTCCCCGGTGCGCCGGGCGATCAGGTAATTCAGTTCGGGCGGATTTCTCCCATTGAACGGCGGGATGCCATCCCCGACGTAGGTGTCCTCTCCGGCTGTCGGGATGCGAAAAATGGTCATCCGGTGGCCCGCCGGGTCTCCATTCACCTCCTTCACCTGCCACGTCGCCCGCCACGCGGAAGAGGCTTCGCCGCGCCGGGGACTCTTGATGTAGGAGAATCCGCTCCCCTTGTACCGGCCGAACCCCTGCGCGCCCGGCTTGCTCAGCTCCAGATCGTCGTAGAGAAAGGTGTAGGGCACATCCGGCCCCGCGAGCGTGCCGGACATGGGCTCGGACAGGGAGATGCCGGAGACCTCCAGGTCCCCGTAAGGCCCGTGAAGGGAGTAATCGTGCTGCTTCCCGCCGGCCACCCGGAAGATGTCCACGACATAGGAGTCCCGCTCCGAGACGTCCACCAGCCCCACCGTTCGCCGGTAGGTCGAGACGATCCCCGGATAGTTCGTCTCAGCGGACGCCTCCGCTACCCGCACGCCCGGCGCGGCGGCGAACAGGTGCAGGTCCCCCTTGGCCGCCAGCGTCTGCATCCGCGCGTCCACCACCACGGTGCAGTGGCTGATCGTGTTCTTGTTCCACGCCTCCCGCTCCGGGTGGTCGTCCGTGAACTGCGGATAGCCCAGGTCGGGCACGATCACCCGCCCCTTGGCGAAGACATCCACATTCAACTTGTCCCGGTGGCCGTGCCCGATGGAGGTCCCGTACCACAGCGAGACCGCCCGCCGGTCGTCGCCCCTCCCGCTTCTCAGCAGCGCCAGGCCGTAGCCCCCAAGGTTGCAGGTCCCGTGGAACTCGTCAAAAAGTGCAAGGTTTGAAGGGTCAAGGGTCAAGGGTTCAATTTTTAACCTTGAACTTTGAGCTTTGAACTTTTCAGCATCTTCGATTTCCTTGAACAGATCCTCATAGACCCGTTCGCCCCGGTCCTCTCCCAGCCCCTTCAGATGGTCCAGCAGCCGTTCATCGCCGTACTCCCGGTACCCGATCTCCGCGGCCCAGCGCGGCAGGTCCACGTAGCCCGACGACACGCTTCCCGAGTCCCCGAGGGACGGCGTGAACTTCCCGAGCAGCGTCGTGCGAAGCGGGTGGAGGAACATCTCCCGCATCTTCGGATGGCGCGCGTAGAGGTCCACGCCCAGCCGCTTCATCATCTCCGCCACGCGGGTCACCCGCTCCGGCCAGAGCCAGGCGTAGCCCGGCGCAGTCTCGGTCACCGAAACCCCGTCCCGATAGATCAGGTTGTCCATGAGCAGATCGATCCCCTCGTAGGCGTAGCCGTGGGGGCTTCCTGTCGTCCGGAGCAGAAAGTCCACCACCTCCTGCTCGTCCCCGGCCTGCCGCACGATGGCCGTCGTCATCAGCGTGTGCTGGTGCATCCCGTAGTTGCCCCGGATCTGCCCTTTGTACACGCCGGACACGATCTCCGCCATCAGTCCCCGGTCGATGTGCCCGTGAATCTCCGCGGCCGCCTTCCCCAGCCGTTCCTCAAGGCCCTTCGCCTTCCCGATCCCCTCGAACACGTTGTCGTAGGCCTCGGCCAGGTCCGACCCCAGGAAACACTCCCAGATGCAGTTGAGGATGCGGCCCTGGTAGGATGGCGAAAACTCCGTGGCATAGCGGGACTGCTTGTTGTGATCCATCTCCGGGTACACGTCCGCGATCCGGTGCAGCAGCAGCCCCGCCTTGTGCGCGTAGACCTCCTTCCCGGTCAGCAGATACGCCCGCGACAGGGCCAGCACGCCGGGGATGATCTCCCGCATCCAGGCCCAGTGGTTGTAGTAGGCCACGAACCACCACTTCTTCGGGTCCCCCGACCGCCTCCACCCCCACCCATCGTCAGCATAGTCGCCCGTCAGCAGACTCCGGTCCTGCATCCCGGACGCGAAAAACGTCCCGAAGTCGTTCGAAGGATACTCCTCTCCCCCCACCGGGCAGATAATCTTCCAGGGCCGGTCCAGGCTGAACTTGAACGAATAGTTCCCGTGCTTGAAGTACTCTATCCCATGCACGGGACATCCCATATGATGGGCATTGAATGCGCGCGGGACCGACGCCGGCGTAATCACCTGCTCCAGCCAGGCGTCGTCGCGCCGCGCCCACTCGTCCGCCTTCTCCAGGATCTGACCCAGGACCCGCTTCGCCTCCGGGTCCTCCTGCACGCGCCTTCGGGCGCGCGCGACCTCCTCTTCCGTGTGCAGCGCACGACTCCGTTTCACTCGGTTCTCCTCGTTAAGGGGTTGTGAAGAAATAAGCGATTGATTTCGACAGGGCGCGGTTGTACCTTTGATGCGTGAACTTCAATATCTTGCGCAGAAAGTACACGGTCCTCAGGCCGGCGTTGACGGAGCGGTCGAGGCGGCTTTGGTCGGCGACCGAAG
>SICM01000129.1 GCA_009694805.1 Candidatus Latescibacterota bacterium
TATAAATAGCAGTTTTGGATTATCGCAGGAACCGCCTCTTAGAGAGCCGTATTCGTTGGTGAAGCTGACGCCTATATTTCAGGCCCGAAAGCTTTCTGCCGAGGTTTTCGGGGGGCATAAGTTGGGAATGGTAAGTGAACAGTGTCTTAGTTTCAGAAGAAGAATATAATACGGTTCAAGCAAGATTTAAGAGTCAAAGTACAATTCACCCAAGGATGTATAACAGTTCATTCTTATTGTCTGGTATTATATTCTGTGAATGTGGGGCAAAGATGTGTGGTATGACCAGAGGCCATAAATGGAAATATTATGTATGTAATAACAGGCGATACAAAGGAAATATTATATGCGATTTAAAAACCGTAAAAATCCAAACCATTGAACCTATTATAATTGGCAGGATTCGTGATTTTTTGAAGAGCATTGATTTGTCAACGGATATTAGTCACCTTGTGCAAAATGATCGTCATGAGAAACTAGTACAAATAGACGATAAAATTAAGGAGATTAGTTTTAGAATAAAGGAACTAGATAAAGAAGCCAAGAAATTATTAGATACATTCGGTGAGGAAATGAAGAACCTCTCATATATAAAGAATAGATTGACTGAATTGGAAAAAACAAGGGATGAGCTATCGAGGTCGATAGAAGATAAAAATTCAGAGAAAGCTTTATTAAAGGATAAAAGGAGACGATTGGAAGAGATGGTCGCATTTGCAGGTGATTTCCAGGAAAATTGGGACAAAGCAGATCAAGCTTCTAAAAAAGAAATTATTCGGTGCTTAGTGGATAAAATTACCGTAAACAAAATTGGAACAATAGAGATGTGTTTAACATTTTAGACCTTAAGGACCTCTGTTAGTATCTATGGTTTATAATATTGCTTTTGGGGCATCAATAGTTTATAATGGTACTTATGGTATCTATGGTTTATAATATTGAGCTGTTTCAGCCGCCATGACGTTTGACGTGATCGAGACGCTGCGGCGGCAGGGGCTTTTGACGGATTGCGCGAACCCGACGGTGACGCCGATGGCAGGCGGCTTCTGGAACGATCTCTTCCGGGTCCGGGGGGTGGGTTTTGACTGGGTGGTCAAACATTCCCGCACGGGAAGGGGGGAGAGCCTGTTCCCGATCCTCCCCGACGCCGAGGCGAGCGCCCTGCGCACCCTGCGTGGCGCCGGGATCGCCCCTGAACCTGTGGCGTTTTTTCGGGCCGGAGGAGGTGTTCCCGTGCTGGTCTACCAGTACTGGCCGGGGACGCCGTGGCGCGAAGGCGTCCTCCCCGTCGCCGACCTGTTGCGCCGGCTGCACGCGGTCCCGGCGGAGGACCTCCAGGGGTTTCGGCCCCTGCCGGTCGGCCCGGAGGAGGTCCTCGCGCAGGGGGATGGCCTCCTGCGGGCGATCCCGCACGACGGCCTGGCGGCCCGGCTCCGCTCCCTTCGACCGACGCCCGTCCAGGGTCCGGCGCTTCGACGGTTCTCGCTGGTGCACACGGACGTGGGCGCGGGCAATCTGATCGTGGACGCGGGCGGCATTCGCCTGATCGACTGGCAGTGTCCGGGCATTGGGGACCCTGCGGAGGATGCCTGGGCATTCCTCTCACCCGCCTTTCAGATCCTGTTCAACCACGCGCCTCTGACGCGGGACGAACGCGAGACCTTCGTGCAGGCGTATGGCGAGGAAGGGACGATGGCGCGGCTCGCCCTGCTCTCCCCCTGTTTCGCCTACCGTATGGCCGCTTACTGCTGCCTGCGCCGGTGCGATCTGGAAGGCCGGGACCCTGCCCTCAGCGACCGTTACCGGAGGGCGGCCCTGGCCCAGATCGCGGAAGTTGAAAAGGATCTTGCGTGACGCCTCTGCGCCTGTACCTGCACACCTACAGCCTGCGGTTTCACTTCCAACTGGTCCCAGGCTACGACGTGTTCGCCTTCATCGACCGTGCGGTTGCGGACGGATTCCCCGGGGTCTGCCTCAGCGCGAACGGCCCCGGGTACCGCCATCTGGGCGGGACGACGCCGGAGTGGTTCGGCAGGGTCCGGGACCGCGTCCGGACGGAGGGGCTGCTGTGCGACATGGACACCAGCGGCACGTCGCCGGACCATCTTCAAACCCTGCTGGACGTGGCCCGCGCGGTCGGGGCGCAGCAGGTACGCACCTACACCCGGCATCCGGGGACGCCGGAGGAGATGGTCGAGCGGACGGCTCGTGACCTGATCGCTGCCGCACCGCTGGCGGAGGCGGCAGGGGTCCGGGTGGTGCTGGAGAATCACGAGGAGTTCACCGGCGCCGAGGTGGCGCAGGTCGTGACGCGCGTCAACAGCCCGTGGGTCGGCGCGCTCTACGACTATGGCAACTCCATGATGATCGGGGAAGATCCGCTGACTGCCCTGGAGGCCATGCTGCCCCACATCCGGGCAGCACACCTGAAGGACCACGTCATGCTCGCCGGCCGGGACGCGCCGGACGGATGTCTCTCGGTGCTGGGCGTGCCCATCGGGCGGGGCCACCTGCCCATTGTGGAGATCACGCGCCGGCTGGTCCAGGCCGGTCTGGATCAGATTATTTTCGAGAATGTCTGGGCCTACCGCGCGCCGATCCGTGCCTCACGATGGACGGACCTCCGCCGGGCGCAGTTAGGCTCCGGGGCCTTCACCTTCGCGCATCCCCCTTTTGAGGAGGGCACCTGCCTTCCGGACCCGGGGGCGCTGGCGGACCGGGACCCGCAGCGGCTGGTCGCGCTCGAAGACGAGGCCCTGAGGGGAGGGCTCGCCTGGCTGCGCCGGCGTCTGAAGGAGGCCGGCGTGGTCCTGGCCTGAGGCGATGAAATGGCCATGGATCGAAAAGGTTCCGTAATCCGCAGGGGCGATCCTTGTGATCGCCCTTCATCCGGCGAATACGAGATTCGCCCCTACCCTATGCAGGAGATTTCGTCATGCCCAAAGATAAAGCAACCTATGAGGTGATTCTGGAGAGGCATCAGATGGCGTTTCTGGAGGAGATGGCCGACAAGCACGGCCTGGAGGATGCGTCCAAGGCCATCCGCGTCCTGATCAACTTCGTGATCGCCGAGGAGGAGGAGCAGGACCGGGTCTTCGGGGAGGTGCGCTGCCTGGATTGCGGCTGATCTCTGGATATCCTGGCGAGGGAGGGATATCGAGCCGGGCACAGGACGGGCGCGGGGCCTTCGTGTGCGCAACGACGCAAGGCGGGAGGAACCCATGAACTTTGCAATCTACATGATCGGAACCCTACTGGTTGTCGGCGCCCTGGCTTACGGGGCTCACCTGCTTGGCGCCAGTCCAAGGTGGATCGGGATCGGCACTGTGGTGGCCATCGGCCTCGGAATCATGGGCGGCATCGTCAGGACCCGTCGACGAGATCCCTCTTAAGCGTCCGAACGGGATATCCCATGGCTCACGACGGCGGTCTGGCACAGGATCTGCGCCACCAGCCGGTGGCGGTGATCGACATCGGCTCGAACTCGGGGCGTCTCGCCGTCTACAGGCTGGATGCGCACGGACACCTGAGGATTCTCGCGAGCGCCAGGGCTGCACTGCGGCTGGTGATCGAGGTAGACGATACCCATAACCTGAGCGACGAGGCCATCGCGCGGGCCATGGAGGCCCTCCGGGACTTTCGCGCCATGGCCCTGGGCGCTGGCGCCGTGCGCATCGCGGCCGTGGCCACCGCGGCCCTGCGCGACGCGGCGAACAGCGGGCAATTGATTGAGCAGATCCGCCGGGAACTGGGGATTCATCTGGAGGTCATCGACGGGGATCGGGAGGCCCATTATGGGTTCCTGGGCGCCGTGCGTGGTCTCCCCGTGGAGCACGGCTTTCTGTTCGACCTCGGAGGCGGGAGCATGCAGGTCTCCCAGTTCCGCCACCGGCGTTTCGTGAGGGACTGGAGCCTGCCCCTGGGCTCTCTCAGGCTCAGTCACACCTTTCTCCACGACGACCCGCCGACCCAGGGCGAGATTCGCCGCCTGAAGCGGTACGTAAGCGATCTGATCGAGGAGGCCGGCATCCCCTCCCTCAAGTCCGGGGACCGCCTGGTCGGCACAGGGGGCACGGTCAGGAACCTCGCCAAGATGGACAGTCGCGCGCGCGACTACCCGATCTCCCGCGTACACGGCTACGTCCTGGACCGCAAGCGGGTGCGCGAGATCACCTCACTCCTGGCCGCGCACCGCCTCAAGAAGCGCAACGCCCTGCCCGGCCTCAGCGACGAGCGCGGCGATTCCATCGTCGGAGGCGCTCTGACCATCGAGACGCTCATGGAGAGGGTCGATGCCCACGCCATCCACGTCTCGGGGCAGGGGGTGCGCGAAGGGCTGGCCTACAGCCTCCTGTCCGAAGGCGTCCCGCCCACCCGCGCCGTGCGCGAGGCTTCGGTCGCCTCCCTGACCTCCCAGTTCGCCAGCTGGAACGCGGACTCGGCCACACGCCGGGCCTCGGTGGCGATCTCCCTCCTGAAGGCCCTCGAACCCCGCGCCACCTCCCAGATCCAGGAGGCCCTGGCCCACGCGGCCAGGGTCCTGGACATCGGGCGAAGCATCGATTTTTTCAACCGGCACGAACACGTCGCCGACATCGTCGTGGCCGCGGACCTGAACGGGTTCTCCCACCGCGAAATCGCCCTGTTCGCGGCGATCGTCCGGGGCGCCCGCGCCGGAGGCTCCCCCACGAAACCCTACGACCCGCTGCTGAAGCGGGAAGACCGTCTCCCGATCGAACGGGCGGCGACCCTCCTGGCCCTCGCCGACGACATCGAGGAGCGCTGTCCCCCTGGCGCGTCGGTGGCGCTCAGATGCCAGGTGCGGGGGAGAGACGTCGTGGTGTCCGTCCCTGCGCTCGCCGGCTGGAGACCCCGCGACATCGGCTCACAGTTCGAGCGCACCTTTGGACGGACCCTGGTGGTGAAACCCGGGGGGGCGAAGTCCTGACTCTGGAGATAAGGGACAGGAAATGCAAAATGCAAAATGAAAGGTGAGGATGTACGATGAAGGCTGCGGTCTATCTGGGCAAGGAGCGGTTGGAAATTCAGGAGATGGACCCTCCGAAACGCAAGGCGGGGGAGGTCCTGCTCCGGGTGAAGCAGGTCGGCATCTGCGGGACCGACCTCCACGTCTATCTGGGGGACCTGGACTGGCGGGTCAAGCCCCCTCTGGTCATGGGCCACGAGCTGTGCGCGGAGGTGGTCGAGGCCCCGCCGGACGCGGGCGTGGTCCCCGGGGACCGCGTGGTCGTGGACCCGACGCTGTCGTGCGGGCGCTGTTTAGCCTGCCGGCGCGGGTACCGGCATGTGTGTGAGCGGCTCAATTTCATGGGGGTGGACAGCTGGGGGGCCTTCCGGGCGTACTGGTGCGTGCCGCAGGACCGGCTGCACAAGATCCCTGAGGCGCTGGATGACGTGGAGGGGGCGCTGGTGGAGCCGCTGACGGTGGCGGTACACGACGTGCGCCGGGCCCCTCTGGAGGTGGGGGACCGCGCGGTCGTGATCGGGGGGGGACCCATCGGCCTGCTGGTGGCCCTGGTGGCCCGGCTGGCCGGGGCGGAGGTCGTGGTCGCGGAGGTCAACCCCTTCCGGCTCGAAAAGGCGCGGGCGTTCGGGCTGCGCGTCGTGAACCCGAAGGAAGAGGATCTGAAGGCTTGGGTGGAGGGGTGGACGGACGGCGGCGGGGCTGATCTGGTCTTCGAGGTGAGCGGGAGTCCGGCCGGGGCGCGGGCGATGACGGAGGTCTTGCGGGTGCGGGGGACGGTCTGCCTGGTGGGGATTCACGCGGGGCTCCCGCCGGTGGACCTGCAACGGTTCATGGGCCGCGAGCTCTCGCTGGTCGGGTGCCGGGTCTACGAGCCGGTCGATTTCGACCGTGCGATCCGGATCGCCGCCTCCGGCGAACTCAACCTGAGGTCGATGGTGACCGACATGCTCCCCCTGAAGGACGCGGCGGAGGGGTTTGAGAAGGTGAAGCGGGGGGGCGAGGTGATGAAGGTCCTGCTGGATTGTCAGGGATAGAAAGCAGCGGTCAGCCGTCAGCGATCAGCAAAGTCGTGTTTGCTTTGGCTGACTGCTGATGGCTGACCGCTTTATTGCGCCAGCAGCCCCATCACCTCTTCGTAGACCTTCCCGTTCGTGGAGATCGCGCTGCGGCCGCGGGCGGTCGTGTTCCCCTTCCAATCCGTGAAGGTCCCGCCCGCCTCCAGGACGATGGGGACCAGGGCGGCGCAGTCCCAGACCTCCATGATCGGGTCGAGCATGACCTCCGCGCGTCCTGTGGCCACCAGGGCGTGGCCGTAGGCGTCTCCCCACCCGCGCTGGAGTTTGGATGCCGCGACGACGCGGTCGTAGCCGGGGCCGTAGTCGTGCTCGTAGACCGAGCGAAAGTCCGTGGTCAGGAGCAGGGCGTCGGACAGGCGGGAGACGCCGGAGACGCTCGCCCGCCGGCCGTTCCAGAAGCACCCCATCCCCTTCGCCGCACAGACCATCTCGTTCAGCGCCGGAAAGCTGGCGGCCCCCACCACGCACTCCTCCCCGATCTCCAGACCGATGAGCACGGCGTAGATGGGCACGCCGTGGATGAAGGACTTGGTCCCGTCGATGGGATCGACGATCCAGCGCCTTCCGGAGCGTCCTGCGATCTCTCCCCACTCCTCGCCCACGATGCCGTCGTCCGGGAAATGACGCCGGATCAGGTCGCGCAACAGGTTTTCGGCCTCCCGGTCGGCGATGGTCACGGGGGAGTCGTCGGCCTTCGCCTCCACGCCCACGCCGGTCTGGTAGTACCGGAGCGTGATGCGTCCCGCCTGCCACGCGATCTCTGTGGCAAAGTCGAGCAGGTCGCGTAAATCGGATGACACAGGTTTATCTCCTCCTCGTTTCTCAGTTCCCTATTCCCTATATCTCTGATTCGGGGACCTTTCCCGCATTGTCACCTTTCTTGCTCGTGCAAGAAAGGTGACACCAAAGAAGCACGCCCCTCAAGCGCCGGGGAGGCTGGGCGCGCCGCAACCTTGACGTTCAGGGGTCGCACCGAAATTTGTGCCCCCGGCAGGTGGGTTGCTTCTGCTGGACTTCGGTGGTGGGGGTTTCTGGCGGCGCGCCCTCTCAGATCAGGATTTGGGTTATCGCTCCGAGAGCAGCACCCCGGCCTTTGCCCAGTGGTCCTTAGCCACTTCCTCAATCACCACGAACGTGCCGTCCGCCGGGGCCTTGCAGATCTCCACGACCGCGTCCGTGATGGCCTTCACCAGCTCCCGGTGCTGCTCCTTCGTACGTCCCTCCAGCATCTTCACCGTGATGAACGGCATCGTAAAACCTCCTGTAAGAATGGTGAGTGGTGAGTGAAACGCCCCCCTTCCACCCCCGTCACAAGGGGCAAAGCCCTGAGCGCCCCCTCCCTTCCCCCACCTGTGGGGGTGGGCTGGGGGCCGCATTTATCGTTTGCCGTTTGCTATTTGCCGTTTGCCCGCCTTTCTCCTCACCCACGCCTCGAACCAGGCCAGGTTCCGCTCCATCGCGTCGCGGATGAGTTTGGGCTCCGACAGGCCGTGGCCCTGCCGGGGGTAGATCACGAACTCCGTCGGGATGCGGCGACGTTTGAGGGCCTGGTAGAGTTCATAAGACTGAGGCAGGGGCACGCGCACGTCCTTCTCCCCGTGCTGGATGAGCGTGGGGGTCCGGATCTTCCCGGCGTGTCCCATCGCCGAGTGGCGCATGTAGGTCTCCACGTCGTTCCACGGGATGGCCTCGAAATAGGCCTCCAGGAAGCCGGGGATGTCGGTCTGGCCGTACATGCTGATCAGGTTCGTGAGCCCCGCGCCGAACGACGCGGCCCTGAAGCGGTTCGTCTGGGTGATCGCCCACCCGGTCATGTAGCCCCCATAGCTCCATCCCATGATGCCGAGCCGGTTTGGGTCTGCGATCCCCCGCCCGATCAGGTGGTCCACGCCGGCCATGATGTCCGCGAAGTCCCCCTTCCCCCAGTCCCGGACGTTGGCCCTGCGGAACTTCTCGCCGTAGTGGACGCTCCCGCGCGGGTTGGGGAGGAGGAGGGCATAGCCCCGGCCCGCAAACACCTGGACGGGATAGACGCCCTGCCCCACGCCGTCGAAGGTGTTGGCGAACGCCCCGGCCGGCCCCCCGTGGACGCTGACCAGGAGCGGATAGCGCCGGCCGACGCGATATCCCACCGGCTTGATGAGCAGGCCCTCCACCGGCGTCCCGTCGGGGTTCTTCCAGTGGACGATCTCTTTCCGGCCATAGAGATGATCCCGGACCTGCGGGTTGACGGTCGTGAGCCGCCGGGGCTCGAATCGGGCGGTCGGAGAGACGTGGACGTCGGGGGGGGTGGCGCCGTCCTGCCGGATGAAAGCCATGGTTCGCCCGTCCTGCGACAGGCTCATCGCCCCGTAGACCTGGCTGCCCTGGGTGATCTGTTCCGTCTTTCCGTTCAGTCGGACGCGGCAGATGTGCATGCTCGTGCCCTGACCGAGGAAGAAATAGAGGGCCCGGCCGTCGGGGGCCCAGGCGCTCTCCGTAAACCGGCCCAGGTCTTCGAGGCGGGGCGTCAGGTCCCGAACGGGCCCGCCCAACGGGGAGACGAGGCGGATGTGCAGGCTGGCCAGCCAGCCGCCGCCGTCGCCACGGGACAGGAAGGCGATCCATCTGCCGTCCGGCGACCACTCTATAGAACCCACGTCGCCCCGTCCGTCCGTGAGGGGTTGAGGCCGGCCGCCGGAGGCCGGGACGAGGGAGAGTGTGGCTCTGAACATGTTGTTGGCGAGGGGGGAGGGCTGATGACTGAAGGCGATGCGCCGCCCGTCCGGAGACCAGGTGAGGCCGGTGACGTGGAAGCGACCTTTCGTCAGGCGGCGGGCCTCCTTCGTCTTCAGGTCGATGACGTGGAGGTGGGACATCCGGTCGTCCCGGTCCACCACGCGGGCGTCGCCCCGCTCTTTCTTCGCCTTCTCCTCCTCCTCGGTCGGGGCGTCGGTGGTGAGGTAGGCGATGCGCGCACCGTCCGGGGACCAGGCGAACGCGCTGACGCCGGACCTGGCGTTCGTGACCCGCTCGGCCTCTCCGCCGAAGGGCCGGATGACGTAGACCTGGTCTTTCTCCCCCCGGCCGGACAGGAAGGCGATGCGCGCGCCGTCCGGGGACCAGCGCGGCGCCTCGTCCCGTTTGGGGCTGTTCGTGAGTTTGAACGGCTCTCCGCCCTGGGCAGGGATGAGGTGGACGTCGGAGTTGTAGCGGTTCTCTTTGAGGTCCGCCTCCGTCGCGACGTAGGCCACCCATTTGCCGTCGGGCGAAATTCGAGGGTCAGAGACCGTGCGCGTGGCGAACAGGTCGGGGATGGATACGGGTTTTTTCATGAGCGGGCTCCGGTCACATCGAAAACGAGAAACGGGGAAACGGAGAGACGGGGAAGAAGATAAAATGCAAAATGCAAAATGAAAATTGCAAAGGGGGGGAGGCGGAAGAGACGAAACGGAGAAACGGGGAAACGAAGAAGGGAGAGGGTCATCCGACCAGGATGTTGACGTTCGTGCCGAGCAGGGCCAGGGCCGAGCGAAGGGGGGCTAGATTGGAAATCGTAAAGGATTGCCGCCGCGGGCTGGATGAGAGAAAATTCTGCGGAGACGGACGCGCCAGGGTCGTCGCGGGACGGGCCTGCTGCGCCGTTGCCTGGAATGTATTCTGCGCCATCTTCCGGGCGTTCTGCGTGTTCTGGCGGGCCACGTCCCGGACCAGCCCCCGCGTCACCGTGGCCATGTCCTCCCGAAGGTTCTGCTTCAGTTGCGTTGTCTGTTGGATACGCTCTTCGGCGCTGGGGGGCTGCGCAAATCCAAGAGAAGTCTCCTGTGCTGCCTGGACCGCCTGCTGGGCCTCGGCCACCTGAATGGCCTGTGCGGTCCGGACCACACTGGACTGAGCGGCGGTCTGCTCGATCCTGAGAGACGTGGAGACCAGGGCACGCGCCGTCTCATCTGTTCCGGCCGCCGGCTCTGTCGTAACCGCGAGATCCGCCGTGACTGCGGGCTCCGCTGCAACCGTGGGTTCCTCACTCCGGCGCTGTGCGCTCAGCAGCCGGGACAGGCCGTCGATGCGATGGACTGCGGATCGAAGAAAGGGACGGAGGGTGACGCGGGTGTCCTGAGGAAGTTCGCGCCTCTGGACCTGGGTCTGACGGTTCTCCTGCGCGTTCTGGAGGGATGATTGAGCGGCCTGCCGGCCAATCGTTCGCCCTGTCTGGCGGCTGGTCGTCTGAGGGGTCTGCCTGCCGGTCGCCTGAGCCGTCTGCCGGTTGGCCGCCTGAGCCGTCTGCTCTCCGGTATTCTGCAAGGCGGCCTGGACCGCCCCTCCCGTGGTCGAGACCTCGGGAAAGACAGACGCCTGGACGGTCTCCTGCGAGGGAGACGAGAAGGCCGAGGCCGTCGTCTCCCCGCTCGCAGAGGTGGTTTCGGCCTGACGCCCGCCGGCGAAATCGTTCTGATCCGTTATGCTCTGGGCGATCTGATCCGCCCGCTGACTGTTCGCCAGCAGGGGAGACGCGCCCGTGCGATCCTCACCGGAAGAGGCAGTCTGGTCCCCTCCCTGGCCCCTGCTGTCCGCCCGATTTTCTTGCGAGGATGCCCTTACTCCCTGACGGACATCCTCCACGGCAGCGCGCAGGGACTGGAAATTGGCCAGACCACTCCGGGTCGGTGAGAACCTGGATACAAAGATCGGCATCGCATTCCCGCCCAAGAGAATGAGTTACGATCTTGTAGGCTCTCTATGAACCTGGTCTGACAAAATCTACTAAATTCGGAGAGGCGTGTCAACTAAGAAAGGCGGAAGGCAGGCCCTCACCCCGGTTCGCTGGCGCTCACCACCCCTCTCCCACACGTGGGAGAGGGGAAGCAGGCGTAGCCTGCCGGGGAGAGGGCTGTCCCCTCCCTCTTCCAGCAGTGGGAGAGGGAGGGGGGCAGGGGAGGGTGGGGGGGCTGATTCTATTCTGCTCCGGCGGCCCAGGTGTTCCCGCCCGCCCGGACCCTGCCCTCGCGCTTCAGCACCTCTGCGCACTGGACCCCGACGCCCACGCCGGGGGCGGTGTGGACCTCGTGCCCCATCGCCACCAGCCCCTGCACGATGGCGGGGCTCAGGGCCTCCGAGACCGTGAGGGGTTCCTGAGGCCCGGCGTGCATCCGGGGCGCGGCCGCGGCCTGGTGCGAGGTCGCTCCGTGGTCCACGATCCGGTGCGCCACCTGGGCGCTGACGCTGACGATCCGCCTGCCGCCGGGGAGGCCCTCGGCCACGTCCCGGTCCGGCAGGCGCAGGACCAGGGGGGCGGTGTTGTGCAGCGGGCGCTTGCGCGGTCCGACGGAGTTCGCCCGCCCCGGGTGGGGGTCCAGTCGGCACATCCCGTGGCCCAGGATGAGGCCCGCGCCCGGCACGGTGATGCACGACCCGAATGCCCCCCCGTGCGTGATCGTGGCCGAGACCAGGTTGCCCTCGCTGTCCGCGGTGGAGACGTGCAGGGTCTCCGGCACGGTCCCTCCCGGAGGGGACGACAGCCGGTCCACGTGGTCCGGGGACTGTCGGAGCGTCTCGACGCGGCCGGCGGCGTAGTCCTTGCTCAACAGCCGTTCCACGGGCACGTCCACGAAGTCGGGGTCGCCGACGTAGCGCAGGCGGTCCCGCCAGGCGAGTTTGAGGATCTCGGCCAGCCGGTGCCAGTAGGTCACGGTCTGATCGGAGACGGGATCAAAGCACTCCAGCATGTTCAGGATCTGCATGGTGGACAGGCCCCCGCTGGGCAGGGTCGGGCCGTAGACCTGCGCGTCCCGGTAGGAGGTGACATAAGGCGCCGTGAGGCGCGGCCGGAACCCGGCCATGTCCTCCCGCGTCAGGAGGCCGCCTGTGCTCTGGATATAGTCGGCGATCTGGCGGCCGATCTCGCCCTCGTAGAAGTCCCGCCAGCCCGCGGAGGCGAGGCGCGTTAGGGTCTTCTCCATGTCCTTCCGATGCCAGACCTCATCGGGCTTCGGGACTCTCCCGTCCGGCATCAGGTGCCGGGCCGTGGGCTCAAACCTGCGGATCACGGCCTCGTTGTTCCGGATGGCGTCGGCGGTGGCGCCGTACGGAAAGCCGTCCTCCAGCAGCTTCAGGGAGGGGGCGAGGATGTCCGGCCACTTCAGCCGCCCCCATCGCTCCGACAGCAGGCCGATGCCCGCCAGCGTGCCCGGGATGCCCACGGCGAGGGGGCCGTGGACGTTGGCGTTCTCCCGGACCCGGCAGCCGTATTCGGTCTCGTTGATGCCGCCCTGCTTCTCCCCTTCGGAGACCACCTCGTACATGCGCTCGTGCGCGGCGGCAGGGGCGGGGCCGTTGGCGTCCAGGCACCAGGCCTGTCCCGACGCGCCCTCCAGCACGACCGCGCAGAGGACATAGCCGCCGATGCCCGTCATCTGAGGCTGGAGCATACAGCAGGCCAGGCAGGCCGCGGCCGCCGCATCCATCGCGTTCCCCCCGCGCTCCAGGACCCTGGCGCCGATGCGCGTAGCCTCTTCAGGCCCCGCGGCCACAGCGCCTTTGGATGAAAGGACTTCTTTGCCTTCGATCATAAGCGTGTCAAAGTGAGGGGTGAATGGTGAGTGGTGAGGAATGAGGAATGAGGAATGAGGGGTGAGGGGTGAAGCGACCCTCGTTTGATCAGCCGGTGAAGCGGACCGCCATTCCCCGGTCTATGAGCTGCTGATTGAGAAAGGTCCCCCTGTCGAGCACGTCCTGAGGATCGGTCCCGCCGGGGAGGTAGAACACGTCCGAGAGGTACCGGTCGTACTTGTCCGACTTCGTGGTGGTCAGGACCACGAACGGGACTTCCCTCAGGGTCTGGACGACAAAGTCCCGGACACGCTGGCCGGCGACGGTCGAGGTCTCGGGCGTGTCGATCCCGCGCAGCCGGAGCTTCTGTCGCGTCCAGGTCCGAAACCCGCAGTCCACGTGCGTCCAGAGCGTGTCTCCGTCCACAACCCCCTCCACAATGGCCCGGTAGGTGTAGAGCCTGTCCCGGCCCGCCCGGCTGACCTTGAATTGATAGCGGTCCGGGGCGTCTTCCTCCCGCACGGATTCGACGATCTTGTCGGAGGATTCTGTCTCGCCGGGTGCGGAGCCTGTCAAGGACTTTGAGACACGTGCGCGAAAAAATTACTGACGTGGTGCATCTGAGCCGACCTCGATCGGCGCGTTGATCCAGACCTCCTTTGGGAGGGGCCGTATGCGAGGCGACCCGTTGACGAAGCGCTCCGGGTTG
>SICM01000130.1 GCA_009694805.1 Candidatus Latescibacterota bacterium
TCCGCTCTCCCTTCACCGCCTCCAACGCCACCTTCGCCTTGAACTCTGCCGTATAGCTCTTCCGCATGGTTTGCCTCCTGAATCGATCCCTGATCCTATCGGCAAATCCACCTTATTCCCCTGTCCAAAAATCCCAGACCATTATAGCCGGGAGACATCGCCTACTACAACGCCAACCTCTGGCACCGGGGCTGGAATCCCGAAGGCCAGAAGCGCTGGACCATGCACTGCGCCTTCTGGCGGGCGGAATACCCGGTGATGAAGCACGAATACGGCCAGCGGGAGGCCTTGCTCGCGCCCGGACATCTGGACCGGATGCCCCCCGTGACGCGCCAGTACATTCAGAGATATCTGGACAACTACCCCGAGGACGCCCCCAAAAGCCTGCTGGACATCTGAGCCGGCGACCTTCTCTGTATCGCTCCCCCCTGTTCCTCCCCCTTCCTTTCAGTACGTCATCCCGGCGTAGAGACGCTCGTCCACCGGCACGGCCAGGACCGTGAGTTCGGGCCGCGCCAGCCAGTCTCCCACGACTCTGCCCACCCCGTCCAGGTCCGTCGCGGTCACCCCTCTGGCCCCGAACCCCCTCGGCCACGCGCGCCCAGTCCACAGGCGCGAAGTCCACGCCGCGATACGGGATGCCACGCATCGCCTGGGCGATCTTGATGATGGCCAGGGAGCGGTCGCACAGCACGACCAGGAGCGGCGTCACGCCCATCCGCCGGGCGGTCTCCAGCTCCTGCGCCATCATCGCAACCCCCCCATCGCCCAGGACGCCGACCACAGGCTGATGCGGCCGGAGCAGCGCGGCAACCAGGGCCGCCGGAACCCCGTACCCCATCGCCGAAAGACCGTTGGAGATCAGAAAGCGACCGGGCTCCGGGGGATGCCAGACCTGCGAGATCAGCATCTTGTGCGCCCCCACGTCGGTCGTGAGGGTCGTCTCGTCGGGCAGCGCCTCCCGCAGGGCGACCATCAGGTGATAGGGCGAAAGACCGTCCGGCCCGGAGATTGCCGATGGCGTGATCGCGGAAACGACCCGGCGCTGAAGGTCTCTCATCTCGGAGGGCGTCCAGTCCGACCGGCCCTGATACCCCCGGCGCAATCGCTCGACCAGGGCGGCCACGTCCCCGACGCACTCGGCCTCGGGCCGGTATTCGTCGAAGCCCACAGGCCCATTCGCCAGCGAATAGAGCGGCCGATGAAAATGCCAATCCTGGGCGGATTCCACCGGATCGAACCCGATGCCCAGGAGACAATCGCTCTGATTCAGCCATTCCACCAGGAGGGCGTCTCCCGCCGCGGACGCGACCGTGCCCAGAAACCCTTCTCCGTCTTCGTCGGCGACCCCTTTGGCCTGCGGGAGGACCACGTAAGGCATCCCGGTCTCGGCGAAGAAGCGGCGGATGGCCGTCACATCCTTTTCGGGATCGAGCGCAAGGCCGACAACGCCGATGGGCCGCCGGGCGGCATTGAGGGCGCGGGCGACCGCCTCGAAATCCAGATCATCCGGCGGGAGCGCCCGGGGGGGCATCGGTCCGGGGTCCGCAGGCCGGTCGGGCCCTGTGGCGATGTCGGCGGGCAGGGTCAGATAGACCGGGCCTCGCGGCGGTGAGCAGGCCGTGGCGAGGGCGGATCGAAGGGTCTCTGCCGTGCCCGCGCCCTCCAGGGCGATCGACCACTTGGTGATCGGCGCGAAGACGGCGTTGAGCGGCAGGTTCTGTTTGTGGCTCCGCCGGACGCGGGAGGTCGCCGTCCGGGCGGAGAAGGCCAGCATGGGATCGCGGTCCAGATAGGCGCACCCCACGCCCAGGGTCAGATTGCACGCGCCCGGGCCGAGCGTCGCCAGGCAGACGCCGGGGACACCGGTCAACCGTCCGACTGCGCCGGCCATAAACGCGGCTGCCGATTCGTGGCCGGTCAGAATGAACTCCATGCCCTCTTGCGCCAGGGCCTCGATCAGGTCCACGACCTCCCCGCCCGGATGCCCGAAGACCTGGCGCACGCCCGCTTCCCGCAGGGTCCGCGCCACTGCCCCGGCGCAGGTCGAAGGCTCGTTCACAGGACGCTCCCCCTCCATCGTTCTCCCCTCTCGCCTCCCGCAGCCCCCCTCACAGTTTTTGGACGTAGGCCTGATTGAATCGCTTCAGGCTCGGGTCCGTGCCCAGGGCGTAGTGCTTGGACATGTCCGGCGAGTACTGGCTCGCGGGGGGACGGCGACCCAGCTCCTCGGCGAGGGAGCGGAGGTGGTGCGGGCCGGCCCCGCAGCAGACCCCCAGGTAGCGGATGCCTGCGTCGTAGGCCCTGCGGGCGAAGGCGGCGATCTCGTAGCGGTTGCAGATGAAGGGATCGAGGGCCGTGGGGAACGGTCGGTCGCCCGGAAGGGGGACCTCGCAGACCGGGTCCCGCAAAGACTGGAAGGTAGGCTGCTCCGGCGTGGTCCGATAGGGCACGGGCAGGGCCGCGACGGGACATGGGCCCGTTGCTCGAACCAAAATGAATCTATCCGAAATGTCGTCCATCAGCCTGAGAAGTCAAGCCGCTCTCAGGCCGTTTTCCGCCTCCCCATTAGACAGGGCTTAGATCGAACGTAAAAACGGATAGAAGGTCGGAGGCTTTGACCTCCGTAAACCGTTCTGCCCGTTTCGGTTTCGACAATCCTAAAACTGACTCCACTATCCCTGGTTGCAGACTGAAAAAGTCTGCTTGAGGGATTCCATCGGGTCGCCTTTGGGCCGGAACTCGTGCCCCACGTAGAGGTCGTAGCTCGTGGCCGCAATCGCCTTGCAGATGCCCGTGTAGTTCAGTTCCTGCGTGTCGTCCATGTCCCGCCGGCCGGGGTTCCCTGCCGTGTGAAAGTGCCCGATCCACCGGATGTGCTCCCGGATCGTGCGGGTCACGTCCCCCTCCATGATCTGCATGTGGTAGATGTCGTAGAGCAGCTTCACGCGGGGGCTCCCGGCCCGCTCGCAGACCGCCGCGCCCCAGGCCGTATGGTCGCACTGGTAGCCGGGATGGTCCACCTTGGAGTTGAGCAGCTCCAGGTTCAGGTTGATCCCCTTCTGCTCCGCGTAGGGCGCAATCCGCTTCAGGCCGTCGGCCACGGCCTCGACGGCCTCCAGGTCCGTCTGGTAGGGCTGCCGGTTTCCGCTGAAGCAGATCAGGCCCGGAATGCCGTGCTTCGCGGCGAGGTCGATGGACGCCCTCAACTCCCCCTCGATCCGGTCGTGGTTGGACCGCTTGTTCAGCCCGTCCGGCAGCGAGGCGTGGCCGGACATGCTGGCCACCGCCAGCTTATGCTTCCTGGCAAGCCCCATGATGTCCTCAAAATCCTCCCCCCGTCCCCAGAGTTCCACCGCCGCATAGCCGATCTCGGCAGCGGTCTGGAACAACACCTCAAGGCCCATGTCCGCAGGTTTGAACAGCGGATAACAGATCGACTGCTGAATGCGCATGATCTTCCTCCCGATAAAAGTCTGACCCTCACCCGTCACAAGGAAAGTGCCAAATATCAAGTGCCAAGTGCCAAGTGCCAGGTTCAGGTTTTACGTGACACTTGGAACGTGGAAACGCGGCACTGTTTTTTCGTGGCACGTGGCACTTTATGGGATAGGGCCTCCGTCTTGAATCTTGAAGCTTCACGCTTGAACTTTTTCGACCCTCCCCGTCTCCATCGACCGGTTGGCGGCGCAGGCGATCGCCGTGGCCTTCAGCCCGTCCTCGTACGTGGCCAGGATGCCCCGGTTCTTTCCGGCCCTCACCGAGTCCACGAACGCCCGGTCTTCGTGCGAGAAGATGTTCTGCTCGCCGGGGATGGTGATCTGCTCACTGCCGGGCAGGCTGATCTTGACGGTGTGTTCCCATCCCGTGAACTCCGCCTTCATATCGGTGGCCCAGAGGGTCAGGCCGATCCCCCCGCCCACGGACGTGCTGCACGAGCTGTAGAGGGTCCCCGTCGCCCCGTTCGCGAAGGAGAGCTGCACCATCGAGGCGTCCTCGATCGTGAAGAACCGGGGGCGCTGGCGACGGCCCCGCACGGCCTGGGCGTAGACGCTCGCGACGTCTCCGTAGAGATACCGCGCCAGGTCGATGGTATGGGTGGTCTGCTCCAGGAACTGGCCGCCGGACTTGTCCTTCTGCACCCACCACTTCCAGATCCCCTCGTACTTCGCCGGCCCGCCCCCCAGCCAGCCGCCGTGCATCAGGACCGGCTTCTGCGTCCGGAGCAGCTCACGCACCCGCTGCACGGACTTGCGATACCGGGTCATGTAGCCCACGCAGGTCAACAGCCGGTGTTTCGCGACCCCCTCGGCCACCCGCCGGGCCGTGGGCAGGTCGATGGCCACAGGCTTCTCGACGAAGAACGGCAGCCGCCGCTCGATGACCAGCTTCTCCGCCGGACCGTGCGCGAACGGCGGGAGCATGATGTAGACCGCGTCCGGCTTCACCTCGTCCAGCATCGTCTTCGCATCGGTGTAGACCTCCCCCCGGCCCCCGACCTGTTCCCGCCGCGCTGCCGCCGTCTCCGCGTTCAGGTCGCACCACCCCGCGAACTCCACGTCCTCGAAATCCTTCAGCCCCTGCTCCAGATGGGCGCGGACGATCCCGCCCGACCCGATGAACCCCAGCCTGACCCTGTCTGACATACGCGTCTCCTTGAGAGTAGTTTCAAATGCCCATAAACTCTATTTTCTCAGACGATCCACGCTAACCTGATTGACGCAGGGACGCCCCTGCTCAAAGTCTGTGATATTTGCGAGTGTCGTCTCGGCGATGTGTTCAAGCGCATTCCGGGTGAAAAAGGCTTGATGACCGGTGACGACGACATTTGGAAACGTCAACAGGCGTGCGAAGACATCGTCCTGAATCAAGCGATCTGACAGGTTCTCAAAGAACAGGTTGGCCTCTTCCTCATACACATCCAGACCGAGATAGCCGACCTTGCCGGACTTTAAGGCCCGAATGACGGCGCGCGTATCGACCAGTGCCCCCCGGCTGGTGTTGATCAACATGACGCCTGGCTTCATCTCGTCGAGGGCCCGCGCGTCGATCAGATGATGGGTTTCGGGCGTCAGAGGACAGTGTAAGGTGACGATGTCGGATCTGACGAAGAGGTCGGAAAGAGCCGCGTAGTCCACGCCCAGCGCCTCGCACTCGGCGTTTGGAAACGGATCATACGCCAGCAAGTGACACCCAAACCCTTTCATAATTCGGGCGACGAGGACCCCGATCTTTCCAGTACCGACGATCCCGACCGTCTGACCGTACAGGTCGAAGCCCAACAGCCCGTCAAGTGCGAAATTGCCCTCCCGGACGCGGGCGTATGCGCGATGAATCTTCCGGTTGAGCGCCAGGATTAATCCCACCGCGTGTTCGGCAACCGCATAGGGCGAATAAGCGGGGACGCGCACGACGGTCATCCCCAGGTCACGAGCCGCAGCCAGATCCACGTTGTTGAACCCGGCGCACCTCAGGGCGATCAGACGAGTCCCACGCCGGGCGAGCGCCGTCAGGACAGGGGCATCTAACGGATCGTTGACGAACACGCAGACCGCCGGGAATTCAGCCGCCAGTGCGCACGTCTCGCGGGTCAGACGGGGTTCCAGAAAGACCAGCTCGTGTCCCTGGGCGGCATTGGCCCTCTCCAGAAACGTCCGGTCATAGGATTTGGCGCTGAACACGGCGACCTTCATGCGTCGGCTCCTCGCGCCAAAAACCATGCTTTCTGACACAGATTCTCACGGAACATCCTGTGCCTCCGCACGGTACGTCGTCATCGGGTTCAGATACCCGATCATGTTGTACTGCATCACACAACGGTCGTTCCGGGGCGTGATCCTGGCCTCCCTCAGCGACGACCGGAAGGCCTCATACCCCATCTCGTTCCCGATCAGCGTCGTCGTGGCCGGGTGGCACCCATCCCCCACGTCCGCCACCACGCCCTCCGGCGTCACCTTCGCGGCCTCGTCCACCTTCAACGCGCCGTTCGGGGAGGTGGTGACGATCTCCACCTGCTTCGGGTCCACCGGCACGGTCGCCACGTGGGGCGGCTCCCAGACCCCGCGCAGGCCGTCCATGAACTGCCCCATCGGCCTCCCGTCCGGCATCCTGAACAGGAACAGGTAGACGTGCCGCTCCATCTCCACCCGCTCCGCGAACGTCGCCTGGATCGGAAACCCGGCGTCCGGCGAGAGGTCCGCCCGCACGTCCGCAGCCTGGGTGAGGCCCAGGTATTTCCCCATGAACGCGGAATACTTGGTCAGGCACCCCCCCCACTCCTGGCCGCACGTGACGAGCTGGAGGCGTTCCGGGGCGCAGGTGAACCCGCGCTCTTCCATGCTTTTCTTGAGCCCCTCCGTCCACCGACGCGCGTTGTTGGAGGTCCAGATCTCGTAGGGGATCCACTCCCGCTTGCTGCCGCGCCCCGACAGCGTCCGCTCCAGGTCCTCGGCGATCCGCACCTTCGTCTCCGCGCTGCGGTCGTCAGGGTCGATGACGCACCGCTCCCCGAAGGATTTCAACGCCAGTCCCTGGAGGTCTTCCATCCCCCGGGCGGCGTTGGAGAGGATGCAGATCGCGTTCGCCTCGTCGGACCCCTCGGATGCGAGGAGGTCCTTCCACTTCGCCATATAGTCCTGCCGGGTCTTTTCGCGGTAGGGCATGGGATGGACGAACAGGTAGAGCTTCTGGATCTGTTTCATGCCGGCTCCTGAAGAGGGTTCACTTCATTTTTGAGAGGCATTCATCCATCCCTTCCAGACATCGGGACAGTAGCCCACGGTGGCCCTATTCCCATCCCGGACGACCGGGGTCTTCAACAACAGCGGATAGTTCAGCAGGGTCTTCTCTTTGTCGAAGCGGAGGTACTTCAGGTTTCGCCGCTCGTACTCCTTCCCCTCCGTGTCGATCAACGCCTCCAGCGGGACGGAGCGCTGGATGTTTTTCAGTTCCCCGGCGCTCATCCCCTTCTCCGCGAGGTCGATGAACTGATAAGAGATCCGCCGCTCTTTGAAGAACATCTCTGCCTTGCGCGTGTCGTGGCACTTCCGCGTGCCGAAGATCTGGAGGTTCATCGAACGATCATCCCTTTCACCACCGGCCGCTTTAAAGGATAATCGCGGCTGGATTACGCCAGTTCAATCCTGAGCCTTTTTCCCAATACCGCCGCCGCCCGCTCAAGTGTAAACAGAGTGATGGAAGGATTTGTTGGGTCCAGCAATCGCTCAAGCGCAGCACGGCTTGTTTTCATCCGGCTGGCCATCTCTGTTTTAGTCAGTCTGCGACGCTTCATCTCCTGCGCAACCTGAAACGCAATCACCCGCTTGATCGCAGTGGCTTCCGCAGCATCCAACAACTGTTCCTCCTTCAGAAAGTCATCGAAGTTGCTACCCAGGCGCTTCTTGTTCATGGGATTACTCCTTGCGCAGATCTGTTAGGCGCCGTCGGGCCGTATTCAAGTCGTCAGGCGGAATCTTCCGGGATTTCTTGACGAAACTGTGTAGCAATACCATCGTGTTGCCTTCGACCGTGAACACGACGCGGGCGATGCCCTGGCTGATATCCGAGCGCACTTCCCACAGGCCCGGCTCCAGCTTTCTGATCAGGGGCATCCCCAGAGGCCAGCCAAACTGCGCTGTCTTGATATCTTCGCCAACTGTCTTTCGGTCTTCGCGTCTCAGGCTTTTGAGCCATTCACGAACCGGTTCATTGTCCGCTTCGGTACGATAGAAGGCCACGACAATTACAGGCTCATTTGGATTGTGCTGCATGTCAGAATGTATCAAAAATGATACGATTACGCAAGTCTATTATGGCCTTTCCTCACAAAAAAATCCCCACCGAAGGATGTTATCCGGCAGGGATCGAATCCGTGAAAGCTCAGGCACGCCTGCGATCTACAACCCTCCATCCCAGATGTAGCGTTTCATTTTGTTGTCATTTCGGAGCGCCAGTGCCAACCGCTTGACGCCTCCATTCTTGAAGACCAGTTCATAAGGAACCTGCCAGCCCGGATATTTCGGATTCCGCTTGAACTTCGGGCCGGTGATCTTAAAGCTGGCAAGAGGGGTCGTCTTCATATACGTGATGATGAGTCTGCTTTCGCAGAACACCCTGACCTTATCCCAATCTTCGTTCATCCAGGCAGTGAACATTACCCTGGCTACTTCTTCAGGCTCCATCTCGGAATACTGCTGGTTTCCGGAATCAGCCACTTCCATGATGTGAATGCCTTCAGGCAGCTTTTGAGAAAAAACATCGTCTGCAAACTGATCCCGGTATTCGATGGAGCGTATTTTGGCGACCAGGACCTCTTTGCCATTCTGAGTGACATATTTTTCGAGGTCGGTCAGACGCCGGGTATTCGTCTCCCAGAAGATCACGATTCTTCGGTCGAATTCTGAAAAGAAGACAGGGGAAGAACCAGGTTCGAGCGGCGCACCTGTCTCGCGAATGGTCAAGCGTGCGATGGAACTGCCGCGACCATTGGCCAGGGTGTCCAGGCTGACGCTGGCGCCGGGGGGAGGAACACTATCTCGAACCCACCGGGCCGGGCCCGAAAGCTGCGCGTCGACTCTCCCTCCCTGAAAGAGCTTTGCTTCTCCATTTTCCGTGTCGTAAAAAAGCGTCGTTTCTCCATTGAAAATAGTCCTCCTTTCCTCTTTTTTCACTCTCATTCTGCCCTTCTTAAAGCGTTCGGTGGGACGTTCAAGCCAGATTTTGACCCTGGTGAAATCGTTCTCGGGCGCGATGAATTCAAAATTCTCACGGTTTCCCGTCCTTAAATCCATCTCGACATAAAGCGCACCGAAATTTTCCAGATTCCTGACCACATCGGCTACCGCAACCGAGACGAATCCAAACGAAGTCCCGGCCAGATGATCGGTCCGAGGCTTCTTCGATCCCATGACGCCGGTGAAATGGATCCCCGCGATGAGCAGCGAGGCAGCGATGGCCAGGTAAACCAGCTTTCTCCGGGTCGGGACAAGGAGCCCCCTTACAGGCCCGGCACTGACAAGCCTGAATTCGGCGGGGATCGCCTCGACCAGCCGGTCTCGCAGGTCAGCAGGAACGCCTCCGGGAGCCGTGGACCGCAGCGTCTTTCCCAGATTCCGAACTTTCATGGCCTACCTCCATTCTTTCCAGACCTTCCTTCAGCAGTTTGAGCGCATTGTTGACGCGTGATTTGACCGTGCCACTCGGAACAGACAGCAGCTTCCCGACTTCGCGAAAACTCATCCGGGCGAAGTAGTGGAGGGAAATCACCTCCCGGTACCGGCCCGGAAGTCGCTCGACCTGCCTTCGCACAACATCCTTCGCCTCGCGGTCAGAGAACGCCTCCTCTGCGGACGGCGCAGGGTCCGAGATCACCTCCAGATCGGTGTATTCGATCAGCTCAGGATCACGCCCCGACGCACGGAGATCCATCAGGAATTCGTTCCGGGCGATGGCAAACACCCATGTCCTGAAGGACGACTCTCCCCTGAAGTCTCCGATCTCCCTCCAGACCTTGGCAAAGGTGTTCTGAGTGAGGTCCGCCGCCTTTTTCTCGTCCCTGCTCAATCCCAGGAGGTACCAGTAGACCTGTCGATAATGCCCGTCAATCAGGTCCACGCAGGCGTCCCGGTCGCCTGCCCTGAGCCTTTTCATGAACCCCTCCTCTCCCCACTTCATTACCGTCCCCTCCTGAATCCTTCTGCCCGTAAAAGACCGCAGCTTGGCGCTGTCACTAAATGAGATGCATCAAAGCGCAAAGGTGTTCAAAAAAAACAAAAAACAAAAAAAAGGCCAGGAGGTCTGCTCTCCTGGCCTTTTTGAACCCGGTCAACATCCCCTCTGTTACAGGAACCGTAAACCCCTCTGCCCCCGCAGGTTCCGGTTGGGTCGCGGGATATATTCCATCGCGGGCAGGCCGACGAGCCTCCCGTCCTGAACCCATTCCAGGTCCGAGCCGTAGAGGTTCTCCATCAGGAGCCCCTTCAGGCGCTCCAGCTCCCCGGCATACCGGGCGTCGCCCGAAAGGTCGCAGCACTCGCGGGGGTCGTCTTCGAGGTCGAACAGGTGCATCTGGTTTCCGACCGGGTAGTAGATCAGTTTGTGCCGCCCGGCGCGGACCATGCGCATGGCCGCCTTCTCCTCCCCGTGCTCCCCGTAGAGATGGTCCCGCCTCCGATCCCCGACCAGCGACAGCCGGTCCACCCCCGCCGGGACCTCGATGCCCGCCAGGTCCAGGAGCGTGGGCATGAGGTCCCCGAACTCCGCCAGGCGGTCGTCCGTCGCCCCAGGTTTGAGCCGGTCATCCCCCTCCGGCGGCGCGATGATGAGCGGGATCTTGGCCGACATCTCGTAGAAGGGCGTCATGCACCACAGCCCGTGCTCCCCGACCATGTGCCCGTGGTCGCTCGTGAAGGCGATGATCGTGTCCTCCAGCAGCCCGGCCTCACGGAGGTACCCGATCACCACCCGGATCTGGTGGTCAATATGCGTGAGCGTGGCGTAAAAGGCCCGCCGGGACAGCTCGATCTCATGCCGCGAGGCCCGCGCCATCGCGATCATCTCCGGGTTGCTCAGTTCCTTGATGTGGAACGGCAGGTTGTCGAAGTCCTGCGACCACGCCCCCGTCGCCGGCTCGTCCACCGGCACGTCCCGGTAGAGGTCCAGATACGCCTGCAGCGGCGTGATGGGGGGATGCGGCGCGGAGAACGACAGGTACCAGAAACCGGGTTTTCGGGGGTCCCGTCGGCGGATGGCCCTGCACATCTCCCGCACCGCCCAGTTGGTCGGATGGCAATGTTCCGGCAGGTGCCAGGGCCGGGTGATGAACTCATTCTGGGTCATGCCCCCGGCGTATTCCTGGCCCCCGTAGCCCTGCTCGGCCAGGAAGAGTTCATAGTCGTCCGCCACACCATCCGGGATATCCCGGGACAGGTGCCGGCCCTGCTCCTCCAGGAGCACGTCGTCGAACCCGATCCGGTCGCGCTGGGGCGAGACGTGGAGCTTCCCCACGGCGTAGGCCTGATATCCCGCGTCCCGGAAGCACTGTGCCAGGGTGGGCCCCCCAGGAAACCCGGCCCCTTCCCGGTAATATCGAAGCCCGTTGGCGCGGGGGCTCAGGCCCGTCATGAGCGACCGCCGGGCCGGGATGCACGAGGGGCAGGCTGAATAGGCCTGCGTGTAGGTGACGCCGCATCGGGCCAGGTGGTCAATGGTCGGGGTCATGACCACGGGATGCCCCGCCGCGTGCGTCAGCAGCCCGCTCCAGTGGTCCGTACAGATCAGGAGGACGTTCGGTCTGGCGTTGCCGGATGGTCTGGACATGAAGCGCCTCTTATGGCGTTATGGCGCTGAGAATTTCAATGTTTCTAATATCGAAAGATAAGGGTTCGCACGCCGGAAAAGCAAGCGCGAAGTGCCATCCTCTCCCAATTGCCCTTTCTCCTTGACAGGCATGAGAACAGGTGCTATACTTGCGCCCGGGCTCAAGCCTGAGGCGATCCTCTTCCACCTCCCGCTTCCGCTGAGACGTCATCCGCACGACAACGCCCTCCAGAATGGAGACCAGCAATGAATCAGACACCCCCATCTTCGCAAGCCCCTGCCCCCCTGGTGATGGAACTCTGGCCGGGCCCGGTCCCCGGAGACGTCGGCATAGAAGGCCCGGAGAAGAGCCGCATCCACAGCTCCAGATTTCCGAGTGTGGGGGACACCCTGCTGCTCACCAACGTCTCCCGGCCCTCCCTAAAAGTGTACCTTCCTCCGGATGAGAAGAACACGGGAACCGCCGTCGTCATCTGTCCGGGGGGAGGATACTGGGATCTGTTCTGGGATATAGAAGGCGAGGAGGTGGCGGCCTGGCTGAACGCCCAGGGCATCGCCGGCATCATCCTGAAGTACAGGGTTCCCCGCCGTCCGGGGGAAATGAAGGGGGTCCCCCCGCCAGGCCCGCAAATGGACGCCCAGCGCGCCATCAGCACGGTGCGCAGCCGCGCGACCGAATGGGGCATCGATCCCAACCGCATCGGCATGGTGGGGTTCTCCGTGGGGGGGCATCTGTCGCTGGCCACGGCCACCGGTTTCCACGAGCGGAAATACCCCCAGATCGACGCCATCGATGCCGTGAGTTTCCGGCCGGACTTTGCGATTCTGTGCTACTCAGGGTATCTGAAGGCCCGAGACCGCGATGAGATCTGGGAAGGGCTCCACATCCCGGCCGATACGCCCCCCATCTTTCTGACCCACGCCAGCGATGACACGGAGACCGATTCCGCCCAAAGCGTGATCATGTACCTGGCGCTCCACCGGGCCAAGATCCCGACGGAAATGCACATCTACGCCACCGGCGAGCACGACTTTGGGGTGCGCCAGAATGATAACCTGCCTTCGAGTTGGCCGCATCTCTGCCTCAACTGGCTCCGCAGCCGGGGCCTGCTTTCGCCTCCACGCTGATCGGTATCACCTGTCCTCTCCCCTCAAAAAAAGGCCCGAAGGAACTCATCCTTCGGGCCTTAGAGACGCTTCAGAAATAACATCGTGCGTTTCACCTGTACCGTTTTACCTTCATTCCAGGCGCGCCGACTCCCGCTGCGCCCGCGTGATCCCCGCCGCGTCGGTTAGATCCGCCCCCCGCAGGTCCGCGCCCTGGAGGTTGGCCTTGTAGAGATCGACGTCTTTGAACTGGACCCCCTGCAGGTTGGCCTCCCTCAGGTCGGCCTGCACCATGTTCGCGCCCTGCAGTTTGGCCCCCCGCAGGTCCGCGCCCTGAAGACCGGCCCGGGTGAGATCGGCCCCCTGCAGGTCCACCCGCTGAAGCTGCGCGCCCCGCAGGTCCGCCCCCCAGAGGTTGGCCTCCTGGAGCCTCGCCTTTTTCAGGTCAGCCCCCCGCAGGATCGCACCCCGAAGCTCCACCCCGCGCAGGTTGGCCCCCTGGAGGCTGGCTTCGCTCAGGTCCGCCTCGCTCAGGTCCGCCAGCTCCAGGACCACCGGCGCGAGCACGGCCCCTTGCAGGCGGGCCTTCCGGAGCGTCGCCCCCTCCAGCCCGGCCCCGCTGAGCTTTGCCCCCTGGAGGTCCGCTCCGTTGAGATCGACCTTCTGGAGACGGGACCGCTGGAGGTCGGCCCCCCGCAGGTCGGCCCCAGTATTGTCCGGTTAGAAAATTGCTGTGATGAGGATTTGTCTTTGCCAAGGTCCCCATCGTTTCACGGCTAAGAAGAGTGTGACGGTCCGCCCCCCCAGCAGGCCCATCATAGTGGAGTCCAACGCCCGCTCTTTTCGAATGTCCC
>SICM01000131.1 GCA_009694805.1 Candidatus Latescibacterota bacterium
TCCCATCCTGGGCACTGGAGGGCTATCCTCGGCCTCCTTGATCCATCCTCTGCCCATTCCCACTCCCACCCACCCCTATATCTCATAGGCGATCCCTGCTATATTGGGGAGTCGTAGCAGGGTACCCGTCTACCCGGTAACGTACTACGCCGAGAGCAACCGCCGCCTCCAGAGGTTGCTGGAAGAACAGAAGGCAGCCGAGGAAAAACTGGCCGCCCGAGAACAACAGTTCCGCAACCTGCTCGACGCCACCCCGGACGCCATGGTGGTCTCGAACGCCGAGGGCGTGATTTCCATGGTCAACCGGCAGGCCGAATCCCTTCTGGGCTACAGCCGGGAGGAACTCCTCGGGCAGCGGGTCGAACTCCTGGTTCCGGAACGCCTCCGCCCCGGGCATCCCGCCTTGAGGTAGGAATTCATCCGTTCACCCCAAATACAGGGCATGGGCGCCGGTCGTGAACTGTGGGCGCTGACCAAAGACGGCCGCGAAATCCCCATCGAGACCAGCCTCAGCCCGATCGAGACGGACGAAGGGGTGATGGTGATCAGCGCGATCCGCGACGTCACCGAACGCAAGCAGGCGGAGGCCGCCATCCTGGAGGCCAGGGACATTGCCGAGGCGGCCTCCCAGGCCAAGGCGGACTTTCTGGCGAACATGAGCCACGAGATCCGGACGCCGATGAACGCGATCATCGGCATGGCGCACCTGGCGCTCCGGACGCACCTGGATCCCAAGCAGAAGGACTACCTGGAGAAGATCCAGCGGTCGGGTCAGCACCTGCTGGGAATCATCAACGACATTTTGGACTTCTCCAAGATCGAGGCGGGAAAGCTGGACGTGGAGACCGTGGACTTCGAACTGGACAAGGTGCTGGACAACCTGGGCAGCCTGATCGGGGACAAGGCCACGGCCAAGGGGCTGGAACTGATCTTCGATGTGGACCCGGACCTGCCCAACAACCTGCTCGGAGACCCGCTGCGGGCGGGGCAGGTGCTGATCAACTACGCGAACAACGCGGTGAAGTTCACGGAAAGGGGGGAGGTCATCGTCCGCATCCGCAAGGTGGAGGAGACCGACGCCGATCTCCTGGTCCGCTTCGAGGTCCAGGACACGGGGATCGGCCTGACGCCGGAGCAGCAGGCGCGGCTGTTCCAGGCCTTCCAGCAGGCGGACACCTCCACCACCCGGAAGTACGGCGGCACGGGGCTCGGTCTGGCCATCTCCAAAAAACTCGCCGTCCTGATGGGCGGCGATGTGGGCGTGGAGAGCGAACACGGGAAGGGGAGCACATTCTGGTTCACGGCGCGTCTGGGCAAGGGGACGGCGAAGAAGAAGGTGCTGCTTCCCTCGCCGGACCTGCGCAACCGGCGAATGCTGGTGGTGGAGGACAACCCCCAGGCCCGCCAGATCCTGACCGAGATGCTGCACAGCATGTCGTTCCGGGTGGAGGATGTGGATACCGGAGAGAAGGCCCTCTCCGCGGTATCCGAGGCCGATACCCTGGGCGACCCCTTCGACATCGTCTTCCTCGACTGGCGGCTGCCGGGCATCGACGGGATCGAGACGGCCCGTCGCGTCGCCGCCCAGTCTCTGAAACGGCAACCCCATCGGATCATGGTCACGGCCTACGGCCGGGAGGAGGTCTTCCGGGAGGCGGAGAACGCGGGAATCGAGATCGTCCTGGTCAACCCCGTCAACCCCTCGATCCTGTTCGACGCGGCGGTACGTGCCCTGGGCGGTACGCTCGCGGAGGATGGGGAGTCGATTTCGGCTCGTGGCGGGGGAACGACAGCGGGGGACCTGGAGTCCATCAGGGGCGCCCGCATCCTCCTGATCGAAGACAACGACCTCAACCAGCAGGTCGCCATGGAACTCCTCACCGAGAGCGGACTCGTCCCCGAACTCGCGGAAAACGGTGAGGTCGCCCTGCGCATGGTCCGGGAAAAACCCTACGACGCCGTGCTGATGGACATGCAGATGCCGGTGATGGACGGGGTGACGGCGACGCAGGAGATCCGCAAGGACGGGCGGTTCGCGAAGCTCCCCATCCTGGCGATGACGGCGAACGCGATGGCCGGAGACCGGGACCGGTGTCTGGAGGCCGGGATGAACGACCACGTGGCCAAGCCCATCGACCCCGACGTCCTGTTCGCCACGCTCCTGCGGTGGATCCCGTCCCGGAAAGGTCCGGCGTCTCCGAAGGTCCCGCCAGCCGCGCCCTCCCCGGGCGCTGCGGCATCTGACGATCCCCTCACGGCGATTCCCGGTCTCGATGTCCAGTCCGGCATGAAACGGGTGCTCAACAAGCGGCCGTCCTACGAGAACCTCCTCCGCAAGTTCATTGCCGGCCAGGCCGACGCCCCGGCCCGCATCCGCCAGGCCCTGGGCGAAGGCACGTCCAGCGACGCCGAGCGCCACGCCCACACGCTCAAGGGCGTCGCCGGCACGATCGGCGCGACGGGCCTTCAGGAGATGGCCGCGGCGGTGGAGTCCTCCATCAAGAAGGGTCTGTCCATCCCGGAGATCGAGTCCTGCCTGAAGGCAGTGGACCGGGAACTCCCCCGGCTCATCTCCGCCCTCCAGGACGCCCTGCCCCCTGAGCAGCCGGCGGCGGTGGCGGCCGAGGTGGACTGGGGGAAGGTGCGGGAGGCGGTCTCCCGCCTGGAGGCCCTGCTCGCCGAGGATGACACCGGCGCGATCCCGGTCTTCAACGAGGCGGCGGCACAGATCCGCTCCGCCCTCGGCCCGGCTGCCGTCCCGATCGAGAACGCCCTCAAAAGCTACGACATGGAGGAGGCGCTGAATGCCCTCCGCGCCGCCAGGGCCGGGTGCGCGCAACTACAGTGAGGACAGGAATGCAGACGCCCGATCTCCCCCCCAAGCCCATCATCCTGGTGGTGGATGACACACCCGAGAACATCGACATCCTCGTCAGGATCCTCGAAACGGACTACCACCTGAGAGTTGCCCCGAACGGCGAACAGGCCCTCCGCATCGCCGCGTTGACGCCTCCCCCCGACCTCATCCTCCTCGATGTGATCATGCCCGGCCTCAGCGGCTACGAGGTCTGCCGGGAACTGAAGAGTGCGCCCGGGACCGCCGGCATCCCGGTGATCTTCGTGACCGCGATGGACGACCCGCAGGACGAGCTTCGCGGTTTCGAGCTCGGCGCCGTGGACTACGTCACCAAGCCCTTCGATCCTCTCGTGGTCCTGGCCCGGGTCCGCGCCTGCCTGAAAAAATGAACGACCCCGCGTGCGTGCTGGCCCTCCGCCAGGACGCCGGAATCGGCCCCGTCACCTTCTGGCGGCTCCTCCGCCGCTTCGGGTCTGTCGAGACGGTCCTGGCCGCCTCCCTCGCGGACCTTCAGGAGGTGTCCGGCGTCAGCCTGAACCGCGCCCGGAGGATCTCGGAATCTGCGAACGCGATCCCTGCCGTCCGCGCCCGCATCGCCCTTTTCGCACAGAAGGGCATCCGCCTGATCACCGCCTTCGACCCGGCCTATCCGGCCCGCCTGAGACGCCTCCCCGACGCCCCGCCTCTCCTCTACGCGCAGGGCGACCTCGTCTTGGGGGACAGGCCCTGCGTCGCCGTCGTGGGCGCCCATCAGGCGAGTGAGGCGGGGATCATCGCCGCAACCGCGTGGGCGGAGGCCCTGGCCCGCAGGGGGATCGCGGTGATCAGCGGCCTGGCCGCCGGAATCGACGCCGCCGGACACCGGGGGGCCCTGAAGGCCGGGGGCCTGACCGTCGCCGTTGTCGGCGCCGGCCTCGACCGGATCACCCCTCGCCAGAACCTCCCCCTGGCCCGTCAGATCGCCGGGACCGGGGCGCTCCTGTCCGAATATCCGCCCGCGACGCCCACCTCGGTGAGCAGACTGCTCGCCCGCAACCGGATCGTCGTGGGCCTGTCCGACCTCGTCCTCGTCGTGGAGGCCCGCCTCAACGCCGGCGGCGCCATGGACGCTGCGAGGCGAGGCATGAATGCGGGGATTCCCGTCTGCGCCATCCGGGACCCGGACGCCTTCCCCGCCAACGAGCGCCTTCTGTCCCTGGGCGCACACCCCGTCTCCCACCTCCCTGCCCCGGACGCCCTTCTCCCTTTTCTTCCCTGATTTTGCGCTTGATCGTTGCGTATAATAGCCTTATATTTGTTTAAGTTAAAACCGGCTCGTCTTTTGACCGGAATTGCTCCCGTTCTTCAGGGATATGCAAGATGCGCAGGATAGGTCTGTACGGCCTCGTCCTGTCCATCCTGTGTATCCCTGTTAAATTCCTGTAGTTGCTTCCCTATGCTCGCCAAACGCATCATCCCCTGCCTGGACGTCAAGAACGGCCGGAACGTGCGGGGGGTCAAATTCTCCGCGGATCGGGACGCCGGAGACCCCATCGAGCTGGCCCGGCGCTACGACGCCGAAGGGGCGGATGAACTGGTGTTTTATGACATCACGGCCTCCGCCGAGAGACGACACATCGTGGCCGATCTGGTCCGGCGGGTGTCCGAACAGGTGTTCATCCCCTTCACGGTCGGGGGAGGCGTCCGGGACTTTGAGGACATCAAGGCCATCATCGAAGGAGGCGCGGAGAAGGTCTCCATCAACTCCGCCGCCGTCCGGAACCCGGAGATCCTCTCCCAGGGGGCGGAGACGTTCGGCGTTCAGGCCATCGTGGGATCGATCGACGCCATCCGGCGCAGCGCGGAAGACCCGGCGGAGACCTGGTGGGAGGTGGTGATCGACGGAGGGCGCGCACCCACCGGTCGAAACGTCCTGGAATGGGCGGAAGAGTTGGTGGACCGGGGCGCCGGAGAGCTGGTGCTGAACAGCATCGACGCAGACGGGACCAAGGACGGCTACGACATCGCGCTCACGCGGGCCGTGGCCGAGCGGGTGGAGGTGCCGATCGTGGCCTCGGGCGGTTGCGGAGGACCCGAGCACATGGTCGAAGTGCTCCGGGAAGGCAGGGCGAGCGCAGCCCTGGCGGCATCCATCTTTCACTACCGGCAATACAGCATCCCGGAAGTCAAGCGCTACCTCTCTGAACGGGGTCTGCTCGTGCGGATGAAGGTGGACCTCTCCGAAATGGAAGGGTAGGAGATTTTATGATCATCACCATGCAGCGCGGCGCGGCGCGGTCCCAGATCGACCACGTCATCGACCGCATCCGGGAGCTGGGCTACGAGCCCCATCCGATCTTCGGCGTGGAACGGACCGTGATCGCCGCCGTGGGGGACGAGCGGGGCAAGCACCAACTGGAGGCCCTGGAGTCCGCCCCCGGCGTGGAGCGCGTCACCCCCATCCTCCAGCCCTTCAAGCTCGTCGGCAACGAGGTCAAACCGGAGAAGACCGTCGTGCAGGTGGGCGGGGTGAAGTTCGGTGGGGACCAGTTCGGCGTCATGGCCGGTCCCTGCTCCGTGGAGACGCGGGAGCAGATCCTGGAGACCGCGCGGGCCGTCAAACGGGCTGGCGCGCAGGTCCTGCGGGGGGGCGCATTCAAGCCCCGCACGTCCCCCTACAGCTTTCAGGGACTCGCCGAGGAGGGCCTCAAGCTCCTGGCCGAGGCGCGGGCCGAGACGGGCCTCCCCGTGGTCACCGAGGTGATGAACCCCCGCGACATCGAACTCGTCGTGAACTACGCGGACTGCCTCCAGATCGGCGCGCGCAACATGCAGAACTTCCCCCTCCTGAAGGAGGTCGGGCAGACGCGCAAACCCATCCTGCTCAAGCGCGGGATGATGGCCACGATGGAGGAACTGCTCATGTCCGCGGAGTACATCGCCTCGGAGGGGAACAAGGAGATCATCCTCTGCGAGCGGGGCATCCGGACCTTCGAGAAGTACACCCGCAACACCTTCGACGTCTCGGCCATCCCGGTCCTCCAGAGCTACACCCACCTGCCGGTGATCGCCGACCCGTCGCACGGCGTGGGCATACGGAGATTTGTCCCGGCCATGGCCAAAGCCGCCGTGGCCTCCGGCGCGGACGGCCTGATGATCGAGGTCCACCCCAACCCGGAGAACGCCTACTCCGACGGCGCACAGTCCCTCCTGCCAGACCAGTTTGAGAAGATGATGCGGGAACTGGAAGGCTACGTGAAGTTGGAGGGAAAGCACCTCTAATCTCAATCAGAGTCTGTAATTAGATTGCCATCATGGGCAAATATGAAACCCTCCTGCTTCGACTCTTGCAAGGCAGGTCCGACGCGAACATCCCGTTCGACGACTTATGTCATTTGTTGCGACGTTTAGGGTTCGACGAGCGGATACGCAGCAGTCACCACACCTTCAGAAAGCAGGGGATTGAAGAAAAGATCAACCTGCAACGTGACGGCAATAAGGCAAAGGTGTATCAGGTAAACCAGGTACGCCGTATCGTTTTGAAATACAAGATGGGCGGAGAAGCATAATGCATAAATACGAGATCATCATTTATTGGAGTGACGAGGATCGGGTCTTCATCGCCGAAGTTCCAGAGTTGCCCGGCTGCATGGCCCACGGTGACACGCAGGAGGCGGCCCTCAAGAACGCGCACGAAGCCATCCAGTTATGGATCGACACTGCAAAAGAATTTGGCGATCCAATCCCTGAGGCGAAAGGTCGGCGTCTCATGCTGGCATAGCGGGGTTCTCACATGGCTACGAAATCTCATGCGACGATCGAAGACCTTTACCGCCTGTCTGAAAACGGCAAGGCCGAAATTGTCGACGGAGAACTGGTGCTGATGAGCCCAACGGGAGGAGCGCCGGGTTACGCCGGGGACGAAATTTTTGCGTCTCTGCGGGAATATGTGAAGCGCACAAAGGTTGGCCGTGCGGTGGGAGATAACAAGGGCTTTCACGTCAATCTCCCAAACCGCCAGTCATTCAGCCCGGATGCGGCATTCTACATCGGGCCGGACCCCGGTATGAAGTTCTTCAAGGGCGCGCCTGTCTTCGCGGTCGAGGTTCGCAGCGAAGGAGACTATGGCCCGGAGGCCGAGAAGGAGATGGCCGACAAACGCGCCGACTACTTCTCGGCTGGAACCCTCGTGGTGTGGGATGTGGACCTGCGCAACCCGGATGTGGTGAAGGTCTACCGCGCAGATGCCCCGGATCGCCCGACGGTCTATCGCCGAGGTGAAATAGCTGAGGCCGAACCGGCCGTGCCCGGCTGGCGTATGCCGGTCGGTGACCTATTCACATAACTGTATCTATGTCAGACCGTAAATCCCTGTTCAAAAACGTCAAACGTCTCGTCGTCAAACTCGGCACCCGCGTCATCACCATCGGGGACAACGCCCTGGACGCCGGGCGCATCGAGCGCATCGCCGACGACGTGGCCGCGCTCAGGCAACGCGGCATCGAGGTGGCCATCGTCACCTCCGGGGCCATCGGCGCGGGCATGGGGAGGCTCGGCCTGTCCGCGCGCCCCAGGGCCATCCCGGAGCTCCAGGCCGCCGCCGCCGTGGGCCAGAGCCTCCTGATGAACGCCTACAAGCTCGCCTTCCGCCGGCACGACCTGGCCGTGGGCCAGATCCTGCTGACCGCGGACGACCTCCGGGAGCGGGCGCGCTACGTCAACGCCCGGAACACCCTGGAGGCCCTGTTCCGGTTCAACGCCGTGCCCGTCATCAACGAGAATGACAGCGTGGCCGTGGACGAACTTCTGGACATCCGGGTCGGCGACAACGACACCCTCTCCGCCTGCGTCACCCACCTGATCCGCGCGGACCTGCTCGTCCTCCTCTCCGACGTGGACGGCCTCTACTCAGGGGACCCCCGGAGGGACGGCGACGCCCGGCTGATCCCGGTCGTGGACCGGATCACCCCGGAACTGCTCGCCTTCGCCGGCGGGTCGGGCAGCGACGTGGGCGTGGGCGGCATGCGCACGAAGCTCAGGGCCGCCGAGACCGTCACGGCCGCCGGGGGCATGATGATCATCGCCGATGGCGCCCGGGTGAACCTCCTCGACCTGCTCGACGGCCAGGAGACCGGGACGGTCTTCCTCCCCCGGCCAGGCCGCCTGACCGACCGGAAACGCTGGATCGCCTTCGCCCCGGCCCGGAAAGGGGCCGTGACCGTGGATGACGGGGCGGCCAGGGCCATCGGGCAGGAGGGCAGGAGCCTGCTCCCGTCCGGCATCGTGGAGGTGCGCGGGACGTTCGACGCCGGAGAGATCATCGACGTGCAGCACCGGAAGGAGACCGTCGCGCGCGGCCTGACCCGCTACTCGTCGGACGAGGTGGAGAAGATCCGGGGCCTGAAGTCCTCGCAGATCACCCCGGTCCTCGGGCGTCCCGGGGGCGATGAGGTGATCCACCGGGATGACATGGTCGTGTTGTAAGATGAATCGCAAAGGTGTTCCTATGGACGACATCAAGCAGTACGTTCTGGACAAGGCCCGCCGGGCGCGGGAGGCGTCCCGGGCGCTGGCGACCCTCAACGGCCGGGTGAAGGACGACGCCCTGCGCCGCATGGCCGACGCCCTGGAGGCGAAGGCGGACCTCCTCAAGTCAGAGAATCAGAAGGACATCGAGGCCAGCCGGAGCAGGCTGACGCCCGCGTCCCTCGACCGGCTGACCCTCACCGACAGGACCGTCGCGGGCATGGCCCGGGGCCTGAGGGAGATCGCCGCCCAGCCCGACCCGGTGGGGCGGCTGGAAGGGTTGGAACGCCGGCCCGACGGCCTGCGGGTCGGGAAGATGCGCGTACCCCTGGGGGTCGTGGGCATCGTCTACGAGTCCCGCCCCAACGTCACCGCGGACGCCGCAGGGCTCTGCCTCAAATCGGGTAATGCGGTCGTCCTGCGCGGCGGGTCGGAGGCCATCCACAGCAACATCTGCATCGCGCGGGTGCTGAGCGAAGCGGCCACGGCCGCGGGTGTTCCCGAAGGGGCCATCGCCCTGATCGAGACCACGGACCGGGCCGCCGTGGCGGAGATGCTCCAGGCCGAGGGGCTGATCGACCTGATCGTCCCGCGCGGGGGCAAGCCCCTCATCAAACTGGTGATGGAGACCTCCCGCATCCCGGTCATCAAGCACTACGACGGCGTCTGCCACGTCTATGTGGACGCCGGCGCGGACCTCGACGTGGCCGAGCGCATCGCCTTCAACGCGAAGGTCCAGCGCCCCGGCGTCTGCAATGCCATGGAGACGCTGCTGGTGGATGAAAAGGAGGCGAAGGGCTTTCTGCCCCAGATCGGACGGAGGCTGAGGGAGGCCGGCGTCGAACTCCGGGGGTGCGAGCGGACGCGGGAGTTCCTGCCAGATGCCAAACCCGCCTCGGAGGACGACTGGTACACCGAATACCTGGACCTCATCCTGGCCATACGCGTCGTGGACGGCCTCGATGCGGCCATCGAACACATCGCCCGCTACGGGTCGGCGCACACGGACGCCATTGTCACGCGGGACCATCTCCACGCGGAGGCGTTCCTGCGACGGGTCGATTCCTCGTCCGTCATGGTCAACGCCTCCCCCCGGCTGGCGGACGGCGGTGTCTACGGCCTCGGCGCGGAAGTGGGCATCAGCACCGACCGGCTCCACGCCCGTGGACCGATGGGGATGGAGGGACTGACGACCTACAAGTGGGTGGTCTACGGGGAAGGGCACATCAGAGAATAGGGCCAGAGACCAGGGGGCGGGGATCAGAATCCCTGAAACAGGCTTCACGAATCCCAAACCACGAATCACGAGGTCTTCCATGCTATCTCGTCTGCTGAGGTCCAGACCGCGAATGGCCGTCTCACCCAGGCGGCGTATCAAGGGATTCCTTTTCTGCACGTTCCTGATCGTGGCGGCCTATGAGTTCGTGGGCGGTGATTACGGCTTCTACCGGACTCGGAATCAGAAGCGGCAGATTGAACTCCTGAAGGTAGAAATTCAGAAGATGCGCGCGGACAACGAAGCCCTCCGGCGTCACGTGGCCCTCCTCGAAAATGACCCCGTCACCATCGAGAAGATCGCCCGTGAACGCTACGGGATGGCCAGGTCGGGAGAGACGGTCTACATGGTCTACGACCGGAACCAGACGGAACGCAAAAATCAGTGAAACGTGCCCCCTCGATACGCGGCTTTTAGCCGCTACTCGGGGATACGGTAGCCCGTCCATTCCGAGTAGCCCCGCAGGGGCGTATCGAGGAATTGACATTTGACATTTGACCTTACTTATGATCCTCCGAACCGACGGCATCGTCCTCCAGACCTACCGGATGAGCGAGAGCAGCAAGATCGCTGTCCTCTACACCGCTGAACTCGGCAAGGTGAAGGTAGCGGCCAGAGGCGCTCGAAAACCCAAGAGCAAGTTTGGAGCAAGCCTGGAGCCGTTCACGGAGGGGGCCTATGTCGTCTACCACAAAGAGGGCCGGGATATTCAGACGCTGAGCGAGGGCGATATCCTTCGCTTCTTTGAGGGTGTGAAGTCCGACTTCGACCGGCTGATCCACGCCAGCGCCATCGTCGAACTGACGGATCACGTCGCTGTGGGCGAGGAGCCCAATCCGATCCTCTACAGGGCGTTGCAGGAGTCCCTGACCTGCCTCGAAGGGTTGCCTGCAGACCGGTCCGAGACCGCTTTCTGGTTCTTCCAGGTCCACGCGGCGGAGGCCCTGGGATACAGGCCCAGCTTCGACAGATGCGCCGGCTGCGGCGAGGCCTTTCACCGGAAGCGAATCAGCTTCAGCCCCCGCCTGGGGGGCGCGATCTGCGAAAACTGTGGGGAGGAGGGCGCGATGACGCTCCGGGACGAGACCGTCCAGTTTTTACATCGGTTGCAGTCGTCCGATGCCGGGATGGCCGCCGGACTGGACGCCCCGGAGGCCATCCGAGGAGAGGTCCGCAGGGCGCTCCGGATGTTCGTGGAGTACCACACCGAAGACCGCCGCCCGCTCCGTTCCCTGCACTTCAAAGATCAGGTAAGTGCAACGACGATTTAGCCATTTTCTGTCGCAGATGGGGGAGCCGTGAGAATCGGAACCTGGCTCACGAAGCGGTCCGGGGATCGGGACGGGCAGGCGGCGCTTCTGTCCCGCGTCTCGATCTTTGATACCCTGTCAAAGCGGGAACTGCGGAAGGTGGAACAGGCGATGCGCCTCCGCGTCTGCCCGCCGGAGGTGCCGATCTTCCGCGAAGGAGATCGGGATGAACACCTCTACATCGTCGTGGAAGGGCGTATAGAGATCTTTCGAGATCCGGCGAAGACGCCGCTCGAAGCCCCGGTCAGCCTGGGGCCGGGAGAGTTCTTCGGCGAGACGGCCCTGATCGCCGACGCCCCCCGGACAGCGTCGATCATCCCCACCGAAACGACGCGCCTCCTCAGCCTTTCGCGCTCCGACTTCAGGACGTTCTGCGCCCGACACCCCCGCCTCGGCGTCCAGATCATCATCCACCTCTCCCAGGTCATCGCAGAGCGCCTGCGGGAGACGAACCGCCTGCTCAAGGAGGCGCAGGCGCCCAGACCCAAGACGCAGGAGACCGAAGTCCCCGAAGAGTCCGAAATCCTGCGCCCCAAGGCCGGAGGCCAGACATGATGACCCCGCCCCGGAAGGAGTTGAGCGGCATTCGGGCGTTCAAGATCGTCGCCGGAGCCGTGGGAGCGGCGGCGGCGCTCTGGCTGATCTACCTCATCCGCTCCACCCTGTTTCCGTTCCTGGTGGCCTTCCTGGTGGCCTACATCCTCGGCCCCCTCGTGGACCGGATGGAGGCCCGGGGTATCCGGCGGATCGTGGGCGTGCTCATCATCTATGTGACGCTCCTGCTGTTCACGGTCTCGGTCGCCCTCTTCTTCCTCCCCTACCTGGCCAGCGAAGTTCAGGACCTCAGTCACCGGATCATCGGCGGAAAGAGGGACTGGACCTTCTCCATATCCAACATCGGCGGACAGGATCTGACCATCGAAAAGATCGAATCGCCGCGCCAGGCCGACCTCACCATCCTCGAACCGTCCGAATTTCCCCTCGTCATCGAGCCTTCCAGCCAGACCCAGGTCACCGTCCGGTTCTCCCCTTCCACGGCCAAGCCCGTGAGGACCCATCTCAAAATCCACTGCAACGACCCAAAGCGTGCCAACAACCCGGTGAACATCTGGATAGAGGCCAACCATCCTTCGTCGGCCTTGCCCCGCGAACACACCGAGCTCCGCTGGGAGTATAACGTCTACTGGCCAGCCATTGCCGTTTCGGACACGGCTCGTTACTTGGGAGAGGTGGAGCCGAGCTACCTGGCCAAGTTCATGGACAAGGTCCGGGCGCTTCAACCCAAGATGGAGGTGTTTCTCCCCATTCTGCGCAGCTTCGACCTCGCCGATGAGCTGGAGCAGTGGGGATCGAACTTCTCCACCAGCCTCGTCAAGCACACCCCGGAGCTGATCGGCAGCCTGATCTCCGGCATCACGTTCGTCGTCATCGTGCCCTTCGTCGTCTTCTTCCTGTTGAGCGAGGGGAGATCCCTCAAACGCAGCCTGATCGAGCTGGTGCCCAACCGCCACTTCGAGCTGGTCCTCAACCTGCTCTACCGGATCGACAAGCAGCTCGGCGGGTTCCTCCGGGGCGTGATCATTTACGCCATGATCGTGGCCGGCCTGTCGATGATCGGCCTCCGCCTCATCGGCCTCCGCTACTACATCGCGGTCGGCATCTTCACGGGTCTGGCCAGCATGATCCCCTACTTCGGGGCGATCATGGGCGTCATGCTCGGCTCCGTGGCGGCCATGTTCCAGAACCAGACCCCGGAGGCGGCCCTCCCCGTCGTGGTCGTCTTCCTGGTCATCCACCTCCTCGACGGCGTCTTCATCTCCCCCCTGGTCATGGCCCGCAATGTGGACCTCCACCCCGTCGCCGTCATCTTCGTCCTCCTGATGGGCGCGCAACTCCTCGGCGTGGCCGGCATGATCATCGCCGTGCCCCTCGCCGCCATCCTCAAGGTCTCCGCCCGCACGATCTACGATGGATTGAAAAGTTATTCGGTCTGACCCCCAGCCTGCGCCGTACACTGCCCAAAGGATATTTCGGGGCCGTAAGCATGAGCGCTTGACAATGTAAAACATATACTTTACATTTCTCGAAGGGGAAATTGTGAGATCCGCGAGCTACACCGAGTTTGAGTGGGATGAATACAACTCGGAAAAGAATCTGCGGAAACGACACTGTTCACTCACGATCACCGTTATGCTGCCTTCTTCAAGCTTGATGGCTTTTCAAGGAGACCCGACAACTCGTTGATTTTCTGTTGATACAAAGGGTGTTTCAGCATGCGGGCATACAGGTCCAGTTCCAGGGCTTTTTCA
>SICM01000132.1 GCA_009694805.1 Candidatus Latescibacterota bacterium
AGCTTTCGGGCCTGAAATATAGGCGTCAGCTTCACCAACGAATACGGCTCTCTAAGAGGCGGTTCCTGCGATAATCCAAAACTGCTATTTATATCAGCTAAAACAATATCTTGCGTCAATTTTTGGTAATCGTGAGTGAACAGTGTCCTGAGGACCGTGTACTTTCTGCGCAAGATATTGAAGTTCACGCATCAAAGGTACAACCGCGCCCTGTCGAAATCAATCGCTTATTTCTTCACAACCCCAAAGGTGTGGGGTGAATGGTGAGGCGGCCCCCACCCTTACCCCCTCCCCCCTCCCTCCCCCACGTGTGGGGGAGGGAGGGGGTGAGTCAGGGCTTTGCCCCTTGAGACGGGGGAAGGTAGGGGGCTGTTGCCTGTTGCCTGCCTCAAAAAAAGAGTCGAGAAATCGTGGCAACATGACTCCTCGACTCTCGGATTTCTTAAACTCTTGGGTGGCGGTGGGGTTCCCGCAAATCGCGACTACGCCTTCTGGCCCTCGGCCACCTCCTCGTCCACCGCCTCGCCCTGGCTCTCGTCCACGAAGTGGAGGGTATCCCCCTTCTTCATCGCCCGGATGCGACTGCCCATGCCGAATTTGCCCTGCAGGATCTCCTCCGACAGCGGGTCTTCGATCATCTTCTGGATCGTCCGGTTGAGGTGCCGCGCCCCGAACTGCGGGTCGTAGCCCTTATCCGCGATCAGTCCCTTGGCCCCCGGCGTCAGGCTCACCTTGATGTCCTGATCGGACAGCCGTTTCAGGATGTCGTTGATCTGGAGGTCGATGATCTGCGTGATCTCCTTCTTCGTCAGGGGATTGAACACCACCAGCTCGTCCAGCCGGTTGATGAACTCCGGGTTGAACGTCTTCTTGACCTCATCCTTGACCTTCTCTTCCATCTGCTGCCGGAGCGTCTTCTGGTCCGACTTCTGGAAGCCGAGGGAGCTCCCCCGGTGCAGCTCGCGCGTGCCGAGGTTGGAGGTCATGATCAGGATGGTGTTCTTGAAGTCCACCTTCCGGCCGAAACTGTCCGTCAGCCGTCCCTCATCCAGCACCTGGAGGAGGATGTTGAACACGTCGGGGTGGGCCTTCTCGATCTCGTCCAGCAGGACGACGGAGTAGGGCTTCCGGCGCACCTTCTCGGTCAACTGCCCCCCCTCGTCGTAGCCGATGTAGCCCGGCGGCGCGCCCACCAGCCGGGACACCGCGAACTTCTCCATGTACTCGGACATGTCCACGGTGATCAGCGCGTCCTCGTCGTCGAACAGGTACTTGGCCAGCATGCGGGGGAAGTAGGACTTCCCGATGCCCGTCGGGCCGAGGAACATGAACGTGCCGATCGGCCGGTTGGGGTTCTTCAGCCCCGCCCGCGTCCGGCGGATGGCGCGGGAGACGATGTGTACCGCCTCGTCCTGGCCGATGATCATCTTCTTCAACTCGCCCTCCATGCCCATCAGCTTCTCGGACTCGGTCTTGGCCAGCCGGAACACCGGGATGCCGGTCATGCTGGACACCACGTCGGCGATGTGGTCCTCCGTCACCTCCACGATCTCCTCCCGCATCCGCTGCTCCCACTTGCGCCGTTCCTCGTCCAGCTTCTCCCGAAGCGTCGCGATCTGGTCGCGCAGCTTGGCCGCCTCCTCGAACCGCTGGCTCTCCGCAGCCTCGTTCTTCTTCTTAGTGAGTTCCTCCAACGTGGTCTCGACCCGCTTGATCTCCTCCGGCGGGTTGAGCCGGGCCAGGTGGACGCGGGAGCCGGTCTCGTCGATCACGTCGATGGCCTTGTCGGGCAGGTAGCGGTCGCTGATGTACCGGTCGGCCATGCGCACGGCCTGCTCCACGGCCTTGTCCGTGTACCGGACCCGGTGGTGCGTCTCGTAGCTGGCCTTGAGGCCCATCAGGATGCGGACCGTGTCCTCCGGAGACGGAGGTTCGACCATGATCGTCTGGAACCGCCGCTCCAGCGCCCCGTCCTTTTCAATGTACTTCCGGTACTCTTCGAGCGTGGTGGCACCGATGCACTGAAGCTCCCCGCGGGAGAGGGCCGGCTTGAACATGTTCGAGGCGTCCAGCGTCCCCTCCGCGCTCCCCGCCCCCACGATGGTGTGCAGCTCGTCGATGAAGATGATCACGTCCTGACTCTGCTGCAGCTCGTTCATCACCGCCTTGATCCGCTCCTCGAACTGGCCGCGATACTTCGTCCCGGCCACGATCCCCCCCATGTCGAGCGTGACGACCCGCTTCTCCGACAGCACCTGCGGCACCTTCCGCTCGATGATCCGCTGGGCCAGCCCCTCCACGATGGCCGTCTTTCCCACGCCGGGCTCGCCGATGAGCACCGGGTTGTTCTTCTTCCGCCGGGAGAGGATCTGAGACACCCGCTCGATCTCCCGGTCCCGGCCGATGATCGGGTCCAGTTTCCCCTCGCGGGCGAACTGCGTCAGGTCCCTGCCGAAATGGTCCAGGAACGGCGTCTTGCTCTTCTTTCGCTCGCGCTTGCCCGTGGTCTTGCCGTTCAGGACCGCGACCACCTCTTCCTTGGCCGTCTTGTGATCCACCCCGAAGGCCGCCAGGATCTGCGCCGCCACGCCGTCCTTGTCCTTCAGCAGCGCCAGCAGGAGATGCTCCGTGCCCACGAACTGGGACTTCATCTCCTTCGCCTCGTTGGCGGCGATCTCCAGGATCTGCTTGGCGCGGGGCGTGAAGGGGACCTCCCCCATGGTCATCTGCCCCCCGGAGGAGGCCACGTAGTCGTCCACCGACTGCTTGATCGCCTCCAGATTCAGACCCAGGTTGATCAACACCGTGGTGGCCTTCCCCTTCCCCTCCTTGATGATGCCCAGGAGAAGGTGCTCCGTGCCGATGTAATTGTGACCAAGACGGGCCGACTCTTCGCGCGCCATCTGCATGACGCGCTTCACCCTATCTGTGAACATGTGATTCATTGTGAAGGCCTCCTGTGGGCTGCCTGAATCGGATTCTAATTCCGCTTCTCCTCAAGCCATTTTCTGACAATATCTGCCCGGAGGACATCCCGCTCCACCGGTTCCAGGACCTTCCCCGCACTCCTCTGAATGTGCGAGGGCTGGGTCCTCACCATCAACTCGTTGAGCGCCCGCACGCCCGGCCTCGGAATCACGCCGAGGCTATGACCCAGCCGGGCCGCCGAAGAGAGGTTCATGAACTCCTGCGTCGTCAACACGCGGGCGTTCTCCAGAATGCCGTAAGCCCGCCAGATCTTGTCCTCGATCTGGGGACGGGCCTCCTTCAGAAGGGTCTGCCGGGCGTTCTGTTCATAGGTGATGATCTGCCGGGTGACTTTCTCCAGTTCCTCGACGATCTGCATCTCGCGCTTGCCCAGCGTGATCTGGTTCGATATCTGAAACAGATTGCCGACCACGTCCGTGCCCTCTCCGTAGAAACCGCGCACGGCGAACCCCATCTGCGTGATCCCCCTCAGGACCTTCTCCATGTCCTGGATGAGCACCAGACCCGGCAGATGGATCAGCACCGAGGCCCGCAACCCGGTCCCCACGTTGGTGGGACACGCCGTCAGATGGCCCCACCTGGAAGAATACGCGTAAGGGAGCGCCTTCGCCAGGTCTCCGTCGACCCCGGAGGCCAGCGCGTAGGCCTGCCTCGGCTGGAAACCCGACAGGATGGCCTGGAGGCGCAGGTGGTCCTCCTCGTTGACCATGATGCTGAACGTCTCCCCGCGGTTGACCAGGATGCCCCGCCGCCCCTCCCCGCCGGCCAGCGCCGGACTGATCAGGTGGCGTTCGACCAGCAACTGCCGGTCCATCTCAGAAAGCTTGTCCGCCTCCATGAAGACGGCCTCGGACAGGCCGCGGCAGGCGTGCGTCGCCTCCTTCACGGCCTCGACCACCCGCCCCCGGTCCTCCTCGCTCGCGCGGGAGGTGAAGGGGATCTGTCGCAGGTTCCGGGCCAGACGGATTCGGCTGCTCACGACAAGCCCGGACTCTTCACCGGACCCGTCGAGCCATCTCGCGAGATGTTCTGAGAGATCGTCAAGGGTCATGGGTCACAGGAGTTAAGTTTTTACCTCGGCGTCTCGCGCCTGGACCGCCGCAATCCGGTCGCGCAGTCTGGCCGCCTCCTCAAAGTGCTCCTTCGCCACGGCGTCCCGGAGCGCCTGACGGAGACCTTCGAGGTCTTCGGCGCTGTCCTCTGCCACGGACGGCGCGGGGACCTCTCCCGTGTGGCGGTTGGCCCCGTGGAGCCGCTTGAAGACCTCGTCCAGTTCCGATTCGAAGGCCACGTAACACCCATCGCACCCGAACCGACCTGTCTTCTTGAATTCGGCGTAGGTCAGACCGCAGAACGCGCAGGTCAGATCGGGACCCTCGTCCTCCTCCTTCTCGTCTCCGTCTTCCTCCAGAAAGCTGGACAGGGTGACCGTCACACTCTCGCTCCCCCCGCTCCGTTTTTCCGCGCAGGAGGCGCAGAGGTGCTGCACCGTCTTCTTCCCGTCCACGATCTGGATGAACGGGACAGTGGCCTCCTGCTTATGACAGTCCTGGCAAAGCATAAGATACAGTTAAAAATTCAAAGTTAGAAAATTCAAAGTGAAAACCTTGAGCCTGTTAACTTTGAATGGGCCTGGTCTTGACTTCGGCTACTTTTCCGTCCGCCATGCGAACCTCCCGATCTGCCCGCAGGGCCAGGTCGGTGTCGTGGGTGACGATCACAAACGCCTGCCCCATCTCCCGCGCCAGGTCCCGGATCAGATCGTGCAGTTCGGCCTTGTTCCCGCTGTCCAGATTGCCCGAAGGCTCATCGGCCAGGACCACGTCCGGGTTGGCGATGATCGCCCGCGCCACCGCCACGCGCTGCATCTCGCCGCCCGAAAGCTCCCCCGGCAGGTGGCCTTCCCGATGCGTCATCCCCACCCGCGCCAGCAGCGCCCGCCCCCGGTCCAGGGCCTCCCGCTCGCCCACGCGGGCGATCAGGAGCGGCATGGCCACGTTCTCCAGGGCCGTGAACTCGCTCAGGAGGTGGTGGAACTGGAAGACGAACCCGATCCTCCGGTTCCGGAACCCTGCGGCCTCCTCCGGCCCCAGGCCCAGGATATCCACCCCGTCCAGCGTCAGCCGACCCTCCGTGGGCCGGTCCAGCAGGCCCAGGATGTGCAGTAGCGTGCTCTTGCCGACCCCGGACGGCCCCGTGACCGCGACGATCTCCCCGCGCGCCAGGTCCAGGTCGATTCCCTTCAGCACCTCCAGGCTGCGCCCACCGGTGGCGTAGACCTTCCGGATGCCCCGGGCTTCAAGGATCTGCCCCGGCATCCCCGGACTCCTCGCCCCGATCCCGGCCCTCCTCGGGCCGCATGTGCGGGAATAGGATGACGTCCCGGATGGAAGGTGAGTCGGTCAACAACATCACCAGCCGGTCGATCCCGATCCCCAGCCCCCCCGTGGGGGGCATGCCGTGCTCAAGGGCGCGCAGATAATCCTCATCCAGCACCTGGGCCTCCTCGTCTCCGCCCGCCCGCAACTCCATCTGGGCCTCAAACCGAGCGCGTTGATCGAGAGGGTCATTCAATTCCGAGAAGGCATTGCCGATCTCGCCTCCCGCGATGAAAGGCTCAAATCGCTCCGTGAGCGTCGGGTCGTCCCGGTGCCGTTTGGCCAGGGGCGAGGTCTCGACGGGATAGTCCAGGATGATCGTCGGCTGAATCAGGTGCTCCTCGACGCAGGCGCTAAAGACCTCGTCGATCAGCTTCCCTCTCCCCCCACGCACGCCGTCGACCTCCACGCCAAGGCGTTTGCACGCCGCCCGCAGGTCCCCGTCCGTCGCCGTCTTCACGTCAATCTGACCGTACTCCCAGATGGCGTCCCGCATCGTCAGCCTCCGCCACGGAGGCGTCAGGTCGATCTGCTGACCCTGGTAGGAGATGCGGGGAGACCCGTTGACCTCTGTGGCCGCGAAAGAGACCATCTCCTCGGCCAGGCGCATCATATGATGGTAATCGGCATGGGCCTGGTACAACTCCAGCAGCGTGAATTCCGGGTTGTGGAACCGGTCCATCCCCTCGTTTCGGAAGTCCTTCGAGAACTCGTAGACCTGCTCGTATCCGCCGACGATCAACCTTTTGAGATACAGTTCATTGGAGATGCGAAGATAGAGGGGCATGCCGAGGGCATTGTGGAAGGTCGTGAAAGGCCGGGCGGACGCCCCGCCATAGATCGGTTGCAGGACAGGCGTGTCGACCTCCAGGAACCCTCTCTCGTCCAGAAATCTCCGGATGGCCGAGACAATCCGGGTGCGCTTTCGAAACACCTCCCGCACGTCGGGGTTCAGGAGAAGGTCGAGATAGCGATACCGGTGCCGCTTCTCACTGTCAGTGAACGCGTCGAAGACCACCCGCTTTCCATCCTCGATGCGCTCCTTCGGGACCGGCGGAGGGCGTAGCGCCTTCGACAGAATCTCCAGCCGCTCGACGCCCAGGGTCATCTCCCCGGTCCGCGTGCGGAAGACCGTACCCGAGACGCCGATGATATCCCCGATGTCCAGCAGTCCCCACAGATCGAACTGCTCCTGTCCCACCCCATCCAGGCGGACGTAGACCTGCAGCCGCCCCTGTTCATCCTGAATGTGTCCGAACGCCGTCTTCCCGTGCCCTCGCACGGTCATCAGCCGGCCCGCGCACGCCACCCGCTCCTTCGATGCCTCCAGCGCCTCGAACCGATCCCTGACCTCTCCCGTTCGATGGGTCGCCTCAAACCCATGAGGGTAGGGATTGAGGCCTCGCTGCCGAATTTCATCGAGCTTCTGCTTCCTCTGGACGAAGAGCGGGTTTTCGGAAGCCAATCGGGTCTCCTGAAACAGGGATGCGTGACGGGTGACGCGTGACAAAAGGACAGGGCGATTTTCTCTTTACGGGCCCCTCATCACCTGTCACTGAATTTGTCTGATAGTTTCATTGAAAAATATACATAATCCCTCTGAGTCTGTCAAGCTATACTAAAACCCCTGTCCGTAGGACAAACCACTGGACAAAACAGTTGACAGGCATACGAGGGCAGTGTATCTTGTCGAATGACGAATTTCGAAGTGCGAAGTGCGAATCTTCATTCGACGTTCGAACTTCAAACTTCGACTCGCTTCACGTTTTGACCCGGAGGAATTTTAAGGCATGGCGGAGCGAATGCGCTACAAAGAGATCTTTTACAACCGGATGGGACAATCGGGGTTGAAGGTGTCGGAGATCGGCCTGGGGACCTGGAAATTCGGCTACCCGGAGCGGGGCGACGGCGCCCGTTCCGACGAGCGCGACTCCCTGCGCATCCTCGACGCGGCCCTGGACCTCGGCGTCACCTTCTGGGACACGGCCAATCGTTACAACAACATGTCCGGGAACTCGGAGCGGATCATCGGGACCTGGCTCAGGGCCAACCCCGACCAGCGCCGGAACGTGATCATCGCCACGAAGGGGCGCGGCCAGATGGACGGCGTCACCCCCAACCACGAGGGCCTCTCCCGCCTCAACCTGATCGAGTCGGTCCAGAAGAGCCTCGAACGCCTCCAGACCGACCACATCGACCTCTACCTGTGGCACGGCGCGGACCCGGAGACCCCCATCGAGGAGAGCCTCCGCACAATGGACGACCTGGTCCGGCAGGGCCTGGTCCGCTACCTCGGCGTCTCCAACCACAACGTCTCGCAGATCCAGGCCCTCCTGGACCTGAGCGACCGCCGGTTCCTGGAGCGCATCGTCTCGGTCCAGAACCGCTACAACGCCCTCGACGGCGAGGGGCAACCCGGCGTCGTGGCCTTCTGCGAGCAGAACGGCTTCGGCTTCATCCCCTACTCCCCCCTCGCCCAGGGGATGCTCTCCTCCCGCTACGCGGAGGGGACCACGCCCCAGGTGGGCGACCGGCTGGTGGATGAGGGCATCCTGGACCGCAAACGTTCCGACCGGGCCCTGCGCATCGTGCGCGCCCTCAACGAGATCGGCCAGCAGCACCACAAGACCGAGGCCCAGGTCGCCCTCGCCTGGCTGCTGAAGCACCCCTCCATCCCGACCGTCATCCCCACGGCCCGGACCGTTCAGCAGCTCCAGGAGAACGCCGGGGCATCCGGCTTCATCCTGACCGACGAGGAATTTGCGAAGATCAACGAAGCGGCAAAACAAACCTGACCCCAACCCTCACCCCCCTGACCCCCTCTCCCAAGAACGGGAGAGGGGGAACGGCCTGATCAAAACGACAAGCGGCGCGACGCCAGAAACCCCCACCCCCGGAGTCCAGCAGAAGCACCCCACACGCCGGGGGCACAAATTTCGGTGCGACAACTGAACGTTGAGGTTGCGGCGCGCCCAGCCCCTCACGGCGCTTGAGCGAGCGTGTTTCTTGGGCGCCACCTTTCTTGCACGAGCAAGAAAGGTGGCAACTCGGGGGGCAGTGGGGCGGCAGAATTTCTTATTTTAGGAGAGACTCCCATGCCCATGTCCATCGAACACTTCGCCATCGCCGCCCAGGACCCCGACGCCCTGGCGCGCTGGTATGGCGAACACCTCGGCTTCTCGGTGCGATTCAAGAACGACCAGACGCCGCCCATCTACTTCCTGGCCCAGGGGGACGGCCCGGTCCTCCTCGAACTCATCCCGGCCAACGACTCCGGACGCGCCGAGCGGCAATCCAGCGACCCCGGCCACAGCCACCTCGCCTTTCATGTGGACGACTTCGACGCCGTGCACCAGCGCCTCGTAGGCGCGGGGATTCGCTTCACCGCCCCTCCCATTGCCCGGCCCGACGGCACCAAGCTGGCCTTCTTCCCCGACGGCGAGGGCAACCTCCTCCAGATCATCTACAGGCCAAAACCCCTCTAAAACACGGCCACGGAATCACACAGAAATTCACGAAAGATGCATGAACCCCGATATTCTATGTGTTTGGTAGTCGTATTCTGTGTGCTTCCGTGTGTTCCCGTGGCTGACTTTTCTTTATGACCTTCGTCGCCATTGACTTCGAGACCGCTGACAGAGGGCCTGACAGCGCCTGCTCGATCGCCCTCGTCCGGGTCGAGGACGGCCAGATCGTCCGGCGTGAGGCCCACCTCCTCCGCCCCCCGCGCCGCCGCTTCGAGTTCACCTACCTCCACGGCATCGCATGGGAGGACGTGGCCGACAAACCGACCTTCGGGCAGGCGTGGCCCAACCTGACGAATCTGCTCGACGGCGTGCAGTTCCTGGCCGCCCACAACGCCCCCTTCGACCGGGGCGTGCTCCACGCCTGCTGCCAGGCTTCGGGCCTGATGCCACCGCCTCACCCCTTCCGTTGCACCGTGCAGATCGCCCGCCGGACCTGGGGCATCCACCCCACGAAACTCTCCCACGTCTGCGCCCGGCTCAACCTCCCCCTGAACCATCACAACGCCCTCTCGGACGCCGAGGCGTGCGCCAGGATCGTCCTCGCGGCCCAGACCGCCGGAAGGAGGGAATCCCGTGCCGGATGAACGCGTCCGGGTCGGCATCGTGGCCGCCGGCCACTGGGTGCGCCACCGCATCCTTCCGACCCTGCAGCAGATCCCCGGCGTGGAACTGGTGGGCGTCAGCAACCGCCGCCGGGAGACCGCGGGAGAGGCCGCGCGCCAGTTCGGCATCCCGAAGATCTACGACCACTGGAAGGCCCTGGTGGAGGCCGGAGACGTGGACGCCGTCTACATCGGCGGCTGGCCCTTCCTGCACGAGCGGGTGACCTGCGCGGCCCTGAACGCCGGCAAGCACGTCCTGGTCGAGGCCCACATGGCGAACAATGCGGCGGAGGCGCACGCCATGCTCCGCGCCGCCAGCGCCCGTCCGGACCTCGTCGCCCAGGTCGTCACCGTGGGACGCCTGATGAAGGCCGAGCGCACCGTGCAGGACCTGATCTCGGACGGCTACCTCGGAAGCCTGCACGCCATCGAGGTCAACGTCCTCGACGGCTTCACGGATCCGCAGAAACCCCTTCCCCGGCGCTTCAACCGGGACCTTTCGGGCAACAACGCCCTCTACGTGGGCGTCTGGTACGAGGAGCTCACGCGCTGGGTGGGCCAGGCCACGCGGGTGCTGGCCATGGCCAGGACCTGCTATCCCCTCCGCCGGGACGAGTCCGGGGCCAGGCGCATCGCGGCGACCATGCCGGACCACCTCGGCATCCTGGCGGACATGGCCTGCGGCGCGCAGGCCACCATGCAGTTCAGCGCCGTGGCGGGCTTCGCGCCCCCCTCGGGGGTACGGCTGTTCGGGAGCGACGGGACCCTCTATTTCGACCAGCGAGCCCAGAGACTCTACGGCGCGCGGCGCGGAGACGAGGCCCTCCAGGAGATCGACATCCTCCCGGAGAAACAGGGCCGATGGCGCGTGACCGAAAACTGGATCGCGACCATCCGCGGCCAGGAGCAGGTGCAGTACATCACCTTCGAGGACGGCGTCAAATACACAGAGTTCACGGACGCCGTCGCCCTCAGCGCACAGACCGGGCAGGCGGTGGCCCTGCCCCTGAGTCGATTTGAAAGGAGCATCAACTCATGAGCAAAACCCTGCACGTCAAGCCCCGCTACTACCGCTGGCACGTCGAACCGGGCGTCGAGTGGGTCGAGAAGAACACGAACTACGCCCATCTCGACTGGACCATCCCCCTGCATCAGACCGCCCTCGTGCTCGTGGACGTCTGGGACCGCCACTACCTCAAGGATACAGAGGCGCGGGGAGAGGCCGTCATCCACGAGAAGATCCTCCCCCTGATCGCCGCCTGTCGAAAGGCCGGGATGCAGCTCATCCACGCGCCCTCGCCCCCCCAGGCCAAGGCGCATCCGGCGTGGGTCCGGCTGGCCAGCGAGGAGGAGATGTCGCCCAAGCGGGACACCTGGCCCCCGTCCGAGTTCCGGGGCAAGTCGGGCGATTTCAAGTCCTATGCCCGGCCCGTGGAGCCCAGGGCCCCGGAACTGGTCAAGCTGCGCGAGGACCTGGCCCTCCACCCGAAGGTCCAGCCGGAGCGCGACGAGGCCGTGATCGCCACCGGCGAGGAGCTCCACCGCTACTGCAAGCAGAAGGGCATCCTCTTCCTCTTCTTCCTGGGGTTCAACACCAATGCCTGCATCCTCTGGCGCGACTATGGGACCATGGAGATGAGCCGGCGCGGCTACGAGATCCTCATCCTCCGGGACTGCGGCACCGGCATGGAGTCCTTCGAGACCCAGGACACCCTGGGCCAGACGCGCGGCGCGATCCTCTTCCTGGAGATGTTCGGACAGTACTCCCTCACCTCCGAGGACCTGATCGCCGGCCTTCCGAAATAGACGTTTGAATACGCGGCCCTCACCCACCCCCATACCCCTCCCTCTCCCAATACTGAAGAGAGGGAGGGGAGATCCAGGTCGCAGCCCCTGGAGACAGGGGAGTGTGAGGGTCTGCATTTTGCACTTTGCACTTTGCATTCTGCTGCCGGTCCCACCCCCCGGCCTGACCTTCCTGGCCATCGCCCCACACTCCCCATTCTCCCGCTCTTCTTGGCGTCCTTGGCGACTTGGCGGTTCCCTTTTGTCTTCTGACTTCTCCGCGTCCTCGGCGTTCTCTGCGGTAAATCTGATGTCCAGCGCCTCCATCCACCGGAAAATCTACGCAATGGTCTCCCGCATCCCGGAGGGCACGGTGGCCACCTACGGCCAGATCGCCGAAAGCCTGGGCGTGGGACCGCGCCAGGTCGGTCGCGCCCTGGCGGAGATGCCTGAGGGTAGGGTCTGCCCCTGGCATCGGGTGATCAACGCCCGGGGGGAGGTCTCGCCCCGCAACGGATCGAAGACGGCCCATCTCAAGCAGCGGAGGCGCCTGGAACGCGAGGGCGTCGTCTTCCGGAACGGGAGGGTCGATCTTGAAGTCTACCGCTGGCATCCCGACGTGTGACCGGCTCTGAAATCTTCCTCCCAACGGACTCCCTCCTCATCCTGCCCTCTCCTGCACGTGTACCGGCCCCCTGAAGCACTTTTTCTTTCTAAATTATCCTCCACAATACATATAAAAACAATACCTTAAATATTCACAAAATTTCTCTTGAGACCCCTATTTTTCGCTTGACATATATACACATGTTTACTATATTTATGATCACTATACATTAGTATAGTATATATTTCATAAGAATATCTCTCCCCCATTTACACCCGCACGACAGGAGGTATCCCATGCGGACATTCAAACAGATTCTGGGATGGGAAGAGGGACGCGGTAACCTGCTGAACCTCTGCTTCTCTGCCCTGATCGTCCTCGCCCTGTTCACCGTGGCCGTCGGCCTGCACGTCGAGTTCACCGCGCCGGGGGACAGCCTCCACGCGGAGAAGATGTCCCCGGTGACGGGCCAAGACAGCCGACTCCCTTAAAGGGAGTCTTTCCCACAAGCAAGAGCGAAAACCCGTACACATCAACGACAACCTCCCGCTCCCCTGAACATTTCCAACGTCCATCCGTCTATATCCCTTTTCACTCAGGAATTAGCCCATGGAGACCGAACCAGGCACGAAGGTCCAGCAGGTCGTCCCTTTCCTCGCGGTGTCAAACATGGCCCGATCCATCCGCTTCTACGGGGATGGTCTCGGTTTCAAAATGGTCAACAAATGGGTAGATGAGGGAAAACTTCGGTGGTGCTGGATAGAACAGGGTGGAGCGGCTCTGATGATGCAGGAATTCCGCACAGAAGGGCACGATTCCTACGTCCCCACCGGGAAGCGCGGCGAAGGCGTCTCCCTCGTCTTCATCTGTGAGGATGCCGTCGCCTATCATCGAGAGATCACGGCCCGGGGCATCCAGGCGACTGAACCCCGCGTCGGAAACGGGATGCACTGCATCCATCTGACCGATCCGGACGGCTATCGGTTGAGTTTCGAGAGTCCGACGGATGAACCGCCAACCGAGGAGTAGTCCGGAGGCATAGATATGTAGAACTCTGATCGGAACATACCTCCTCCCCATCCCCGCGTGTGCCGGCATTCCCGGCGCACTTTTTTTGCCCGTTTCTAAAAAAGTCGCACATATTCCATCAACTTTTCTCCGGAAGCCTGGGACTTTACTCATAGGGGTTGTGAAGAAATAAGCGATTGATTTCGACAGGGCGCGGTTGTACCTTTGATGCGTGAACTTCAATATCTTGCGCAGAAAGTACACGGTCCTCAGGCCGGCGTTGACGGAGCGGTCGAGGCGGCTTTGGTCGGCGACCGAAGC
>SICM01000133.1 GCA_009694805.1 Candidatus Latescibacterota bacterium
TCCACGATCAGGCTGAAATTCATTTCCCGATCCTGAGAACCGCTGCGGTCCTGTCGGACCTATCTATCAAGCTGCTGGAGACTGTCCTCAAATACGCTGGAGTAAAGACATCCAACTGCTCCCTGACACAACTGATCCTCAGGCAGGCGACTGACCCCAATCGCTCTCGAATGTTTCTGCTGAAGCGTATTCAGGCCATTTAGACCCCTTATCCGATCACGAATGTACGTTGCTCATACCTTTCAATCGATAGGTGAGATCAATGAGGTGCAATCCAATATCAAATCCTCTAAGGAATTTCTGAGATGGTTCATCGCCATCAGCGCCCATGCGATTCCAGAAGGTATGGAGCGGGTCTCCTACAATCGCAGTCCGATCAGCGGAATGCCTACCGGGCCATCCTACAGAACTGAGAAAGCGACGACCAGGCTGCTTAAATCAAAGACCGAATGGTTTACAGGGCTGCTGTTTGCTGATTATTTCAGCGATGGGTCGATTGGGTGCGATGTGGCTCTCATCGCTCCCCCTGAAGCACAACGGCCTGAAAATCAGGAAATTGCGCAAGACGCCTCCCATCTCAGGGGGGTGTCAAACCCCCAGGGAGGCATCTGGAAGCCCACTTTCGACTATCTGGAGGCTCACGCTCAACCGGATGAAGAGGGGAGCTATGGGTGCTGCATCAGGCGATTGTAAATCTCCTGCAGGACGCTATATGCAAGCCGTGACTTCACCCCCCCCAAAAATCGAGGCGGCCCTTTTCTGGGGCCGCCTTTCGAGTTTAAGTCTGCACATGTTGACCTTGGAGAAAATCAGAAACTGATTGTTCCTCAGCCCTATTTTGAGAGGTTCACCCAAACATGGAAACCACGACGAATACGTCAGGCCAGGTTGACACGGCACGCCTCTCTCACGCACAGACCCAAAACAGGACCCACCCGGCTGACGTTGCCCGTGCGGCTCAGCTCCGGGCCGGCGTCGCAAAGGCAGACATCACCCATCCTGAAGCGGGGCCGGGCCATCCCCCCCTGTATGTCAAGGTATTGGTTCTGAGGGATGAATCCACGACGGCCGTTATCATCACCGTAGACGCGGTCGCCATAGGGGAGATCGGCTATATCAAGAACGACTATCTGGCCAACGTGCGTTCGCAACTGCAGAAGGAATTGAACATCCAGGCCGACCATGTCCTGATCAACGCCAGCCATTGTCACGGCGTCGTGTGCGCGGATGTCGAACAGAGGACTGTCCAGGCCGTGAAGGGAGCGTGGCAGAACATGGTTCCGGTGACTACTGGCGCTGGTATCGGCCATGAAGACAGGATCATGGAGAACCGCAGGCTCAGACTAAAAAACGGCAAGGAGGCGGACGTCCGGCGCGCGTATTCGCTTCCCCCTGATGAAGCGGTGGAGGGGGTCGGGCCGGTTGATCCGGAAATAGGCATCCTCCGGCTGGACAGACAAGATGGACAGACCCTGGCGGTTGTCTATAATTTCGCGTGTCATCCCATTCAGGGGGTTCCGAACGGTGGAAACACGGCTGATCTTGTCGGGTTTGCCTCCCGAGTGATTGAAGGCAATCTCAGCGACGGCACCCTCGCCCTGTTTCTCCAGGGGTGCGCGGGGGACGTCAATCCGGTCCTGTATAAGGACGTGGACCATCCCCGGGACGCGGAGCCGCTGGGGAACATGCTGGGCCTCAGCACCCTGCAGGCATTGCGGAAGATCCAGAGCCGGGAGGGCGGAGCGCTGAAAGTCATCCACGAGATCCTCGAACTGCCGAGGGCCGACCTTGCGCAGCGCATCGATTCCCTGCAAGCCGAGCAGGCCGCGCTGATTCAGTCCCTGAAAGGCACGAGCCTCAACCTCAAGACCTTCCTCCCTCTGGCCGTGAAATACAACCTTTCCCGCGACTTCCCCTCTTATTATTCCCACCGGTATTTGCACGAGAAGACGATGGGAAGGGACGACCTGGACAGGCTGGATGCCGAAAACAGAAGGGATATGAACCAGTATATAGAGAACATCTATGCCCTGGAACAGATGACCCGAAACCAGGTGAACCTGGGTTTGTTGAAGAAACATCAGGCGCAGAATGCAGCCGCCGGAAAGGGGCCCCTTAATGTGGAGGTGGTGGGGTTGAGAATCGGGGATTTCGTGCTGGTCACTTTTCCGGGAGAACTGTCCGTACAGATCGGGCTCAACATCAAGAAGAGGTCCCCCCATGGGTTCACTTTTGTTGCGGGCGTCACCAATGGGTATATTTATTACACGCCCACGGCGGAACAACTGAATAATCGGGGTGGCGCTCAGGAGGATAGCGACTGCCTCTTAGCCCCGGAATGGCAGATGCTGTATGAAAATAGGGTAGCGGAGATATTGAAGAAGTTATAGGGGCATTTGATGAACGCTTCTCGTGTAAAGATATCCGCGTCGACCGCGCGAAGACTGGCCGTCCGGTCTCAGGGCCTGGACGGCGGGTGGAAGCTCTCGAAGGGCAAGGAGGGCGCGGCGCAGGTCCTGGAGCGTCTGGGCTACGTGCAGATCGACACCATCGCGGTTGTGGAGCGGGCGCACCACCACGTCTTCTGGACCCGGCACGCGGGGTATGATGCCCGGATGCTGCACGACCTCCTGGCGCGGGACCGGCGCGCCTTCGAGACGTGGACCCACGCCGCGGCCTACGTGCCGATGCAAGACTATCGTTTCTTCCTGCCGGAGATGCGCGCCCACGCGGACCGACCCCGGACGCGGCAGTGGCTGAAGCAGAATGCCCGACTCGCGAAGGACGTGCTGGACCGCATCCGGCAGGAGGGACCGCTCGGCTCGGCGGACTTCGAGGACCCTCGCAAGCGGGGTCCGTGGTGGGACTGGAAGCCGGCCAAGCGGGCGCTGGAGGTCCTGCTTTCGACGGGCGAACTGATGGTTGCGGAGCGGAGGAACTTCAACCGGCTCTATGACCTGACGGAGCGGGTGCTGCCGTCCAGCGTCGATACGACGACGCCGACGCCGGAGGAGGTGGCGCGGTTCGTGGTCCGGCGGCTGCTGGGGAGTCTGGGCATCGCGTCCGTCGGGGACCTCCGGTGGGAGATCAGCGACCGGAAGGGGGTCTCCGGGGCAATCCGGGAGATGGTCGATGCGGGCGAGGTGACGCCCGCGGAGGTCGAGGGGGTGGAAGGAGAGGGATTCTATGCGCTGACGGAGGCGCTGGAGGCGTCGTCGAGGCGGGGCCAGCGTCTGACGCCGGTCCACCTCCTTTCGCCGTTCGACAACCTGGTCATCTGGCGGCGGCGGCTGAAGAAGTTGTTCGGGTTCGATTACACCATCGAGTGCTACGTGCCCGCGCCCAAACGCCGGTATGGGTACTTCTGTCTGCCGGTCCTGTGGGGGGACCGGTTCGTGGGGCGGCTGGACCCGAAGGCGGACCGGAAGGGGAAGACGTTCATCGTGCGCTGTCTGGCCTTTGAGCCGGGGTTCGAGGACGAGGACGGCCTGCTTCCGGCGCTGGCGGAGAAGCTGCGGACGTTCGCCGCGTTCCAGGGGTGCGAGCGGGTCGTGGTCGAGCGGACGGCGCCGGGGAAGATGAAGGCAGCCCTGAAGCGAAGTCTGAAGGATGCAGGCGTCGGAGGATGAGCCGGGGATCACTCCTCCGGAAGGCGGAGGAGGTCAGGCGGCGGGCAGACCAGGCGCATCGGCTTCCGGGTGACGGGATGGAGGAAGGAGGCCCTCAGGGCGTGCAGATGATACCCGCAGTCCCCGGGGAGGGGGATGTTATCCGGGTTGACGGGCAGGGCGGGTTTTCCGCCTTCCCGGTAGAGGGGATCCCCCACCAGCGGGTATCCGGCGGCGGCCGCGTGGATGCGGATCTGGTGCGGCCGCCCGGTGGGGATGTCCACCTCCAGGAGGGTCTGGCCCCGGTCGGGGTCCCGCCGCAGCGTCCGGAAGTTCGTGCGTGCGGTTTTTCCGCCGGGCGTGACCGCGTATATGTATCCGAGACCAGGATAGGGCACCTGACCGATGGGCTGTTCGACCTTGAACGCGTCGGGCATGGCGGTTCCCGCCACCAGGGCGCGGTAGGTCTTTCGGAGACGCCCCTCGCGCAGGTCCTCGGAGAGCCTTCGTCCGGCGGTGGGCGACCGCGCCAGGAGCAGCAGGCCGGAGGTCCCCCGCCCGAGCCGGTGGATCGGGGCCGGGGGGGGACTTTCCGGGTAGCGCTGGCGCAGGATGAACAACAGGGTGTTTTCCAGGAACCCGCCGCCGGGCAGGACGGGGAGGCCGGCGGGCTTGGCCACGGCGATGAGGTCGGGGTCCTCGTGGAGGACCTTCACCTCGCGCGGGACGTCGGGTTCCCTCCAGGGGGGCCGGTGGTAGGCCAGGAACTGGCCGGCTTCGAGCGCCGTGTCCGGCCCCACCGCTCTCCCGTCGAGCCGGATGAGGCCCGCCGCGATCCGCTCCGCCCACGTCTCCCGCGACGAGTGGGGATAGCGCCGGGCGTAGAAATCCAGCACCCGCTCGCCAGCAGCGTCGGGCCGGATAAGGTCGTGATAGACCCAGCCCCGGTTGAGGTGGCCGGATGAGATATTTTCGGTATCGTCCATGCTGGGTAATATAGGGTCCATCCGCTATTCCACCAGCGGTTTTTGAAGGTCCCCAGATACAGGAGGTCCACCCATGAACGTGCTCGTGACCGGATCGACAGGGCTGGTCGGATTGGCGCTGGTCCCGTCTCTGACCGCCGGGGGACATCGCGTGACCCGTCTCGTGCGGTCGCAGCCAGGGGAAGGGGAGGTGCGGTGGGACCCGGAGGCGGGCATCCTGAATGCGGCTGACCTGGAGGGGCTGGAGGCGGTCGTGCATCTGGCGGGGGAGAACATCGCGGGCCGGAGGTGGACGGCTGAGCAGAAGGCCCGCATCCGGGACAGCCGGGTGAAGGGGACGCGGCTGCTGTGCGAGACCCTGGCCGGGCTCGACCGTCCGCCCGGGACGCTGGTCTGCGCCTCGGCCATCGGGTATTACGGGGATCGAGGCGAGGAGGTCCTGCGGGAGGAGAGCGCGCCGGGAGAGGGGCTTCTTCCGGAGGTCTGCCAGGCCTGGGAGGGGGCGGCGGCGCCGGCCCGTCAGAAGGGGATCCGGGTCGTGAACCTCCGGTTCGGGGTGGTGCTCAGCCCGAAGGGCGGGGCGCTGGCGAAGATGCTGTTCCCGTTTCGGATGGGGGCCGGGGGCGTCATCGGGAGCGGGCGGCAGTACATGAGCTGGATCGCGCTGGACGACGCGGCGGGGGTGATCCACCACGCGCTGGGGACCGGGGCGCTGCGGGGGCCGGCCAATGCGGTGACGCCCCATCCGGTGACCAACCAGACGTTCACGAAGACCCTGGGGCGGGTGCTGGGGCGACCGACGATCTTCCCGATGCCCGCGTTCGCCGCCCGCCTGGCCTTCGGGGAGGTCGCGGATGCGCTGCTGCTGGCGAGCACGCGCGTGGCGCCGGGGCGATTGCTGGAGACGGGTTACGTCTTCCGGTATCCGGAACTTGAGGGAGCGCTAAGGCACCTGCTCGGAAAATAGCGGATGTCAATCTTCGGGTGTTCGTCCTGATTCGATCTCCATCCGCTTCTGCTCCGCGATATCCAGGGTCGTTTTGATCAACCACCGGGCATTGGCGCGGCGGCGGAGTTTGGAGCGTTCAAACAGCTTTTTGGCCCTCTCGACCAGTTCCGGGTTCGGGAGGGTCGATTTTTTGCGACCCGACAGGGCGCTGTGCATCTCCGAGAAGTGCTGGCTCTGCCAGGTCTCCCGGATGCGCGTCCACTTCTCGTAGGCGTGGGTCTTGATCGAGAATTCGGAGGGGTCGTAGGTGAACTTGATGCCGAGGGACTGGACCTGCAGGCCCTGCTCGGAGACCACCAGGTCCGCCCGGGCGATCTGACCGAGGAGGGATACCTTCATCGGGAGATCGGTGCGGTACATATCGAGCCCATAGACCGAAGACCGGGAGATGTACAGGTTCAGCCTCAGGCCGATGTAGCGGACGGGGGCGAGGGGGTCGTCCGGGGAGGGGGGGGCGGAGGCTCCGGACAGAAAGGCCATCAACTCGCCGTCGGCGGCGATCTTGACCCCTCCGGCGCTGAAGTCGATCAGTTCGACCCGTCTCCCCTCCTCCTGCCGGAGATAACGGGGCCTGAGCACGAGGTGTTCCGAGGCCACCCGGAGGACCTCGGCCACCAGCTCGGCGTATTGAGGGGGTGCGCCGGGGACAGATAGGATGGAGAACCCCAGGACGATCACGTCCCCTCCTCCGAGGGCGTCGGGGTCGCCCGTATCCGGGTTCATCTTGGGGGGCTTTCGGATGAAGAGAGAACGATCGTCCGGCCGGTCCCGGTCCAGGCCGAGCACCTTGGCGCGCCCCAGGACCGTCGGGACGATGCGGAGGCTGCGCTGGTCCATGTAGGGCTTGGTGACGTGGACGACCTGGTCCGGCACAGGGTTCCCGCGCATGATCCCCTTGAAGTCCCGCACGAGTTCCTGCGCGGTCTGGTCCGAGGGCGGCGGAGGATAGGGGAGGGATACGCGCGCGGGCAGGGGGCCCTGGGCCGGGTAGAGGAGATCGGTCCGGGCGAGGTAGATGTCGAACTGGGCCGGGAGGCGGGAATGGACGCCGCTTGTGGAAGAGGCGTGGATGAACCGGGCCGTGGCGCGGCGTTCGGGCTGGGAGGCGGGTGCAGGTTGATCGGGCATGGAAAAAGTGGCAGACGGCAGATGGCAGACGGCAGACGCGGCCCCCACCCTCCCCCATCACCAAGAGAGTGCCAAGTGCCAAGTGCCAAGTGAAGGTTTTACGTGGCACGTGACACGTGGAACGTGGCACTTTGTGAGGGGGTCAGGGGGAGGAAGGGGGGGGTTGCTTCTCATTTTTGCCGTCTCACTCAGGGCTTTGTGTTCAGACTGTCCGGGGGGGGCTGAAGGACTTCCGCCTGCTCCTGGCCTTTGGAGAGATACCACACCCAGCGTTTGACGACGTCGACGTCCTGGCGCAGCGCGTGGATGTGGGCGTCGAGGCTGTCCAGTCGGGCGAGGATGCGCACGGTCTCCCCCGCCGGGTATCCTGCCGAGGGGGCGGGGGCGCCGGGCGTCGCGTAGTTCCAGAGACAGACCACGAGGGCGAAAATGGCCAGGACAAAGGCGACCTTGGAGCCCAGGCGGTGCCCCTCCGCCCGGCGGGCAAACCCATTGCCGATCAGGAACACCAGGGTCAGGAGGGAGAACAGGAAATTGGCGGTGTTGAGCAAAAGTACCCCTTTCAGGGAAGGGGAGAAACGGTCTCTCGCGCCATCGCCTCCGTGTGTACGGGCTTGCCCCCGGACCGGCGAATGGCGATGAGCTGGGCCACGACGCTGACGGCGATCTCCTCCGGGTTGTCCGCCCCGATGTTGAGGCCGATGGGGGCGTGGACCTCTTCGAGACGGGCGCGGGGGATGCCTTCCTCCTCCAGTTGCTTCCACATCAGCGCGATCTTTCGTCGGCTGCCGATCATGCCGATGTATTTCGCGTTTGTTCTGACGGCCTGCCGGATGACGGGCTTGTCGTGCTGGTGGCCCCGCGTGACGGCCACGAGGTAGGACTGCTCGTCGATCTCGAGGGCGTCGAAGCAGGTGTCCATGTCCAGGACGTGGGTCTCGTCGGCCTCCGGGAAGCGTTCCGGGTTGGCGAACATGGGTCGGTCATCGACGACGATGATGCGGAAGCCGACGGCTTTGGCGATCCGGGCGATCTGGAGGGAGACGTGTCCGCCGCCGAACAGGTAGAGGGCAGGCGCCGGGACGATGGATTCGAGGAAGATGCGGACCTCTTTCGGACCGGCGGGGGTCTCGACCTCCACGTTCAGGATCTTCAGGAGGTTCTCGTCGATCTCGTCGCCGATCTCCTCCCTGACGCGCAGGTCGAGGCCGGGGGCGCCGAGGGTCCCGAAGGTCGTGCCGTCCCTGTGTACAAGCAGCTTGGCGGCGGACGAATCCTCGCCGGAGACCAGGGTGGCGAGTACGGCGGACCGGTCCTGCCGCCTCAGGCGGATGATCTCCTCCAGGATGGGCCTCGACCCCTCTGCGGTGATCGGCTCGGTGAAGATCTCGACGTTGCCGCCGCAGTTCAGGCCGTCCTCGCCCGCGTGTTTCTCGGTGAGGATGAAGTGCTGCAGGTTAGGGACGCCGGTCTCCATCACCCGCCTGCCCTCGGCCCAGACGTCGGCCTCCAGGCAGCCGCCGCCCACGGTGCCGACGGTTTTGTTGTCGGGCCGGATGAGCATCTTGGCCTTCTTGCTCATGGGGAGAGAACCCTTGCTCGACACGATGGTCGAGAGGGCCGCCCGTTCTCCGCGTGAGACGATCTCAAGGGCTTCTTTGAAGATATCTTGCATGCGCGTACTCCTTAAATCCAGACCGCCCGGAGCGTCCTGGCCAGATCGACCAGGCTCTGGAGGTTGTGGGCCGGCAGGAAGTAGTCCAGGTAGGGCATAGCGGTCTTCATGCCCAGGCAGAGGGGCTGGTAGCCCGGGCTGCCCAGGAGCGGGTTGAGCCAGATCACCTTGTAGGCGCGCCGGCGCAGGCGCTCCATCTCCCGCCGCATCAGGTCCGCGTCCCCCCGGTCCCAGCCGTCGCTGACGATGACGACGACGGTGTTGCTCCGGAGCATGTCCCGGCTGAGCTTCTCGTTGAACTCCCGCAGGCTCTTGCCGATGTCCGTGCCGCCGGCCCAGTCCTGCACGGAGCGGGCGACCTCGGCCAGGGACTCCTCCACGCCCTTGGTGCGGAGGAGGTTGGAGATGACGGTGAGGTGGGTGCTGAAGACGGCGACCTCCACGCTCTTGAGTTCGCGCTTGAGGCCGTAGATGAACTGGATGAGGAACCTGCTGTAGCAGTCCATGGACCCGCTCACGTCACAGATGAGCATCAACCGCGTCTTCTTGATCTTCCGCCGCCGGGTGGCGATGTTGACGCCGTCCTTCCCGTAGACGATGTTGCGCCGCCAGGTCCGGCGGAAGTCGATCTCCCTCCCCTTCCGGGCCGGCATGCGGCGGCGGCTGATCTTGGTGGAGATGATGTCCACGATGGCGGCGATGACCTTGCGGGCCTCCTCGATCTCCCGGTCGGTGAGGGAGGCCAGGTCCTTCTGAGCGAGTACCTCGTCGGGGCTGTAGCCGATGGACTCGTTCTCGTCGGCCTCTGCAGCCTCCGGGTCCTCCTCGGCCCAGTCTAGGACATCGATCTGTTTCTCCGTCTCCCCCTCGCCGTCGGCGTCCTCCCCGCAGACGTTCTCATCCGTGTCGCTGGGGTCGGGCTGGAGGTCACGCAGGGCGGTCTCCCAGAACGTCCGGAAGACCTGGCCGAAGGTCTCCAGGTCCTCCTGACGCGAGACGAGGTTGGCCCGGGCCGTCAGGTAGAAGTCGGTGCGGTTGCTGATCGGGACGTGGCCGAGGCTCCGGCAGAGGTCGATGACGTGTCCGGCGGTCACCTCCACGCCGGCCCGGTGAAGGGCGCGGGAGAAGGAGACGACCCGCCCGAGCATGGAGCGATCCGAGATGGGCATGGTCAGGTTTTCCAGGTGCGGACGAACGGGGCGTTGGCCGGACCTTTGGAGGCGCGGTCCTTGAGCACCTTCGCCTTCTCGATGAGTTCCGGGAGGCCTTCGTCGTGGACCTTCTGGATATCCTCCCGGTACTTGAAGACGCATCCGAGCGTGGCGTCCACAGTCCCGTTGTCGAGTTCGGAGATGCCGAGGGCCATGAGCGCCAGGGCCCAGTCGATGGTCTCGGCGATGCCGGGGCGCTTGTAGAAGTCGCGCGTTCGGGCGACCTGCATGAAGCTGCAGACCTGCCGGGCGAGGTCCTCCCGGATGCCGGGGACCTTCACGTTGACGATCTCCAGCTCCTTTTCGAAGATGGGGTAGTCGATCCAGAGGTAGAGGCAGCGGCGCTTGAGGGCGTCGTGGATCTCCCGCGTCCGGTTGGAGGTGAGGACGACGTAGGGCCTGTGCTTGGCCTTGATCGTGCCGATCTCCGGGATGGTGATCTGGAAGTCGGACAGGACCTCGAGCAGGAAGGCCTCGAACTCCTCGTCGGAGCGGTCCACCTCGTCGATCAGGAGGACAGGGGCGCGCTCGTTGGTCCCCTGGATGGCGTCCAGGAGGGGGCGCTTGAGGAGGAACTCCTCGCTGAAGATGTTCCGCCCGATCTCCTCCTTGGAGTGGCCACGGGCCTCTTCCAGGCGGACCTCGAGCATCTGCTTGGGATAGTTCCACTCATAGAGGGCGGTGTTGGCGTCCAGGCCCTCGTAACACTGGAGGCGGATGAGGCGGGTGTCCATGATCTCCGCCATCACCTTGGCGACTTCGGTCTTGCCGACGCCCGGCTCCCCCTCCAGGAAGACCGGTTTGTTGAGCGCCCCGGCCAGAAAGACGGTGGTGGCCAACGCCCGGTCAGCGATGTAGTTGTTCTTCGAAAATGCCTTTTCGACCTCGTCTATGGTGTTGAACATGTCGGAATATGGAATCCTTTCGAGGAAGGGGGTCGTTGAGAGACGCCTTCAGGGATCGGCGAAACCAAGAGGAATATAAGGAAATGGGGGGATGGAGTCAAGATCGTCGTCCGGAGACCCCGGTGTCACGGGTCCGAGAAGCAGTCGTGGGTCCAGGGTCCAAGGTCCAGGGTCAAAACCTGTGATTCTGGATTCTGGATTCTGGATTCTGGATTCTGGCTCGTGATCTTTTCTTCCCTGTTGACTTGTTTTATAGGATATTGTATATAAAATTGTATATAAAATGGGTCGGGGTTCTGCAGGACAAGGGGGAAGCCATGGCTGTCCAGATCATCGAGGTGAGCCGCCGGTTCTTCGAGCAGGTGGTCCGACCCCTGCTGGAGCGGGCGTTCCCGGAGGAGGCGCGCCAGATGGCGTGCGGGGTGTTCGGCTACGGGTCGGAATGTCTGGGGATGGACGACGAGGTCTCCCGGGACCACCACTGGGGGCTCCGGGTGGATGCGCTGATGCCCGACGCGCTGTTCCGGGGCCGGGCCGGGGAGATCCTGGCGCGCGTGGGGAAGGAGATGCCCGAGACGTTTGAAGGGTTCGCGCTGCGGGAGGGGCACGTCCAGGGGGCCGGGATCGCGCCGGAGAGCCTAGAGGGATTCCTGCGGCGGACGATCGGGCTGACGGATGCGCCGAAGGACCTCCGCGCGTGGCTGGACATGCCGGAGGAGGACCTCGTCCACGTCACGAACGGGGAGGTCTGGTACGACCCGTCCGGGCGGTTCACTCAGATCCGGGAGGCGCTGGCCTACTATCCGGACCCTGTCTGGCTGCGCCGGATCTCCCACTGGTGCCGGTACTTCTCCGGGATGGGCGTCTATGCCCTGAACCGGGCGCTCATGCGCGGCAATCTGGTCTATGCTACGACGGCATTCGGCCGGGCTGTCAAGTGGGGGATGGAGCTGGCGTTCCTGCTGAACCGGCGCTATTTCCCCTACGACAAATGGCTGTATCCGTTCTTTCAGCGGCTGCCAGACCTGGCAGACCGGATGGACCCCGCTGATCTGCGAGGCGGTGCAGGGCGGGACGTCCTGGGAGCGCCGGCTGCGGATTCTGGAGGCGATCTCGGATATTCTGGATGAGAAGATGGTGGCGCTGGGCATCATCCCCCCGCACCCCCGGTTTCAGGGGTCCGCGACGTCGGGTTACCGGCTGCTGGAGCACGCGTACGCGGTCATCGTGCAGCAGCTTCCGACGGAGGTCAAAAACCATGTCCCCCTGTGGGACCAGGTCTTTCTGGAGGAGTTTCACACGGGCTATGTGGATGCGATCTCGATCGAGGCGTGGGACAGGATTCTCAATCTGACGGCGATGGAAGGGAGGCCCTCTCCATCCCCCTAAGAGTCCGTCCTTTTTTCTGTATTCTCCCATTGCCACCTTTCTTGCTCGTGCAAGAAAGGTGGCGCCCAAGAAGCACGCCCGCTCAAGCGCCGCGGGGGGCTGGGCGCGCCGCAACCTTAACGTTCAGTTGTCGCACCAAAATTTGTGCCCCCGGCGGGCGGGTGCTTCTGCTGGGCTTCAGGGGTGGGGGTTTCTGGCGGCGCGCCTTCTTTTATCTGTTATCTGTACAGTGTTTCTGGAGGATATCGCATGGCTATAGATATGGTCACGGTCCAGGATGTCGAGATGTCTGCGGATAATCTGAATGTCCGGCGAGCCGCCGAGGTCTTTGGAGAGCACGGCTGCCTGGTCGTACGCGGGCTGATGAAGCCCTATCTGGAGGAGGTTCTGCGGGACGTGGAGAGGTCTGCCGAGCAGTCCGTCTCGCTGCTGGACCGTGCCGTTCAGATCCCTGAGGGGTGGAAGACGCCGGACGGGACGCTGTTCCTGCCCGCGCCGCCGCACTACGCGCGGGACAAGCAGATCATGGTCCTGGGCGTCAACTACCTGACCAGCGCCGCCTTCTTCCGATCCGCGCTGGACGCGCGGACCCTGGACCTCGCGGAGGCGATCCTGGGACCGGACGTGGAGTTGTTCGGGAACGGGCAGTGCCTCTACAAGGAGCCGGTGGGCGGGCACCCCAAGCACCTGCACCAGGATTCCGCGTACTTCGAACACCGCTATGAAGGGCCCGTAGGGGTCCTGAGCTACGGGGTGGACACGGACCTGGTGAACGGTGCGCTGCACGTGGTCCCTGGCTCCCACCGGATGGGTCAGCTCCGGCACGTGGACACCTTCTCTCACCTGGGGCTGGACGAGGACGAGTGGCCCTGGGAGCGGGCGCTGCCCATCGTGGGCCGGGCAGGGGACTCGATCTTCTTCCATGTCCGGATGATCCACGGCTCTCAGGAGAATCATTCGGACAGACCGCGACCGGTCTTCATCAACCGTTACCGCCGGGTGGACGACTACGTGACCATCAGCGCCACTTCGACGGCCAAGCGCGCTGAGGCGGAGAAGCGCGTGGCCGAGGCCAGGAAGGAGAATCAGCGCGGGCTGATGGTGCGAGGATTCCGGCCCTATCAAGAGGAATAACCCGACACTGTTCACTCGCCATTCCCGAATTATAGCCCCTCGAAAACCCCGGCAGAAAGCCTTCGGGTCTGAAATATAGGAATCCGCTTCACCGGCGAATACGGCTCTCTAAGAGGCGGTCCCCGTGATAATCCGAAACCGTCCTTTATAT
>SICM01000134.1 GCA_009694805.1 Candidatus Latescibacterota bacterium
TGCTCGATTTTTCAGCAATTAGGGGCGCAGAGGCCACTTTAGGCGGGCCAATGGGTGAGTTCTCCTAAGAAATGCTCGCAGAATCCCCCATATAATTTTTTGTATCTTATTTTTATTCAATATGTTAAGCTTAACTTTACGGAAATGATATTCTGATAGATGGCGTCCGCAGTGCCCCGGTACCAGGTCTCCGACATCTGCTGCTGGGGGGGGATCGTGTAGAGAAACTCCCCCAGTTCCGGGTTGAAGATGTTCCAGCCGAGGTGGAGATGGCGGTCCAGGGAACTCGACTTGTACTGGGTCAGGACGTAGATGCGCCGGAGGTTGGAGTTGACGCAGTTCGACAGGGTGAAGTCGATGATCCGGTAGATGGCGCCGAAAGGCACGGCGGGCTTGGCCCGGTCCCGCGTCAGCGGATAGAGGCGCTCACCCTGCCCGCCTGCCAGGAGCATCGTCAGGGTCGTCTTCAGGAGTGCGATGGTGTCTAAACGGGGCATGGCTCTACGCCTTTCCCCTTCTCTCGAGGGCCCGTTTGATCTCCCTTTTGAGCTCGGTTAGATCCGAGGATTTGACGACGTAGGCGTCCGCGGACCAGCTCATGAAGTTGTCCTTGTAGCTCGTGTAGGCGCTGTTCAGGATGATGGGCATCTGGTTGTTCCTGGCCAGGATCCTCCCCATCGCCTCGATGCCATCCATGCCGGGCATCCGGATGTCCATGACGATCAGGTCGGGTGGGGTCTTTTCGATCCGATCGATGGCGTCTCTGGCGTTGTTCACCACGATCACCTGGTACCCCTCCTCGCCGAGTTCCTGTTCGTAGAGGAGGGAGAGGTTTCTGTCGTCGTCCACGACGAGAATGTTCTTCATAGCGCGCCTCCAAAGAGGCAACAGGCAGCAGGCAATCGTCCCCGCCCCACCTGTTGCCTGTTGCCTGTTTCACGTCTCGTTTCTTTTAAGGGGCAGCCTGACGGTCACGGTCGTACCCACACCGGGCTGGCTGGTCACGGCGATGTCTCCGGCGTGGTCCGAGATGATCTTTCTGGAGATGGCCAGGCCGAGGCCCGTGCCCGACGTCTTGGTCGTGAAGAAGGGGCTGAAGATGTGGTTGATGTCCTCGGGGGAGATGCCGACCCCCGTATCCTCCACGATCACCTCCACGGCTCCGTTCATTCGGTGGGTGCAGACCTTCAGCGCCCCGCCGTCGGGCATCGCCTGGAGGGCGTTCTGGAAGAGGTTCAGCAGGACCTGTTTGACCTGAGCCGCGTCGATCACGACGCTCGGAAGGTCGGGTTCCAGGCGTCTTTCAACGGTCACGTGGCTCTCTTCGATCGCCTCCTTGAGGAGGCCAAAGACGGCTTCGGCCAGGTCGTTGAGGGCCGTGGGCTTGAGGTCGAGCAGCGTGGGACGCGTGAAGTTGAGGGTCTCGGCCAGCAGGTTCTCCAGGCGTTCGACCTCCTCGACGATCACGCGCGCGCTGGCCTCGACGCGGTCGGGCCTCGTCTTCCGCGCAATGGCGCGCGCGAACCCCCCGATGGTGGCCAGGGGATTTCGGATTTCGTGGGCCATGCGGGCGGACATCTCGCCGATGACGGCGAGCCGCTCGGACCGCACCAGGTCGTCCTGCGCCTGGTGGAGCTTCCGGTATGCCTCCTCCAGTTCCTGAATCTTATCGCCCAGCTGGGCATAGACCTCCGCGTTTTCGACGGCGAGGCCGGCCTGGCTGGCGAAGGCGGTCAGCAGGTGGACGCCCTCATCGGAGATCGGTCCGCCGCTGTAGAGGTTGTCGGCGATGATGGCCCCCACGGCCTTCTCCTTGGCGATGAGGGGGACGCAGACAAACTCCCTCACCCCCAGAACGTCCCGGAGCTCCGGGCTGACCTCCGGGGCGCTGTAGGCGTCGGTCACCCGGATGGCGCGTTGCTCCTGCACGGCCCGGACGATCAGATTGTCCGCCTCGGTCAGGGGGATGCTGATTCGGCGCGCGAGCCTGGACATCGGCAGGCCGTCTTTGTCGGGCAGGTTATCGTAGTCTCTCAGGATGTCATCGAGCGTGAGGTTCTGGGCGGCCAGATTGCGCCATATATGGGACGCCTCCTCCTCGCTGCCGGGCCCCACGCCGATCTTCCCCTCGATCACGTCCCGCTTCCGGTCGACCAGGAGCAGGATCGCCCGGTTGAAGCCGAGGGCCGTGCCCGCGGTCACGCAGGTGAGAATGGCATAGAGCAGCCGGTCGAGGTCCAGGATGCCCTGCATCGTCCCGATCACCTGGCGCAGCATGGAGAGTTGATAGGCCCGCTCGACGACCTCGGTGATGTCCTCGAACACGACGAGCGCCTGCCGCTCCGGTCCCCGCTCCACGCCGGTGATGAACATGTTGAACACCTTGTTCATGAACTCGCGGGGGCGCAGGACGTTCTCCAGCTTGACGGACCGACCCTCCCGGATGGCCGTGGAGATCGCCCCCAGGACGTCGTCCTGCAGGAGTATGGAGTCGGGGAAGACCTCCCGGACGTTCCGGCCCTCCAGGTCGGCCCGCCCCAGTCCCCTTCGCTCGCAGTAGGCCCGGTTGACGGAGACGATTCTCAAGTCTCTGTCCAGGAAACAGGAGGGGCATGGGGATGGTGTCGATGACCCGCTCGTTGAACTCCTTGACGAACTTCATCTCCTGGTAGAGGCGGGCGTTCTCGACGGCGTTGGCGATCAGGTTCGCCAGGATCTGCAAGGAGGTGACGTCGTGTTCGTCGAAGGCCCCGGTGCGCTCGCTCTGGACGTCGATGCCGCCGATGACCCGGTCGCCCAGCTTGATCGGGACGCAGAGCTCCGAGGCCGTCTTCTCCTCCTGCGGGAAGGCCAGGATGCGGCGGGGCTCTTTGGCCACGTCGTTGGAGAGCAGGACCTCTCCCGTCTGCGCGACCCATCCGACGATGCCCGTTCCGATGGCCTGGCGGTAGCCCTCGGAGAAGAACTCCAGGTAGGCCCCGGCGTGGGCCGTGAGCAGGACCTCCCCCGCGGCCTCGTCCACGGCGAAGAGGAAGACGTCGTAGTAGGCGAAGTTGCGCTGGATGGATTCGGCGGAGAGCCTCATGATCTGGTCCGGGTCGAGCGTGGAGAGGACCAGCCGGGCGATCTCGCCGACCATGCTGAGCTGGGCGGCGCGCTTCCGCTCGATGTCCAGGAGGCGGGCGATGACATCGCTTCTGTGCCGTAGTTCCCGCTCGGCCTCGACGCGCTGGCTGATGTCGGTGATGACGCCGAAGCTCCCCGTGTAGTTTCCGGCCCCGTCGTGAATGGGGACGCCGGAGATGGTCACCGGCACCCTGGCGCCGCTCCGGGTGATCATCTCCGCTTCATAGACGGAGGGCCTCCCGGACCGACGCTTCTCCAGTTCGGAGTGTACTTTGGCCAGGCTCTCGCCGTCGTAGAGCAGGGACATGGGCCGGCCGAGGGCCTCCTCCTGCGGGTAGCCCGTGATCTCCTCCATGCGCTTGTTGAAGAAGGTGATCTGGAAATCCCGATCCACCTGCAGACGCCCTCGTTCATCGTCTCGACGAGGGTGCCATACCGTTCCATCGACGCCTTCAGCTCTCCCGTCAGCCCGCGCTGCCGCGCGCGGTAGTAGAGGTCGCTGACGGCGATGAGGTCCTCGTCGATCCTCGTTTCGACGAGGGCGCACGTGGCGCTCAGGCGTTCCCGGTCGCCGGGATAGGACGTGACGAGGGCGTCTATGACGGCCCTTTTGAGGGCGATCTGCGCCCTGGAGAGGTCCGCCGCCGTCAGGCCGCCCTGGATCGCCTCCTCCATCGCCTGGCCTCTCGTCTCGCTGGTCCGGGCCTCCGATTCCCCTTCCATCCAGGCGATCTGGAGAGAGAGGAAGACCTTCGCCATCTGTCTCTGAAGCGCGGGAGAGAGGGGGGCCGGGAAATGGGCGATCTGCTCCGACCATCGCTCCAGCACCTCCTCTTGGTGCACGCGAAGAAAGTCGATCAGGCCTGCGATGAACCGGCGGTCCACCGACATCGTATGGAGCGGTGTGTCTGACATTGGGAAAAGCGAGGGTGGTTATGAAAAGCCGTGAAACGGCAGATGTGAAACGTGAAAAGAAAAACTTCCTGTCTTTCAGATTTTCCGTTTGTCATCGGATATTGTGAAATAATAGCAAGTCCCTTCAGACATGTCAAGATAATGTTGGCCCCATAAGGGCCGCAGGGGCGCACGGGTTTGAGGACGGATTGAAGGGTTGCCCGCAGGTGGAGAAGGCGGTATATTGTTCCGTAGGGGCGGTTCGCGAACCGCCCCTACGGAGGTTTCCATGTACACCGAGAACATTGTCATCCGGGGCGCGCGCACGCACAATCTGAAGGGGATCGACCTGGACCTGCCCCGCAACCGGCTGGTCGTGATCACGGGGCCGTCAGGGTCGGGGAAGTCGTCGCTGGCGTTCGACACGATCTACGCCGAGGGGCAGCGGCGCTACGTGGAGTCCCTGTCGGCCCACGTGCGCCAGGCGCTGGGGCCGATGGAGCGGCCTGACGCGGACCTGATCGAGGGGCTGTCGCCGGCCGTGGCCGTCAGCGGGCGGCCTCCGGGCCGGAGCCCGCGCTCCACGGTGGGGACGATCACGGAGGTCTACGACTTCCTGCGGCTGCTGTTTGCGCGGGTGGGCGCGGTCCACTGTCCGTCCTGCGGAAGGCCCATCGTCCGGCACGCCGTGTCGGAGATGGTGGATGAGACCCTGGCCCTCCCGGAGGGGACGCGGCTGATGGTGCTGGCCCCGCTGATGAAGGGGGAGGAGGCCGGCCCGATCTTCGAGCGGGCGCGCGCGGCGGGCTATGTGCGGGTGAGGGTCGATGGGGAGGTCCTGTCCCTGGATCGGGCAGGGGAGATGGAAGGACAGAGGCCCCGCGCCGTGGAGATCGTGGTGGACCGCCTCTCGGTGAACGCGGGCGTGGCCCGTCGTCTGGCGGATTCGTTCGAGGCGGCGGTCCGGCTGGGCGACGGCGTCGTGATCGTCTCCGTCGTGGATGGGGAGGAGCGGGCCTTCTCGGCGCGCCTCACCTGTCCCGACTGTGGCGTGGGGATCGAGGAGGTTGAGCCTCGCCTCTTCTCGTTCAACAGCCCCTACGGGGCCTGTCCGGCCTGCGATGGGCTGGGGGTGAAGCCGGGGGGGGAGGAGGACGAGCCGGAGCCTGAGGAACCCTGCGCGGCCTGTGGGGGGGCTCGCCTCCGGCCCGAGGCGCTCTGCGTGAGGGTGGGGGGGAAGAACATCTCGGACGTGACCCGGATGCCGATCCGGGAGGTCCGGGCGTTTTTGGAGGGGCTCGGCTTCGCCGGACGGACGGAGGCCGTGGCCGGGCCGATCCTGGTCGAGGTCCGGGACCGGATCGGCTTCCTGGCCCACGTCGGGCTGGACTATCTGAGCCTGGACCGGCGCGCGGAATCCCTGTCCGGGGGGGAACTCCAGCGCATCCGCCTGGCCACGCAGGTGGGGTCCAGGCTGACCGGGGTGCTCTACGTGCTGGACGAGCCGACGGTGGGGCTCCACCCGCGCGACACCCGGAGGCTTCTGGAGGCCCTCGTGGAGCTGCGGGACCGGGGGAACAGCGTCCTGGTCGTGGAGCACGACCGGGAGGTGATCCGGGCTGCGGACTTTGTGGTCGACCTGGGACCGGGGGCGGGCGAGCAGGGGGGGCGGGTGGTCGCCGTGGGGACGCCGGAGGCGGTGGGGGCGTCGGAGGGGTCGGTGACCGGGGCCTATCTGTCGGGCCGGAAGGGAATCCCGATGCCGAAGGAGCGGCGGAAGGCCGCCGGGTGGGTGGTCATCCGGGGGGCGCACGGGCACAATCTGAAGGGGATCGACGCCCGCATCCCGCTCGGGACGTTCGTCTGCGTGACGGGCGTCTCCGGGTCCGGGAAGAGCAGCCTGATCGACGACACGCTCTGCCGGGCACTGGCCCGCCGGCTCTACCGGGCCCAGGCGCCTCCCCTGCCCCACGGGGGCATCGAGGGGTTGAACCTGGTCGAGCGGCTGGTGCGGGTGGACCAGGCCCCGCTGGGCCGCACGCCCCGGTCCAACCCCGCCACCACCACCGGCCTGTTCGATCTGGTCCGCGACCTCTTCGCCCAGCTCCCGGAGGCGAAGGTGCGGGGCTACCGGCCGGGACGGTTCAGCTTCAACGTGAAGGGGGGGCGGTGCGAGGTCTGCCAGGGGGACGGGGTGGTTCAGGTGGCGATGCACTTCCTGCCGGACGTGTACGTGGCCTGCGAGGGGTGCGGGGGGCGGCGCTACAACCGGGAGACGCTGGAGGTCCGCTACAAGGGCCTCTCCATCGCCGACGTGCTCGACATGACGGTCTCCGAGGCGCTGACCTTTTTTCAGGCCCTGCCGTCGGCCCGCCGCATCCTGGAGACACTGTCGGACGTGGGGCTGGGCTACCTGCGCATCGGTCAGCCCGCGCCGGCCCTGTCCGGGGGGGAGGCGCAGCGGGTGAAGCTGGCGACTGAGTTGGCGAAGGGGGGGCCGGGCCGGACGCTCTACGTGCTGGACGAGCCGACCACGGGGCTCCATTTCGAGGATGTCCGGCTGTTGATCGGGGTGCTCGACCGCCTTGTGGAGCGCGGGGATACGGTGCTGGTCGTGGAGCACAACACCGACGTGATGGCGAGGGCGGACTGGGTGATCGACCTGGGGCCGGAGGGGGGAGAGGGGGGCGGATTCGTGGTGGCGGAGGGGACGCCGGAGGCGGTGGCACGGACCCCGGCGTCGCACACGGGGCAGTACCTCCGGAAGGCGCTGGAGGTGAAACCTAAAATGTAATTTGTCTTGGGGGACGTATTTGCTTTATATTACATAACGTAGGGTTTACCAGAGCAGGGCGGTTGATTGTTTACGGGATGATGAAAGGACTTTTATGATACGCATCGACCTGGGCGGGCTTTACGAAATGGAGCAGGAGGAGGAGGAGTTCCGGCGACAGAACCGGCGGAAGCTCACTTCGTTCATCGCCCTCTGTGAGCAGGTGGGGGCGCTCGTCGTGGAGCAGCGGGACTGGAACCAGCGGGATTACGTCCATTTCGTGGGGATATCGCCCAACGTCGTGATCACCATCGGGATGTCGGAGAAGTACCTCGCCGTGCAGTCGAGCCAGCTCCGGGAGAAATTTGCGCCGTGCGCGGTGGACTATGTCTCGCTCCCGGACCGGCAGACGGTCACGGTCGAGAAGTCCCCGTCCGAGAAGCTGGACGTACACGAGGTCATCACCTGCTCCAAGTGCGGGGAGAAGACGCCCTACGACGGGTTTTTTCAGTTCTGCGTGCGGTGCGGGGAGAAGCTCGACACGCTCGTCAAGGTCTGCCAGGCGTGCCACAACAACACGGCCTATCACCCCGCCTTCCGGTTCTGTCCGGTCTGCGGGGGTGAACTCACCCCCAATCTCTACGACGGCCCTCCCCTGACGGAGTTCGACCCCAACGGCCTGATCTGGGGTGTGCCCCTCAAGGACGAGTTCATGGATGAGCCGGGGGAGGAGGGGGAGAGCGAGAAACAGTAAGACGTGAAGCGTGAAGCGTGAAGTGTGAAGCGTGAAACGGCCCTCACCCGCCTCCGTAACCCGACCACACAACCTGTTGCTCCCGTGGGTCGCGACCCCCTCCCTCTCTCCCAATGCTGGAAGAGGGAGGGGGATTTTTTTGTCAACGACGGAAGACCCCTCACTCCACCTCCGGCCCGATGCGGACGGAACTCGTCTTGATCAGGCAGGTCACGATTTCGCCCACCTTCAGGTTGAGTTCCTCGATGGCCTCCGGCGTGACCTTCACGGCCAGGCGCTTCCCCACATCCACGTAGACCAGCCCCTTCCCCTCCACCTCGGATATCTCCGTGATATGTCCCTGAACGGCGTTCCGCACGCTCAGGCCGGACGGGCGTTCCCGGCAGAGGATGATGTCGTCCGCGCGGATGCCGATGAAGATAGAAGTCCCGGCGGGCAGGCCGCAGTAGGGGACCTTCAGATCCTGATCTCCGTGGCGGACGAGGCAGACGCCCCGGGCCGGGTCTCCGGACAGGATCTCCACGGGCAGGACGTTCTCGAACCCGTGGGCCTCGACCAGGGGGAGAACGTCAGGATGGTGGGCCACATCGAAGAAGTCCCCGCAGGCGATGGCGCGGCCCTGCTTCAGGACGATCACCTGCCCGGTCAGTTCCAGGATCTCCGCCACGGAGTGACTGACGTAGAGGATGGGGATCTTGAGGTCCGAGCGGATGTGGCGCAGGTAGGGGATGATGCGGTCCTTCAGGCCCTGGTCGAGCGAACTGAGCGGCTCGTCCATCAGGAGCAGGCGGGGGGAGGCGAGCAGGGCGCGGCCGAGGGTGACGCGCTGGCGCTCCCCGCCGGAGAGGCCCGCCGGACGCCGGTCCAGGAGGGGGGCGATCTCCAGCAGGTCGACGATGGCGTCCATCTTCAGCCGGCGCAGCCGGGGAGGGAGCAGGTCGTAGCCGTAGCGGAGGTTCCGGGCGACGGTCAGATGGGGGAAGAGGAGGTCGTCCTGGAAGACATAGCCGATCCGGCGTCGTTCCGGGGGGAGATTGATGCCTCTGTCCGAGGCGAAGAGGGTCTCGCCGTCGAGCGTGATCTCGCCCGCGTCGGGGCGGAGGAGGCCGGCCACGAGGTTGAGGAGGGTGCTCTTGCCCGCGCCGGACGGGCCGAAGATGGCCGTGACCGGGTAGGGGCAGGCCACATTCACGTCGAGCTGGAAGTCGGACAGGTGGCGGGTCAGGCGGATGGCGAGCATGGGTTACTCCACCCGCGTCCGGCGGGCCAGCCACTCGCTCAGTACAAGCGTCCCCAGGGAGACGGCGATGGAGACGACGGACAGGCGGGCGGCGGCCATGTCCCCGCCGGGCTCGTTCAGGTAGGAGAAGATGGCGATGGAAATGGTGCGGGTCTCGCCGGGGATATTGGCGGCGAAGATGATCGTCGCGCCGAACTCCCCCAGGCTGCGGGCGAAGGTGAGGAGGGAGCCGACCAGGAGGCCGGGGAGGGAGAGACGCAGGGTGACGGTCCAGAACGCCCGCATGGGTCCCGCGCCGAGGGTACGGGCGACGCGCTCCAGGCGGGGGTCCACGGCCTCGATGGCCAGGCGGATGGCGCGCAGCATGAGCGGAAACCCGACGGCTGCGGAGGCCAGCGCAGCCCCTTTCCAGGTGAAGGCGAGGTGTATCCCCAGCGTCCGCTCCAGGAACGCGCCCAGGATGCCCCGGCGTCCCAGCAGGAGGAGCAGGAGGTAGCCGGTCACGATCGGGGGGAGGACCAGAGGGAGGTGGCAGAGGCCGTCCAGAAGGAGCTTCCCCCGGAACTGTTTTCTGGCCAGCAGATAGCCGAGCCCCACGCCGGGGGGGAGGCTGATCAGGACGCAGACGATCCCCACCTTCAGGGAGAGGGCCAGGACCTCCCATTCCTCCGGGGTCAGCAGGGACAAGGAGACCTCCGGGAACGATAGAGGGCGATCACAAGGATCGCCCCTCCATCTGATGATTTTAGGCCAAATTCGCCAGATGAAAGGGCGATCACAAGGATCGCCCCTACTTTTTCAACTTCGCCATGAACTCCTTGCGGAACTTCGCCACTTTCGGCGCGATGACGATCCGGCAATAGCCCTGGTCGGGATTCTGCTGATAATATTCCTGGTGATACTCCTCGGCGGGATAGAACGTCGGCAAAGGGGTGATCTCCGTGACGATGGGCCGGTCCCAGATGTGTTTCTCCGTGATCTCCCGGACGACCTGCTCCGCGACCTCTTTCTGCGCGGGGGAGTGGACGAAGATCGCGGACCGGTACTGCGTTCCGACGTCGGCCCCCTGGCGGTTCAGGGTCGTGGGGTCGTGGATCGTGAAGTAGACCTGGAGAAGGTCTTTCAAGGAGATGACCGAGGGGTCAAAGGTCACCTGGACCACCTCCGCGTGGCCGGTCTTTCCGGAGCAGACGGCTTCGTAGGAGGGGTTGGGGACCTTTCCCCCGGCATAGCCGGATACGGCTGCATCGACTCCCTTCAGTTCTTCAAAGACAGCTTCCAGACACCAGAAGCAGCCCCCTCCCAGGGTGGCGATCTCCCTGCTGCTCGAATCCGGTGGCGCGGACGCCTCCGCGTTCTTCACGAACGTCAGGGCCGCGGAGTTCAGGCAATAGCGCAGGCCCGTGGGCGGCGGGCCGTCGTCGAAGACGTGGCCCAGGTGGGCGTCGCAGCGCTTGCAGAGCACTTCGGTGCGGCGCATCCCCAACGAGCCGTCGGTTTTCAAGGCGACGTTCTCTTCGGAAATGGGGGAGAAGAAACTGGGCCATCCGGTGCCGGATTCAAACTTCGTGTCGGACTTGAACAGGGCCGTGCCACAGCAGACGCAACGGTAGATCCCTTCCTCGTGATTGTCCCAGTACTCGCCTGTAAAGGCCCTTTCCGTGCCCTTCTCCCGGGCGACCTGGAACTGCTCGGGCGTCAACTGCTTCTTCCATTCCGCATCCGTCTTGTCGATCTTGTCCACCGTGACCCCTCCTTTCCGCCGGCCTGCATCGTCGAAGGCGATGATCGAGACCTTCTTCGGAGACGATGTCCGGCCATCCGCGCCGTGTAGGGAGGCGCGCACCGCGAGCAGCAGGACTGCTGCGCCGAGCGCCGCCGCCGCAATTCTGACGATTCGTTTCATGGGATGATTTCCTTTCTTTACTTGCCATGCCCTGGCTGTTCGGGAATAAGGATAAGAAAAATTCCCGCAAAAGAAAGGAAAATTCCCGACAGGGCAGGTCATCCGGCGAAAATTTGCCTGAGGGTCCGTTCCTGGATCAGGGCTTTTTTTCTTCGACGAGCGAGATGAAATCGTATTTCCGGAACGCCTTTTGCGCGTCCTTGGACCGGAGGAAGCTCAGGAACCGGCGCACGTCCCCGGAGGCCCGTCCCTTCACCGCCGCGACGGGGTAGACGATCTGCCCGTGGGATTCCTCCGGGAACATCGTGAGCACCTCTGCCTTCGCGCTGACCCTCGCGTCGGTGGCGTAGACGATCCCGGCGGCGCACTCCCCCCGCTCCACGTAGGCGAGCGTGGCCCGCACGTCCTGGGCAGGGGCCAGCCGGTCCTTCAGCGCGTCCCACCACCCCAGCGACTGGAGGGCCTGTTTCGCGTAGATGCCCGCTGGCACGCTGGAGGGGGCCCCGATGGCCAGCCGACCCTTGAAGGCGCCGGGGAAGTCGAACCCCTTCTCAGCCTTCACCCGGAACCCCTCATCCTTGAGGGCGACGATCACGAGCCGGTTGCTGAGCAGGTCGGTCCGGGTGTCCTTTTCGATCAGGTCCTTCCTGTCCAGGTAGTCCATCCACTCTGTGCTGGCGGAGAAGAAGGCGTCGGCGGGCGCGGCCTGCTCGACCTGTTTGGCCAGCGCAGCGGAGTTGCCGAAGGAGAACTTTACCTCGACCCTCGTCCGCTCCGTGAAGCTTGCTCCGATTTCCTTGAGGACGTTGGCCAGGCTGGCGGCGGCGTAGCAGGTGATGGCCGCGGGTTTCCCGGCGTCGTCGGCGCGGGACGGCCCTGGAAATGCGCCGATCAACCCCAGACTCACGGCGGCCATGCAGGCGATAATCCGTCGGAAGGATTGCATAATGTACTCTCAAAAAAATGTTTTGGGAACCGGTCATTCTGAGCAACCGGAGGGCGCGAAGAATCTCTCCGCCAAAAGAACGAGATTCTTCGTCGCTTTGCGATTCAGAATGACGGGGTCCTGTTGGCTGCTAAAAAACAACCTGCATGCGGACGAATGCCTTGTTCTCCCCGCTGCTCAGGCCGGGGGCGTCGCTGTGCTGGACGTCGAGCTGAAGCTTGATGTCGTGGGCCTTGACGTAGCCGTTCACCCCCGCCACCCACGTCTTCGTCGTGTTGCCGGCCGCGTGGATGTTGGGGTCAAATATCTCGTACTTCACGATGGCCTGGGCCTTGTTCCTGGCGAAGTAGCAGGACGCCTGCGCGTACCAGCCCCTGGCGGTGAGGGGGTTGGCGGGAAGGCTGTTCACCGGCTTGAACCGCGCCCAGAGGACCTCGGCCCAGAGGTCGAATGGGCCGAGGTGAACCTGCGAATCCAGGCCGAGGCCGCTCCGTTTGCCGGTGAAGAGGTTGTCCCGCGCGCCGCCGGGGGCGGCGTCGAACCCGAAGTCGATCAGAGCGAGGGCGGTGTCCTGCGAGGCATAGGCATTGAATCCGGCGGACCATTTGACCTCCTGTCCGGCGTATTTCGTCTGCACGGGGACGGCGGCGAGACGGGCCACGTAGACGAAGTCTTCGTTGTCGTTGAGGCCGTTGTTGACGCCGTTGCCGTTGAACAGGCCAGCGGTGGCCGTGACCCGTTTATCCACGGTGTTCGCCGAGAGTTGCAGGCCGAGCTGCCGGCTGATGGTGAGGCGGTCGTTGGCCAGGGCGCGCTCGATGGTGAACAGGACGGGGTCGGAGACAAGCTGCTCGAACCCGAACGGGGTCTTGAACTGTCCGAATCGGACGGCGAAGGTCTTGGAGGCATTCCACTGGACGTAGCCGTCGGTCATCTGCGCCCGGAGGGCGCTGCCCGTGCCCCCCAGGTCCAGCTCGACGCGGAAATCGAACTCTTCCAGGAATCCCCCCTGCACGTTGATCCGGGCGCGGCGGAGCAGGAAGCGGTCGTTCTTCGTGAACCGGCTGTCCCCCTGGTCCCCGAACTCCCCCTGCGCCTGCACCAGGCCGCCGATGGTGAGTCTGGACTCCTTTCCGGCGGGTTTCAGGTCCTGGGCGTGGAGCGAAGTGAAAAGCGTTCCTGTGAGGATAAGCGCGTGAATCCACGGACTGACCAACCTTTTCCCCCTCATCACAATTCCCTCCGGGATATGAATGGTAACCATTTCCGTAAAGTTAAGCTTAACATATTGAATAAAAATAAGATACAAAAAATTATATGGGGGATTCTGCGAGCATTTCTTAGGAGAACTCACCCATTGGCCCGCCTAAAGTGGCCTCTGCGCCCCTAATTGCTGAAAAATCGAGC
>SICM01000135.1 GCA_009694805.1 Candidatus Latescibacterota bacterium
TCACGGTCGGTATCCTGCCGGTGTCTTCGTGGCCGATGAGCAAATGGCCCGGATCAAACTGAAGCCTCATCTGTTTCGCGAGGACTGGAACTACACGATTCACCCTAATACTTGAAAATGGAATTAGTCAGTTACTCCGTCATAGGCCCAAAGTGCAAAGTGCAAAGTGCAAAGTGCAAAATGAAAGGCGGGGTTATACTTTGCACTTTATGTTTTGCATTTTGCATTTTGCACTTCCCTTGTTTATTCCATGACAAATTCCTCTGATGTGATCGTATTGGGCGGTGGCATCGTGGGGGCCGCCTGCGCCTTCTACCTGGCCCGCGAGGGGGTCCGGGTCACGACGCTGGAGGCGGGCCGTCTGATCGCCGGGACCTCCAGGGCCTGCGATGGGCTCCTGCTCCTGTGGGACAAGGTCAACGACCCGGAGTTCGAGCTGGCCCGAAAATCCTTCCGGCTCTGGCATCAGCTGGCCGGGGAGCTGGGGGACGGGGCGGACGATGCCCTGGAGTTCACGGTCTCCGGGTGCCTGGCCCTGGCAAAGGATGCGGCGCAGCGGGAGGCGATGGAGACCATCCGTGCCAAGATGGTCCGGTGGGGTATCCCGTCGGAGGTGGAGTGGCTGGAGCCGGAGGAGATCCCCCGGCTGGAGCCGCACGTGGCGCGGGACCTGGCGGGGGCGCTCTATTTCCCGAACGACATGATGGTGGACGCCCGGCGGGCGACCATGACGCTCCACCACCGCGCCGTGGCCGCCGGGGCGCGGCTCATCGACGGGCTGGGCGACCTGCGGCTGATCGCAGAGGGGGATGCGGTGAATGGGGTGGCGGGACGGGATGGGGAGTACCGGGCCGATTGCGTGGTTGTGGCCGCGGGCGCGTGGACGCCGCTCCTGCTGAGACCGCTCGGGCTCCAGATCGGCATCCGGCCCCGCAAGGGGCACATCCTGGTCGTGGAGAAGGGGCCGCCGCTCTTCCGCATCCCGCTGATGGACACGGGCTACGTGGCGACCGTGGAGAGCCGGGCCGAGAGCCTCCAGATCGGGCTGATCCTGGAGGGGACGATGCACGGCTCCATCCTGGTGGGGGCCTCCCGCGAGTACGTGGGCTACGACCGCACGATCAATCCGGTTGCAATTGGGGGACTGGCCCGCAACATGGTCCGCTTCCTGCCTGCCCTGGCTCAGCGGCGGATCATCCGCACGTATGCGGGTCTCCGGCCAGCCAGCGATGACCGGAGGCCGTTCATCGGGCCGCACCGGGCGCGTCGGGGGCTCTACGTGGCCGCCGGACACGAGGGCGCGGGCATCACGCTGTCTCTGGCGACCGGGAAGATGATCGCGGACATGATCACGGGGCGGGAGACGTTCATGGACCCGGCGTCGTTCGACCCTGCGAGGTAGGAACAGGATGGTTGACGAATTTCTTGTTCAGCCAGGCAGAAAGAAAGCGCAAAAAGAGGTGCTCACTCAGAGTTTTCCTCACCGGCCTTTCCCACCTTTCTTGCACGAGCAAGAAAAGTAGGTAGGCGGAGCATAGGGGAGGGTGGAAGGGTTAGATAATCCATCTAAAGTAAGGACTGCAGGATATGATCGACGTGTTCATCGCTTTCGACGTGGAGGACCCGGTCAACCCGGAGTCGGATGACGCGGTCATGCGGCTGGCGCGGGATCTGGCGGACGTGGGCGTGCCGGGATGTTTCTTCCTGGTGGGGGAGAAGGCGCGGGTGTTGCGGGAGCGGGGGAGGCGGGATGTGATTGAGGCCCTGGCCGAGCACGAGATCGACTATCACGGGAACTACTGGTTCGAGTTTCCGGAGCTGGCCATGGTCTACGGGGAGCGGCTGTCCTGGGACGAGGGGGTGCAGAAGGCCCTGTCCATCGAGTTGCAGGGGCTGAACCAGGTGGCGGAGATCACCGGGCAGTTCCCGACGGCCTGGGTGCAGCACCAGGGCAACACGAGTCCGCAGACGGCCTATGCCCTGCGGCAGGCCGGGGTGAAGTGCTGGAATGGGGGGTTCGGGGGGGCGAGCGCGCCGCTGTGGGTGATGGACATCTTCGCCGTGCCGCGCGCCGGGCACGCCGTCTCCATCCAGGGGCGCTGGGGAGGGTTTCATGCCGATCCCGCGCAGCCGGACCGGAGGCCTCCGGCGTGTGACCCGGACGAGGAGTTTGAGGTATTTCAGGGCGATTTTGAGAAGATGATTGCGCGGGGCGTGACGCACGTGGTCTGTCTGGGCCACCCGACCTGCTGGGTCACGGCAGAGTGGTGGGGCTGGTACGACTGGGGCGGGGTGTTCCGGCAGCGGCCCGGAGAGGCCCCGTACCCGCGCGGCCGGCAGTTCGAGCGGGCGCCGCTCCGATCCCCGCAGGACAGCGAGGCGCACTTCGCGTGGACGAAGCGGGCGGCCCGGTGGATGGCTTCGCGAAAGGACGTGCGGGTGACGACCTTCGGCCAGGTGGCGCGGGAGCAGGGGAACGCGCACGGGCAGTGGCTCTCCCGCGCGGACCTGAGGGGTGTGGCAGGGCGGCTGGCGGAGCGGCTGGACTGGGTGGAGGCGGGCGAGGTGACCCTTTCCGCAGCGGATGCGCTCTATGTCCTTTCGCACGCGGCGACGTTCCTGCTGGAGCATCACCGCATCCCGGACGCGGTCCAGGTGATGCGGGTCCTGGGGCCGACCGAGCCGGTCTTCCGCCCCTCCGGCGGGGTGGCGCTGAAGCGTCAGAACCTGCTCGTGGCCGCACGGGATACATACCATCAGATTCTGAACACGGGCCGCCTTCCGGGGGCCATCAAGGGGCACCACGTGGAGATGGGTCCGGCGGAACTGGCGCGGGCACTGGGCATCGCCTGGGGGCGGATGGAGGAGACGGGGGCGTTCCCGGAGCAGGTGGAGGTTCCGGAAGGGCCGGGGTTGCCGGCTATCGTGGAGGGGCTGTTCTTCCGGCAGCCGCGCGTGAACTCCACGAACGCGCCTCCGGGCTTCAGGAACGAACGCCTCCCGGAATTTGTGCAGTGGCAGTCGTGGAGCTACCGGCCGAGTCAAGTGAAACAGCAGACGTGAGACGTGAAAAGCCCCCCTTCCACCCCCATACCCCTCCCTCCCCCCACCCTTCGACTGCGCGGCGCGAAAGCGCCGCTCCGCTCAGGGCAGGCTGGGGGAGAGAGGGGGAAATAAGGGTTTTACCCCTTGAGCAGGGGGAGGGCTGGGGGCCGGTTGTCTTCAGTTATTGAAATAGATCGCCAAGCATGCAAACAGGAGTTTTATAGACATGAACGAAGGGGAAGGGTGGAAGACGGCTGCCCTGGCCTACGTGGGCCGCATCCGGGGGGCTTTGGCAGGGATCGCATCATCCAATCCATTTTTTGGGGGGGTGATCCGGGCCGGGGGAGGGACGAAGGGGGGCAGGGGGACAGGGAGGAATGCGTTCTTCGGGGGGCGGGGGGGCGATGCGTATGGCGACCAGAATGCCATCAGCGTGGGGTCCGTCCCCGGCCCCTTGCGTTCGTCGGGCAGGCGCTGGTCCGGGTCTGCGATGCGGCGTCCGGGGCGCGGGTCTGCGGAAGCGGTCCGGAGGGCCGGCCTGGTGGTCGTCAGGTTCGGGTCGCGGACGCTGAAGCAGAGCCTGGGGTCTCCCACGGCCCAGCTTCCGTCCTCGGCGGTCGCCAGGCTGAAGGTCCGGACGCTCAGGGGCATGTCCGGGAGCATGTCCGGGCTGCCGGGGGTCACCGTGGCCACGCACAACGGGGTCCGGAACAACGGGCCGAAGAAAAGGTAAAAAGTCCCCTGGGAGGGGGACTGGATGAAGTAACGCCCTGCGTCGGGGACGTTTCAGGAGATCGAATCAGGGGGCCTGAAATGAGAAACGCGGTGACGAACAGGTACTTTATATACCGAACAGGAAGAGGTCCGTCTGCGTGTCTCTCCATTCCCTGTGAACGAAGGGATGGAGGCAGCGTGGAGGGGCCTTTTTGTTTGCCGCTATCGGGGGGAGGTAAGCCATGAGACAGATACAGGTTTATGTCTTTGCGCTGATAGTATGGTCATGGACCGAGAGTGGGGCCATGACCACGAAAGAGAAGGCCGACTCCCTGTATCGTGCAGCCCTGGAACAGGTCGGGCAGGCGCCTGTACAGGAGAGTCTGACGGCGTTTCGTCGTGTGTTGAAAGCGGATTGGAATTATGCGCCAGCGCACTTTGAGATGGCGAAACTGTACATGGCTTTGAAGACGCCTCTGGACCGCCAGAGCGCGGGCGAGGCCCTCCAGGAAGCCCTTCGCCTGGACCCTGAGAACGTGGACTACCAACTGTTGCAGGGGCAGTTGATGGAGGACCAGAGGGCATGGTCCGAAGCTGCACGACAGTATGAGAAGGTGTTAAAGACGCATCCGAAAAGCGCGAAGGCGGCCTGTGGTGTGGGGAATTATTATCTCAAGGAGTTTCTCAGATGGAAGGGTATGATCTCCGCTGAGATGCCCGTTTCCATTCCCATTTCCAACCTCCAGGATACGACCTCCAATCCGGAGTAGATTCCCACGGGCTTACGCCCGTGGCACTTGAAGATCAAAAGCCCGCCCAACCCCAAAGCGACGCCTTCGCCCCCGCGCTTACGCACGGGGTCCCCGGCGTGTTAGGTTCATGGAGGATGCGTAAGGAAAGGGACCCTGTTCTTCTTGAATGGAACCATTTTGCCCAGGAGGACCTGAAGAAAGCGCTCTCTTATCTGGGACGGAGCATCACGCTGGACCCCCGACTCCGGGAGGCGTACTATCACTTAGGCGTCATCTGTGTGGAAAACAGTCAGCCCGAAGCCCTGGTCTCCCTCGCGGAGCAGTTGTTGAAGCAGTACCCTGAGGACAAGGACGCCCTGCTGTTCTGCGGGCTGGGGCACCAGACTGCCGGTTCCTACCAGAAGGCTTATGAATTCTACACCGAAGCGCTCAAACGGATGTCGCCCGAGGAGCGGACGATGATGGAGTCCGTGGACCTGATTGCCACTGAGAAGGAGCAGCGGCAGATGCTTCAGGCAGAACGACAGCGTGTGTTCGGGGATTCGACCGGAGTCCAGGGGGACAGCCCGGAACGCGACGGGTTCTGGCACGGTCAGGACCCGCTGTTTTTGACGGAATTCAACGAAAACCGGATGGAGCATTACAGCCGGGTGGCCTACGCGAACCTTCGCTTCAGCCAGCCATCCAACAGGATAGCGGGATGGCAGACGGGCATGGGAAAGACCTACATCCGTTTCGGGCAGCCCCTTCACCAGGGTTCCCGAAGGCCCTCGCACGAAGGGCCCGACCCGAATAGTGTTGGCAGTCTGGGAGGAAAGGCCGCCCTTTCAAAATTCTATCCTCATATAGCAACCTGGTCCTACGAGGGGTTTCAGCTCAAATTTGCAGAGGACGGCATGGACGGCTGGAGTTTTGCCGTTGCAGACGTGTTTGGGGGAGGAGTGACAAATCTTTCAGGCGTCTCCCCTCAGTATGTCTTCCGGGATACTCCGCCGCGCTACGTGGACCCCTACCGGGGGAAGAAATACAGCGTGCCGCACCAGGTCGCCGCCTTCCGACAGGGGGACAGTGTGCGCGTGGAATTCTCCTACGCCATTCCCAAGGGGCGGTTGAGGACCTCGGATTCGGACAGTCTCGTGGACCTGGAGGATGGGGTCTTCCTGTTCGATGAGCGCTGGAAAGAGGTCTATCGGGACCCCAGACGGTTCACTCGGCTGAAACTGCCGGTCCTCCAGGAGCAGGCAGAGGTAGACAGTCTGCTGAGGAACAACGTGATCTTTTTCAAGACCCTTCGCGTGGGTCCGGGGCCGTATCATATGGCGGTAGAGGTCCGGGAGAAGGACACGGAGTCCATCGGGACGTTCCGGGATTTGCGGACCTTCTCGTTTGCGGACACGAGCCTGATGATGAGCGACCTGCTGCTGGCCAGCCGGATCGAGCGGCGGATTCCCATCCCGGAACGGCGGGAAGACCTGGCGGTGATGCCGAATCCGTTGCGGACGTACTATCGGTCCAACCCCGTGTCCGTCTACTTCGAGGTCTACAACCTGAAGCCGGATGGGTCCGGGAAGACGGAGTACGACGTCTCTTACCGGATCAGCAGGCCGGAGAAGCAGGAGGTCGATCCGGCGTTGTTCGTCCCGCTCGATCTGCCGGAGGCCCGGAGGCGCGCCGAGGTGGAGATGGTCGTCTCAAAAATATCCGCCTCGGAAGCCGTGGTGGACTACCATGTGAGATATGTGCTGGCGGATCGGAACCTGGCCTCCGGCGAGCTTGAAAAATTAGAGCGTGGGGACCGGCGCGGAGAGACGGAGGTCACGGCCCGGTATGCGGGAGGCCGCAGGGACGATTTTGCGTATCTCCAGATCGACGTGGGGCAGATGCCGGCGGGGGTCTACAAATTGAGGGTGAAGGTCCGGGATGCGCAGACGGGGCGGTCTGCGGAGCGGGAGACGTTGTTCCGGGTGATTCAATAAAAAGGGATTGGACTCTATGAGCGCGTATTGCGATTTTGCTGTTGGACATCCCGTTCACGGCCCCTACCACGACACCGAGTACGGTTTTCCGCTTTACGACGACCCCCTGCTCTTCGAGCGGCTCATCCTGGAGATCAACCAGGCCGGGCTTTCCTGGGAGATCATCCTCAAGAAACGAAACGGCTTTCAAAGCGCTTATGCGGGCTTTGATATCGATGCCGTGGCAGCCTTTGATGAGAAAGACCGGGCCAGACTCCTCCGTGATGCAGCCATCATCCGCAATCGCCTGAAGGTTGACGCGGCCATCGAGAATGCGCGACGTGTGGTGGAGATCCGGAAGGCGTATGGGTCTTTCTCGGCCTGGCTGGAGCACCACCACCCGCTGAGCAAGGCGGAATGGGTGAAGCTGTTCAAGAGGACCTTCCGGTTCACCGGGGGTGAGATTGTGGGAGAGTTCTTGATGAGCACGGGATACCTGCCAGGGGCGCACCGGGAAGGGTGTCCCGTGTTCGGAAGGATTGTGGCGGCGCGTCCTGCCTGGAGCAGAGGCAAGGGAGAGGGGACCTGACAACAGGTTGAGGGCGAGGGGCAGGGATGTGCGGACGGGGCGGTCAGTGGAGCGGGAGATGCGGCGAGGAGATAAAATACCCCCTCCTTCTCCCGGCATCGGGAGAAGGAGGGGGTCAGGGGGTGGGTGAGAGCCGGAATTTTACGTATGCCCTTCGATACGCGGTTTACAGCCGCTACTCAGGGCATACGGAAATCCGTCTATTCCGAGTAGTGCTCTGTCAAGATTGGATTGAAGGGTAGCCCAGGCGTCTCGCCTGGGCATTTTAGGCGGATTTGGACAGGCCGGAGGCCTGTCCCACTCAAAGAACTTGTCAAAGGTATCTTGACAGAGCAGTAGCCCCGAAGGGGCGTATCGAGGGATTGCCGTTTCACCCCATCAACACTTGGACCATCCGCAACTGCGGCAGACGAGGCATCCGGTCTCGTGTGAGACCGTGGACCCGCACTCCGGGCAGGTGACCAGGGACCGGACGGCCGGAGGGTTGTCCGCCTTTGCCTCCAGAACAGCGACCTGTCTCACGGGTTCACTGTTTTTTTTTTCGCCCTCCAGGGCCGGGGCTTTTCCCTCCCGCAGGTCGAGGTGGGCCTCCAGGGCCTTGCCGATGGCGTCGGGCGTGGAGAGGATGAGCTGTCCGTTTTCCCAGACGGGCGTGGGGCCGGAGATGCCCTTGAGTTCCTTCACAAGCTCGCGCGGGTCGATGCCCGACCGGAGGCAGAGGGAGATCAGCCGGCTGATGGCCTCGGTCTGGGCCGCCGCGTTCCCGCCCGCCTTCCCGATGGTCGAGAAGACCTCGCAGAGGCCCTGGTCGTCCTCGTTGATCGTCAGGTAGAGGTTGCCCTCGCCCGTGCGCACGCGGACGGTGACGCCGTGGGTGACGGCCGGGCGCTGGCGCGGGTGGTAGCCTCTGGCGGGCTTGGCGGGCTCGGTCTTGGCCTCTTTCTGAGACGCGAAGTCGTCGGTCTGGAGGATGCCCTCCCGCGACCCTTCGCGGTAGACGGTCACGCCCTTCAAGCCCTCCTTATAAGCGGTAAGGTAGATGTCGGCGACGGTCTCCACGGAGATGTCGTTCGCGAGGTTGATCGTGGAGGAGATGGCCGAATCGACGTACTTCTGGATCACGCCCTGGAGCTTCACCCGGAAGAAGGGGTCGATCTGGTGCGCGGTGCGCACGTAGTCGGGCAGGTTCTCGTCGTCGCCGAACAGCTTCTTGACCAGGGGGTGGTAGACCTTGTACTCCCGGAAGGTCTCCCCGTCCGCCTGCTTGACCCGCCTGCGGTAGGAGGTGCAGAAGATCGGCTCGATGCCCGATGAGGTCTCGGCCACGATGGAGCCGGTGCCCACGGGCGGCACGGTGATGACGGTGCCGTTCCGGATGCCGTGCTTTTGGATCTTCTCCTGAAGCTCCTTCGGGAGGCGCTGGATGAACTCGCTCTTCGAGTAGCCCTCCCAGTCGAACGCCGGGAACGCCCCCCGCTCTTTTGCCAGCTCCACAGACTCATCGTAGGCCTCGTAGCAGATCGTCCGCATGATCTTCTCGGTCGTGTCGATGGCCTCCTGCGAGTCATATTGGATGCGCATGGCCAGCAGGGCGTCTGCGAGGCCCGTGATGCCCAGGCCCACCCGACGGTCGGAGGCCACGGCCTCCTGGATCTTGGGGAGGGCGTGGTTGGGCATGTTGTAGGCGATGACATCGTCCATGAACCGCGTGGAGGTGCGCGTGGCCTGCTTCAGGGCCTCGTCGTCGAAGGTCCCGTCCTCCCGGACGAAGCGGAGGAGGTTGAGGTTGCCCAGGTTACAGGCGGTGTAGGAGGCCAGGGGCTGCTCGCCGCAGGGGTTCGTGGAGGTGAGGGGGTGGGCGTACTCCACGTTGTGGTAAGCCCTCATCCGATCCCAGAAGATGACCCCCGGCTCGGCCGAGGCGTGGGCGTTGTGGATGATCCTGTTCCACAGGTCCCGCGCCCGCAGGGTCTTGTAGACCTTGCCGCCCCACCGGAGGTCGAAGTCCCGGTCGTGGATCACGGCCTCCATGAATTCGTCGGTGGCCAGGACGGAGATGTTGGCGTACTGGACCTTGATCCTGCGGGGGTCATCCTTGATGGTGATGAAGTCCTCGACGTCGGGGTGATCCACGCGGAGCGTGAGCATCAGCGCCCCGCGCCGACCCGCCTGGGCCACGGTGTTCGTGCTCTCGGACAGGAGGTGCATGAAGGCCGTGGAGCCGGGAGAGCGGTCCACGGTGGCGTTGACCGGGGAGCCCTTGGGCCGGAGGATGGAGAGGTCCGTGCCGACTCCGCCGCCGGTGCGGTAGACCATGGCAGATTCGGTCAGGCAGTGGTAGATACCCTCGATGCTATCTTCTTCTATCGGAATGACATAACAGTTGCTGAGCGTGGGCTGACGTTTGGCGTCATGGCGGCCCGCCCCGTGCATCACGCGGCCGCCGGGGATGAACTTGAAGTCCTTCAGGAGGGAGAAGAAGGCCTGGTACCACTGACCCTGCTCCTGCTCCACGGAGGCCATCGCCCGGGCCACCCGGTCCCACATCTGAAACGGCCCGGTCTCGCCGGGGGCCAGATATTTGTTGCGCAGGACGTCGGCGGCCAGGGTGTTGTCGCCGTAGTAGGCGTCGGCATCGAAGGAGGGGTCCGGGGATTCTGCGTCTTTCATGGATGTGACCTCCTCCGCCACTGCCACCGAGCCGTGATTCAGACCTCCGTTGCCCTTGGAGCCGTGAGCCTTCGACCTGCCGTTGCCTGCCATGACGCGTCCTCCTCCGAAGTACGTATCGGACGTTCGATTCATTCGTAATTCGTGTGAAAGTCAGATCAATTGGTTTAACGACGCTGAATTGAGAAACAGATGCGGTTTATCACGTACAGACGTCGGGATAAATGGATGTGAGCGGGAGAAAGTTTTAAGGGGATGACGATGCAGGCGCGCCGCCGTCGTGGGGAAGACGGGACCGAGGGGAAGTCGGTCCGGGTGACGGCGCATCATCGAACTGCGGACGTAACTCCTTGCAGAAGACGGAAAGACGATTATTCGCTGGGTTTGGGGATCGTGCCGAGCTGGCGAAGCTCTTCTGCGAACTCGCTGAGATCCTTGAAGTGCCGGTAGACGGAGGCGAAGCGGATGTAGGCGACGTGGTCCAGGGCCTTCAATTCCTCCATCACCAGGGGCCCGATGTCCTTCTTGGCGCTGATCTCCCGCTCTCCCATCCCGATCAGCTTGGCCTCGATCCGGTCCACAACTTCCTCGATCTTGGCTGTGGGGATGGGGCGCTTGTTACACGCCAGTTGGAGCTTGGCAAATAGTTTACTGCGATCAAAGGGTTCCCGCCGACCATCGGACTTGATGACAGTGATCGGCATGTCCTCGATGTACTCGTAGGTCGTGAAGCGCCTCCCACAAGCCAGGCACTCCCGTCGCCTGCGGATCGCATTCCCCTCTTTGCTGGATCTGGAGTCAACGACCTTGTCTTCCAGAGAATCGCAGTAAGGGCACCGCATTGAGGCTCCCCTCATCGACTAATTGTGGACACCGCTAAATATAGCACAAAATGTTGTGTTGGTCAAGGAGATTTTCGGGTTTTTTCTCATGCGCTGAGATCTTCTGCGCCCCCTTCACGCGCCTCCCGCCGCTGAACCCGGAGTGAGCCAGGGTCCAGAATCTGCGCGGTCTGCTCCGGGGCGTGGGCTGCCGGCAGGCCGTCTTTCTCCAGAGAGCATTTACAACTATAATATCTACTATATATTGATATTTATCTTAAAATTCGTCCGATATGTAGTAGAAATATAGTCAAATCCCGACGGGAGCGCAACGGAAAATGTAGCTTGTTTTTTCTTCTTCATACTCTTATATTTGAAAACTTTCAGGCCCTGTCCCCGGGGTCTGGTTTCAAATTCCCCAATCAAGCGAACAGTCAACCCCTGTCGCAGGTCGCGAGTCAAAAGCAGTCCCGTGTCGCGGGTCCCCAACCTCCCCCTCCATTGTCTTTGACCCGTGACTCGTGACCCGTGACTCTCGTGTGACTGTTCTTTCGACTCGTGTTTTCTCCCCTGTTCGTTCTCACTCCTCATTATCTCCATGTCTGACGTCTCTGCCCTGCTTCATCGCCTGGGGCCGGAGCAGGTGGATCTCAAGCGCCGGATCGTCGTGGCCCTGGCCGAAAATCCGTTTCTGGATGCGGAGATCGAGGCTTTCTCGGCCCGCTTCTCGCACCCCCCGGACCTGGTGGGGCGCGTCCTGGACGATCTCTGTGTCCGCGAGGTCCTGGTCCAGAGCGGGTGGGGAGGGTTCGGTCTCTCCCCTGCGCCGGAGGTCTATGGCCCGGCCCTGTCGCTCACCGCAGAGCAGCAGGAAGGGGCCTCGCTCCGAAAACAGATCTACGAGATCGAGACGGCGGAACGGCTCAAGCAGCAACTCGCCGTGTCCCAGCGGGAGGTGGAGGCCATCCTGGACATCGTGCCCGCGGGGGTGCTGATCTTCGACCGGCACGGCCACCTCGTCAAGTCCAACCGGGCGGCGTGGGAGGTCCTGGGGCTGGAGAAGGGGAGGATGGAGGCGCGGGGCATCTGGGAGGTCCTGGGGATTCAGGCGGGTTCCGAGGCTGCCGGCCCGATGCTGGCGGAGTTGACGGCCGGTGCGGGAGAGCGGCGGTGGGAGCTGGACGGCCCCCCTCCGGTGGAGGTCGTGGCCAGGCCGTTTTCCATCGGGGCCCGGGGGAACGGGGTCATCCTGACGGTCCGGGACATCTCCGAACGCCGTGCGGCGGAGGAGGCCGGGGCCCGGCTGCGGGAGGACTTCTTCTCGATGATCCGCCACGAATTGCTCAAGCCCCTCCTGGGCATCGAACGGGCCCTGGGAGGGTTCGGGCAGGGGGGCTGGATGGAGGCGTCGGAGCGGGATGCCCTGTTCGAGCACGCCCGGATGGGCCTGCAGAGGCTCAAGGCGATGATCGACGACATGCTCCTGCTGGCCCGCCTGGAGCGAGACCCGATGGCCGTGCGGCCGGAGGAACAGATCCTGTTGACCCTGCTGCTGACCAGCGCCGACCTGTCGTTTCGCGAAAAGGCCGGGGAGATGGGGCTGACGTTGAAGACCGAGATTCCGGACGACGACCTGGCGTTCACCGGGGACGAGAAGCGCCTCATGCAGGTCATCGACAACCTCCTCGACAATGCGCTCAAATTCACCCCGCCCGGCGGGACGGTCGTTCTCAAGGGCAGGAGAGTGGAGGTAAAGGCAGGAGCAGGAAACGGAGAAACGGAGAAAAAAACTTTCACCGATTCGCCGGTTCCCCGTTTCCCCGATTCGGGGGAGGGGCAGTGGGTGGAGATCTCGGTGGCTGACACGGGGATCGGCATTCCACCGGAGGAGCAGGGGCGCATCTTCGGGAAGTTCTACCAGGTTCAGCAGGGGCCGGACCGGCGGGAGGGGCTGGGGCTGGGGCTGGCGATCTGCCAGCGGGTTGTGGCCGCGCACGGGGGGCGGATCGAGATCGACAGCAAGCCGGGGCACGGGACGACGGTGAAGGTGCTGCTGCCGGTGACGCCGCAACAAAGGGGTAAGGCTTGAGGATCGAGGGCCACCCTTCTCCCTCATTCCTCATTCCTCACCCCTCATTCCTTCTCTGAGGTTTTTTCATGCATCCACGCACCATCCTGATCGTGGACGACGACCGGATGATCCGGCGTTTCCTGGACCAGCGGCTCCGGCAGGAAGGCTACCGGGTCTTCAGCGCCGACGGGGGGCCTGGGGGTTGTGAAGAAATAAGCGATTGATTTCGACAGGGCGCGGTTGTACCTTTGATGCGTGAACTTCAATATCTTGCGCAGAAAGTACACGGTCCTCAGGCCGGCGTTGACGGAGCGGTCGAGGCGGCTTTGGTCGGCGACCGAAGCCAT
>SICM01000136.1 GCA_009694805.1 Candidatus Latescibacterota bacterium
TCGGTCGCCGACCAAAGCCGCCTCGACCGCTCCGTCAACGCCGGCCTGAGGACCGTGTACTTTCTGCGCAAGATATTGAAGTTCACGCATCAAAGGTACAACCGCGCCCTGTCGAAATCAATCGCTTATTTCTTCACAACCCCTTAGAGCCCGTACCGAAATTCATCTGGGCTTCGAGCTTTAGCAGCCCGATAGACCCCCCCACTCTTTTCAGGCAGGCGGCCCTATGGACCGATCCAGGATGACGAAGGTCGTGGAGCGGATTCCGATTTTCAAGGGACTCTCTCCCCATCGACTCCAGAAGGTGCTGGACATCTGCTCGGAATCCCGTTTCGGGGCCGGACAGGTCGTGTGCGAAGCGGGAGATGAGAGTTCAGAGTTTTATGTCATCCTGTCGGGCAGTCTGAGCGTCAGGACCACGGCCGGGCTGGAACTCGCCTCCGTCGGCCAGATGGGGGTGGTGGGCGAGATGGGCGTGCTGACGAACCGGCCCCGCTCGGCCTCCATCCTCGCGGCCAAGAACACCATAGCCCTGCGCGTCGGAAAGGCGGACCTCTACCAGCTCATGGATTCCGACGGAGAGATCGGCCTCCACATCTACCGGGAATTCGCCCACCTCCTGTGCGACCGGCTGCGGACCAACAACGCCCACCTCGAACAGTTCTACTTCATTGTGGAGGATCTGACGGCCAACCCGCCGGAGTAGGGGCGGGTTTGAACCCCCCCCTACGATTCCACAGCAGAAACATAAAACGCGGGATGGCCCCGCGTTTTTTTATGTTTTGGCTTGAGAGACCTTTTTCTTTCGCATCTCCAGAAGCTTTTCCTGCACCTCTCCGGCCTGCTTCGACTCGATGACGGCCACCCCCTGTTTTTCGCAGAATGCCTTTATCTGGTCGGTCGCAGGACTCAGGAACAGGAGGGCGATCTGCGGTCTGGGCTCCATCTTGAGAAGCAACTGGAGGAGCTGGGACCGCTCACGGGCCTCGTCCTTGACCCCGAGGTGGATCAGGATGATGTCATATTTAGGGGCCTCGGTGCGCATGCCCGCGACAGAGGGCTGAACGGTCATGTTGATCGTATCGCCGAACTTCTGGCGGAGCGCGTGGCCCAGCTGCCGTTCGCCCACAAACAGGACGTTGGGGGCGCGGGTCATCTCCGGGTCGTTCCGGAAGGCATCCGGGTTACGAAGCCGTTCCAGCAGGTGGAGGAGCCGCCGGTGGCGCGCCAGGACCTCCTCCCGGTTGATGCGCGGGGGATAGACCAGGTCGTCCACGGTCATCGCATCCGTCAGGTGCTCCTGCGTGGAGGCGAGATGGATATGGGCATAGCCTGGGAAATCGCGTAACAGGATCTCGGCGTAGGTGATCCGCCTCCAGGCCGTGTAGAGGATGCCCGTGCCCTCCGGGTCCTGCTCCTCTCCCGATTCCAGGGGCGACCACGCGATCTGCTCCGCAGAGAGGAGGGTGGCGACATCGTGGAGCGGGCTGTCCTCCTTGTCCAGGTCACCGTCCAGGAGGACGCGGGTGTGGACCGGGGTCGGGACCTCGACGATCCGGGCGGCCAGGCTGTGCATGCGCTCCACCCGCCGGATGATCTCCTCGTCCGGAAGGTCGGGGGAGACGAATTCATCGGCGATGGCGAGCTGTTTCTCCCCCAGCAGGCGGGTGCTGGTGACGACGATGTTGGGCAACTGGGGCAGCATCCCCTGGACCTGGCTCACTAGCTTCTCCCCGGTGCTGAAATCGACCAGGACGCAGCCTGTCCGGGGTCGCTCGTTGCCGAGGTCCGCGCAGTCGATCCCCTCACCGTTCAGCAGCGTGGATATCCGGTTCAGCGGGGTGTCCGCTTCGTTGGACCCGACCCGATAGACCTGCATGTAACCCATTGAGAACCTCCGAGGTTTCGGCGCGTTCAGAATGTCCCGGTCCGGGACTCGTATTTGGTCGGCTTGTTGAGGGTCGTGCCCCCGCGCATCACCCAGTGCGCCACCCATTCGACGAGGGTGGCCGGCGGCACGGCCGGCGGCCCGAAGGCCTTCAGACACTCCGTGGCATCCCCCAGCAGGGCGGTCTCGCTCTCCTGGCCCTCGAAGACCGGCTCCACCCCCATGATCGCGCCGAGCTTCTGCGCGATCTCCCGGATGGAGAGGATCTCCGCGCCGGTGAGGTTGATGACCCGGGCCGGGTTTTCGCACAGCGGGAAGGCGCGGGCCAGGCTGGCGTTGGCATCCCCCTGCCAGATCTGGTTGACATAGCCCATGGCGATGTCGATGGGCTTCCGGTTCCAGACCTTCGTGGCGATGTCGAGGATGATGCCGTAGCGCAGTTCCGTGGCGTAAAACAGCCTCACGATCACCGCCGGGGTCCTGTTACGCGACGAATGGAACTGGACCATCCGCTCCCCCCCGAGGCGGGACTGCGCATACTCCCCGATGGGTTCGAGGGGATCGCCTTCCCTGGCCCCGCCTCTGTCCACCCTGGCAAAACGATAGACGTTCCCGGACGAGACATAGACGATCTTCGCCTCTGGAAACCGCTGCATCACCTTCGCCGGGACCAGGGTGTTCATCGCCCAGGTGAGGGATTCGTTGCCGGTGGCCCCGAACTTGAACCCCGCCATCAGGAAGATATGCCCCGCGTCGGGCAGGGCGCTCAGGGCTGCGTCGTCCAGGAGGTCGCATTTGATCGTCCTGACGCCGACGGCCTCCAGGGCATCGCGCTGCGTCGGGTCGGAGAACCGGGAGACGCCCAGGACGCGGCGGCGGGCGCCGGCGCGCACCAGGAGTTCGGCGAGGGTCGGCCCCATCTTGCCCGCCACGCCCAGGATCATCAGGTCGTCGTCGATCTGCGACACGGCCTCTCGGACCTCCGGTGAGGGCGTGGTCATCCGGTCGATGAGGGCCTTTTCGTCCCCGATGAGAGCGGCAGCGGGTTTTGCGGTCACGGCCATGAGACCTCCAGTTGCGATGAAAGGAGATTAAAAGTTAAGATGGAAAACAGATCGGGATGGGTATTCCGGCTGTCTACCCTTTCTCCGGCCCGGACGTGGCGTAGATCCGCGTCGGGTCGCCGGGACAGTTGACGCCCCTGTACATCCTCGTGAACGGGCGCTGAACGACGAAGCCATATTCGTCGGCGAGGCGGACGGTGACCGGGTTGAGGATCGGGATGTCGAAGAAGACGGGTTGCCCGGCCACGCGGGTCATCGCCCATTTGAACAGCTCGACGCCGGCCTCCTCCGTGCGGGCGACGACAGGGCCGATGAAGGCCGCCCGGCCGCCCGGCCGCCCCATCGCGTAACCCTCGACCTCCCCCTTCTGAAAGACTCCGCAGAACGACCCTCCGGCCCCCTGCGCCTCCCGGTAGAGCCGAATCAGGAGGTCCCTCCGGTCCGCGCCATAGATGGGCCGGTCCAGGGCCAGCACGCGGTCTAGGTGCGCCTCTGTCATGGGGATGACGCCGTGGGGCTCGGCGGTGGCCGTGATCCCTTCCCGACGTTGAAGTTCGTACTCGTCCACGAACCCGACCTGGAGGTAGACAGCCCGTCCGACAGGGGTGGCGTCCAGTTTGACGGAGGCGACGCCCTGGCCCTCCAGGTAGGCAACGGCGTGTTTGAACAGGGCCGAGCCGATGCCCTGACGCCGGCGCTCCGGGGGGACCAGGATCATGGCGATCCATCCGCAGGCCTGACCGAACCGGCAGGTTGTGGCCGTGCCGACCACCTCGCCGCCCCTCTCCGCGACGAAGCACCCCTCCGGCTCCAGGCTCAGGAAACGTTCCCAGTCGGCCTCCGTCTGGTTCCAGCCGGCGGCGGCCTTGAAACGCATGCCGTGCGGGATGTCGGCCCGGGTCATGGGGCGGATGCGGAGGGTCATGACTCCCCTATTCCTCCCGCAACCCTGCAATCCGTTCCCTCGGAATCCGCGCGGTGTGGGCGTAGGCCACGGCCTTCTCGTAGCGGGTCGGGTATTCGACGTCGGAGTAGGCCGCGAGCTTGTCCGGCGTGAGTTTCACCGGCACCCCTTCGGCGTCCACGGCGTGGCAGGAGGCGCATTTGATGGGGCCGTGCGAGCCGTCGGGGTTGATCTGCGCGGCCTGGTCCCACGTGGTCGGGTCGGGGCCGCCCGGCACAACCGGATAGAGTCCGTGTGTGGATTCGTGGCAGGACTGGCAGGAGATGCCGTGATGCCCCTTCGAGTAGCGCATGAGCGCGTACTTCCCCTCCTGATCGATGGGGAAGTAGGTCCCGCCCATGCCTTCGACGAATGGGGGCGCGTGACAGTCCGCGCAGTGCGGCTCTCCGGCGGACAGCCAGTAGTCTCCGGCGTCGTCCACCCTATTATAAGGGGCATTCGTGGAGTCGGTCCAGACGTCCAGCACGCGGTTGTAGGGCCGGACCTTCGGGTCGAAGAAGTCCTCAGCGGTATAGTCAGCGTAGCGCCCCTGCTCCCTCTTGCGGAACGCGGAGACGACCTGTTTGAGGTCCTTGTTCCGGAGCGTCTCGCCCGTCTGGTCGAGGGCGTCCTTCAGATGGTCGGCCTTGTAGAGCAGACGAGAGCCGAGGTTGTGGCAGTTCGTACAGTAGAGGCCCTTGCCGTCTTTCATGACGTTCTCTTTCATCCACCTCCCGACGGAGTTGAGATGACTGGCGGGAGAGACCTCCTCCTTGTGGCGCGGGTTGGAGTGGACGTCGCGTCCGATGAAGCAGCCGCCGTAGAAGTCCCGGATGTCCCCGGATGGCCCGCCTCGAAACCTGCCATCCACATCGAGCGGATACCGGTCCAGGCTCCCGCTCTGACTGTGCGCAGGATGGCAGGTCTGGCAGTCCGCCGGCCTGCCGTTCACGTCCGCCTGGGGCCGGACATTGAGGTGTTTGAGGTGCATGGCCCGCGTCAGCGGGGAGACCGTCTTGCCGGTGCGTGGGTCCTTCGCACCTTCGAGAACGCCGACGACGTTGTCCGCGTGGCACTCCTGACACTTGACGGAGGGCCGGCCCAGGCGGGTGATCGACGCGCCGGTTCTATCCTTGGGGTTGTAGTTCTTCAGGAAGTCCGTGCCGGATCGCTTGTCGTGGATCTCCAGGATGCTGACGGACGCGGCCTTGACGCGGGCGTAGTAGTCGGAGGTGTTGGGGAAGGTGCGCTTCCAGAAGTCCCGCTCCGGGCGGTAGAGGTCGAACTCCGTCCCGTTGGCCTCGGCGGTACCGTGGCAGCGGTCGCACCCGGGCGCGTCGATGGGGTTCGTACCGGTGAAACTGACAGGGCGATTGTCCCGGTGTTTCACCGGTTCGACCTCGTCTCCCTGCGCCTGTCCGTCTCCATCCCTATCCTTCCACGCGGAGAGCGTGACACGGGCGATCTGGTAGGGGCGGATGATCTCCTCGGTGATGGCGCGGATGTGGCCGGTGGCGCCGTCGAAGAAGGGCGTGAGCGGCAGGCCGAGGGCCTCGAAGTAGTTTCGCATGGACAGGGGGATGGGGACCTCGCTCCGGCCGTCATTGAGCCTGGCGTAGACGATGGTCCCGAAGTTGCCGGTGTAATCCAGCGTACTGAAACTGAGGGGCTTGCCGGTGGGGCCGTGATCGGTCGGGATGTTCACATCGAGGCCGATGACCCGCAGGCCGTCCGTGTCGATCAGCCTGTAACCGAGTGGATTCTCGGCATAGGTGCGGAGTTGCATGAACTCGCCATTGGCGAAAGAGTCCACGGGATCCTGGAGGGAGCCGTTCCGGTTCACGTCGTAGGGGACGTTCCAGTAGAGCATCTTGGGTCCTTCGGAGTAGGTGTTCCGGTCGTGCTCGTACCAGAGCACCCACCCGTTCGCCTTCAGGTCACTGCCGTTCAAAAGCCTGGGCAGGCCCTCCCGGTCGGCGGTCTTCACGACCTGCGCGAGGATGCTGTTGTACGGGGGCAATACGCAGCAGTAGGAGAGGTCGAATCCCGTGCAGTGCATGCCGAGGTCGTAGTGGATGGTGATCACATAGTCGTTCTTCGGCGTGGAGACCGCGCCTGACTGCGCGAACAGGCGGAGCGGCAGGAGGACGAGCAGGCCGAGGCCGACCCATCCGGTATGAAGGCACAGGCGTGTCATAGCGTTCATAATATAACCTTCCCGCCGTCCGCGATCAAGCGTTTCCGCGCATGGGAGGGTCTGCGGTTGACATTTGGAGTACAGGAGGTTTAATTATGAGCAAGCGGTCAGCGGTCATCGGTCGGCAAAAAACAGAGATCTGGATGGTCTTGCTGACTGCTGATAGCTGACTGCTGATAGCTGATTTTACAACTTTTTCGAGAGGAGCGTGACATGGCCATTCCGAGACCCGATCCGACGCCCGGCAAGACCGACTGGTTCGTTCACGACCGGCTCGGGCTGTTCATCCACTGGGGCATCTACGCGCTTCCGGCCCGCCACGAGTGGATCAAAAACCGGGAGAAGATCCCGGACGAGGAGTACCAGAAGTATTTCGATCACTTCGACCCCGACCTCTATGACCCCCGGAAGTGGGCCCGGGCGGCGAAGGAGGCGGGCATGAAGTACTTCGTGGTCACGAGCAAGCACCACGATGGGTTCTGTCTGTGGGACTCTGCCCTGACCGACTACAAGGCCACGAAGACGCCCGCCGGACGGGACCTCCTCAAGCCGATGATGGAGGCGTTCCGGGAGGAGGGGCTGAAGGTCGGGTTCTACCACTCGCTGATCGACTGGCATCACCCGGAGTTCCCGGTGGACGGCCTGCATTCCATGCGCGACGACGAGACGTTCCGGGCGAAGGCCGTCGGGCGGGACATTCGAAAGTACGCCGAATACCTGCACGGGCAGACCCGAGAACTCCTGACATGGTTCGGAAAGATCGACCTCATGTGGTTCGATTTCTCGTATTCTCAGCGCGATTGGGGATGGTCGAAGGGGAAAGGGAAGGAGGATTGGCAGTCGGAGAAGCTGATCCGGATGGTGCGGGAGCTGATGCCGGACATCGTCCTGAATGATCGGACCGAGATCGACCAGGATATCAAGACGCCGGAGCAGTACCAGCCCCGGTCCTGGCTGCACGTGAACGACAAGCCGGTGATCTGGGAGGCCTGCCAGACGCTCAACGGGAGCTGGGGATACGACCGGGACAACCTGGACTGGAAGTCTCCAGACCTGCTCGTTCGCATGCTGATCGACTCCGTGTCGAAAGGGGGCAACATGCTTCTGAACGTCGGTCCTACGGCGCGGGGAGAATTCGATCCGCGCGCCCTGGGTACCCTGAAGGCGATCGGCGGGTGGATGCGGCTGCACGGCCGGTCGATCTATGGGGCCACGCAGAGTGAATTCGCCGCCCCGCCGGACTGCCGGTTCACGCAGAGGGGAGATCGACTGTACCTCCACCTGTTCGCCTGGCCGTTCCGGCACGTGCATTTAGACGGGCTGACGGGCCGGGTGGAATACGCCCAACTTCTGAACGACGCCTCCGAGGTCCGGTTCCACCAGCCCCCGGCGGTCGTGGGGAACACCACACCGCAGGGCACGGGCAGGGACACGCTGACGCTGACTCTCCCGGTCCAGAGGCCGGATGTGGTCGTTCCGGTGATCGAGCTGTTTTTGAAGGGCTGATTCCACCCCTCCTCCCTTCCGGCGTTCCCACCTTTCTTGCTTGCCCAAGAAAGGTGGGGCCAAAGAAGGGCACTCCTCAAACGCCGGAGGGGCTTGCGCGCCGCAACCTTGACGTTCAGTGGTCGCACAGAAATGTGTGCCCCCGGAAAGTGGGGTGTTCTGCTGTACTCCTGCGGTGGGGGTTTCTGGCGGCGCGCCTTTGTAGATCAGGTTCAGGCAGTCCAAAGAAGCAAAAAAACAGGCGCTCAGTTGACGAGCGCCTGTTTTTTTGGAAAGATAAAGTGCGACAGGTCAGTTGACGACCTCGAAGTCGGCGTCCACGGCCTTGCCTTTTTCGGACTTCGGATCCTGCGAGTCGGTTTCGGACTGGGGGCCCGCTTCCGGCCCGGCCTGGCTGGATGCCTGTTTGTAGAGCTCGCTGGCCAGGCTATTCCAGACCTGCATGAGCGCCTCCGACGCGGACTTGATCTCGTCGGTGTTCGTCCCCTTGAGCGCTTCCTTCACCCTTCCAATGGCCGCTTCCACTTTGGCCCTGGAGTCGGCGCTCAACTTGTCCCCCAGTTCCGTCAGTTTCTTTTCGGTCTGGTAGACCTGCTGGTCGGCCTGGTTGCGGACCTCGATCTCCTCTCGTTTCTGCTTGTCCTCGGTGGCGTGGGCCTGGGCATCTTTCACCATTCGCTCCACTTCCGCCTCCGACAGCCCGGAGGACGACTCGATCCGGATGTTCTGCGATTTCCCTGAGGCCTTGTCCACGGCCGAGACGTTCAGGATGCCGTTGGCGTCGATGTCAAAAATGACCTCGACCTGCGGCATTCCACGCGGCGCGGGGGGGATGCCATCCAGGTGGAAGCGGCCGAGTGTCCGGTTGCCCGCGGCCATCTCCCGCTCCCCCTGAAGCACGTGGACTTCCACGCCCGGCTGGTTATCCGCCGCGGTGGAGAAGATCTGCGACTTCTTCGTGGGGATGGTCGTGTTCCGTTCGATCAGCTTCGTCATCACCCCACCGAGCGTCTCGATGCCGAGCGACAAAGGCGTCACGTCCAGCAGGAGGACGTTCTTCACTTCGCCGGTCAGAACCGCTCCCTGGATGGCTGCGCCGATGGCCACGACCTCGTCCGGGTTCACTCCTCTGTGCGGCTCTTTCTCGAAAAGCTCCTTAACGGTCTGCTGCACCTTGGGCATTCGGATCATCCCGCCCACGAGCACCACCTCGTCGACCTGGGAGGCCGAGAGCTTGGCGTCCTTGAGGGCCTGCAGGCAGGGGCCCTTGGTCCGATTGATCAGGTCATCGACAAGTTGCTCGAGCTTGGCGCGCGTCAGCGTGATGTTCAGGTGTTTCGGGCCGCTGGGGTCGGCGGTGATGAACGGAAGGTTCACGTCCGTCTGAATCAAGGAGGAGAGTTCGATCTTGGCCTTCTCCGCCGCCTCCCTCAGACGTTGCAGGGCCATTGAGTCCTTCCGCAGATCGATGCCGTTCTCCCGCTGGAACTCCCCGGCCAGCCAGTCGATGATCTGCTTGTCGAAGTCATCCCCACCCAGATGGGTGTCACCGTTTGTGGAGAGAACCTCAAACACCCCTTCGCCGATCTCCAGAATGGAGATGTCGAATGTTCCTCCGCCCAGGTCATAGACGGCGATTTTCTCGTCCTTCTTCTTGTCCAGGCCGTAGGCCAGGGAGGCTGCCGTCGGCTCGTTGATGATCCGCAGCACCTCCAGACCGGCGATCCGCCCCGCATCCTTCGTGGCCTGCCGCTGGCTATCGTTGAAGTAGGCGGGCACAGTGACCACGGCCTGCGTAACTTTTTCGCCGAGATAATCTTCGGCGGTCTGCTTCATCTTTTGCAGGATCATCGCGGAGATCTCGGGCGGCGTATAGTCCTTTCCCTCCACCTCCACCACCGCCATATCACCTGCCCCCTGCTTCACCTTGTAGGGGACCTCTTCGATTTCTCGTCCCACCTCTTCATAGCGCCGTCCCATGAACCGCTTGATCGAGTAGATCGTGTTTTGGGGGTTGGTGATCGCCTGGCGCTTGGCCACCTGTCCGACCAGACGCTCCCCGTTTTTGGTGAAGGCCACGATGGACGGTGTGGTGCGTGCCCCTTCTGAGTTGGGAATGACCGTAGGCTGTCCGCCTTCCATCACGGCCACACAGGAATTCGTGGTCCCCAGATCGATACCGATAACTTTTCCCATAGGTTTATTTCAGCGCCGAGGAAGCGCCTACTTCCTCCATTTTAAAAAGGGTTAATAACTTTGTTCAGAATCAAGGAGGGCAAGGGCAACTCTCTTTTTTACTATTCGCCCCCTTTGCTATGACACAGTCTCCAAATAAGGCTTCAGGCGACGGGCGCGTGGCGCGTGGCGCAGTTTCTGGATAGCCGTCTCCTTGATCTGGCGCACCCGCTCCCGGGTGATGCCGAGGTGCTCCCCAATCTGCTCCAGCGTCTTTCCTTCGCCGTCTTCCAGACCGAAGTAGAGCCGAAGAATGTCCGACTCCCGTTCATTCAACGTGTCCAGCACCTCCGAGATGTCCTGCTGCATCCTCTCTTTGTCCAGATTCTCATCCAGGGATGCCTGTGCCGGGTCGGCCAGGGTCTGGAGCAAGCTGTTCCCCGATTCCGTGTCGAACGGCGCGTCGAGCGACAGCGAGGATCGGCTGGCCAGCAGGGTTCGTTCCACGTCCTTAAGTGTAACGCCCAGGTCGGCGGCGATGTCGTCAGCCGCCGGGTCCGCATAGAGCCTCTGCTGAAGGCCGGAGAACGACTTGGAGATACGAGCCAGGAGGTCGAATCGGTTGACCGGCATCCGGACAGTCCGCTGTTCCATCAGGGTTTGCAGGATGGCCTGCCGCACCCACCAGACCGCGTAGGAGATAAACCGGTAGCCCTGCGTCTCGTCGAACCGCTCTGCGGCGGTGATCAGGCCGACATTTCCGGCGCTGATCAACTCGCCCAGGGAGAGCCCCCGGTGGCGATACCCAAGGGCGATGCTCACCACGAAACGGAGATTAGCGTGAACCAGCCTGTTTCTGGCCTCCACGTCGCCCATCCGGATACGGCGGGCGAGTTCCGCCTCCTCTGTTGAGGCGAGCGGAGAGGAATCGGCAATCTCTTTCATGTAGCGGATTAGAGAACGGTCGAGAGGCTCCGGTACATTTGTGGTATCGACATCCATAAATCATCTCTTCCTTAAGTGGGCATTCGGTTTTCAGGCGCTCTTGAGCGCCGTCAACATCTCCACGACGTGACGGTCGGCTTGCTGTCTCAGGCGGAGGAGGCATTCCGTCTCGTCCAAGTCCCGGGTGACAGGTTGAATGCGATGTATCGTAATTCGATCCCGGATGGCGTTCACGGCAAGGTCCAGTAGGACGCGTTCCGAGGCATCCTCCTGGCCGATCATGCACTCGTCTTCGAGGGCCTTCCGAATATCACGCAACATATCTTCAATGCGGCGGATCTCGCTATCCACCCGGATCGGGATGGACCAGGCGGCGACAATACCGTCCTGCTGCCGGCGGCCCTGATCTACAATGTCCTGCTGCCGGCGGCCCTGATCCCCTTTCGGGTCACCCTTCCCCTGCTCGCCACCCCTTCCCTGCTCGCCCCGTCCGTGTTCTCTCTGCTGACCTTTCGGGTGGCTTGAGACATGGCGCTGTTCCCCGCGATGTACCGACGGGGGCTGCTGTGGGGCCGGGGGGGGCGTCTGTACCACCTGAGGCAGACTCGGCAAGGGTTGATCCACGGTCTGCGGTTGTATAACCGCTTCCGTATAAGGCGCCGCGGGCGAGGGTTGAACTGCCGGCTCCTCCGGAATCGGGGTCACCGTTGCATCCTGCTCCTGAAGCGGAGGCGCATCCTCCGGAGGGCCTAAAATGGGCGTCTGTTCCGGCGTCAAGACGGTTCCCTGTTGGGCCGGAGTCTGATCCGGGCTTGGTCGTCTTCGACGTCCTCGGCGCGGCCGACCTTCCATAATAATTCTCCCCAGTTAAATGGTGAAGTTCGAGTCCGCCGTCATCGGAATGTGTATAGACTCTACGCGGCCGGGCTTGGGCAACTTCACAGTCAGGACCCCGTCCTTGAAATGAGCCTGCACCTTCACGCCCGGGTCTGGCAGGTGAAAACTCCGCAGATATTCCGCCGAATTCGGATTCTTTCGAACACCAAAAATATGAAGCTGGTTCTGGACGATCTGGACCTTCAGGTCGTCCTTTGACACTCCCGGCAGGTCGGCCACGATCACAGAAGCATCTGGCGTCTCGTAGAGGTCCACAGGGAACGAAAATCCCTTTCGCTCAACCTCGTTATACCCGTGCTGCAGAGGAACACTCAGCACAAGATTTTTAATTCTGTCGATGTCCCTAAGGGCATGGTTCGTAAGCGTCGTCATGGCAGATCTCCTGGACGATGCAGACCAGATCCTTATTCTACAGCGATCAGCGGTCCACGTCTCTGGTCGACTGAAACATGAAAATGTATGTCGAGATAAAAAGCCTTTTATCGCTTTCTGTCGGCCTGTTCCTGATGATTCATCTAAAACAGCTGGAGGGCGGAAGTGGTCCGCCCTACAGCCTCCTAACGTCAGGCTGTGCCTGGGTTTAGCTCCAAACACTTCACATCTACAACGATCTGCCTGGGCTTAGCCTCCTCGACCTTGGGCAATGTCAACCGGAGCACTCCGTCCTTGTAGACCGCCTTAATCGCATCGGCCTTCACCGTAGCGGGCAGCGTGAAAGACCGGGAGAAGAACCCGTAGGACCGCTCCAGGCGGTGGACGTTGTTCTCTTCGGGCTTCGACTCCTGCTTTCGTTCGCCACTGAAGGTCAGGACATTGTTCTGCACGTTGACCTTAATGTCCTCTTTGTTGACGCCCGGGAGATCCGCAGAGACGATCAGCTCATTCTCCGTCTCGGCGATGTCCACTGCAGGGTGCCACGCGCTGCGGAATTCGCCTCCTTCGGAGGAGAAAGGTTCCAGGGCGTTATTGAACGCCTTGTTGACCTCATTCTGAATATCCCATAGCTGCGGGAAAAAGCCCTGCGCAGGTCGCCAGCGTACGAGTGCCATGACACTGTTCACTCACGATTACCAAAAATTGACGCAAGATATTGTTTTAGCTGATATAAATAGCAGTTTTGGATTATCGCAGGAACCGCCTCTTAGAGAGCCGTATTCGTTGGTGAAGCTGACGCCTATATTTCAGGCCCGAAAGCT
>SICM01000137.1 GCA_009694805.1 Candidatus Latescibacterota bacterium
GCCAACCCGGAGCGCTTCGTCAACGGGTCGCCTCGCATACGGCCCCTCCCAAAGAAGGTCTGGATCAACGCGCCGATCGAGGTCGGCTCAGATGCACCACGTCAGTAATTTTTTCGCGCACGTGTCTCAAAGTCCTTGACAGGCTCCGATTGGGGCCCCCTGTTCGTCGTGCAGAACCATCGCCTCGGTCGTCGGCTCAAAGGCAAGACAGACCCTGACGGGATTGACCGGAACAACATCTTTCGTTCCGGTGTTGCCAAGCTGCACGATCCCCTCGCCCCCCCCTTCTGACAAGGTGAGGGCAAGCGTCTGGGTGGACAGGCTGAGGCTCTTCAGCCGATGGCCGCAACCCGAGCAGAAGTTGTCTTCCTGCCGGACACCCCGCTTTGGTTCACAGTGTGGACAGTTGACCATTGGAAACTCTCGCTATTGTTGTCGGATATCCCAAAGAAAAATGAAGATACTATCCCTGAGGCCATCCCAGGGACCAATGCCCAGAAGATCCAAGAGTTGCTCACCCGGATTGGGTGGGACCAGCCCCCTTCAACGCCCAGCGGATAGCAGCCCCCACGTCTCCGGCTTTCTTTCCACCCAAGATCCCAGCGATCAGCGGCCCCAAAATCGACAACCAGAACAACAGGAGTGAGATGAAAACCATATAGAAAACGGAATAGAAGAAACAGCAGTTTGACACTGTTGTTCCTCAAAACACAAGCATCGTCACTTCTGCTTTGGCAGTTCCTGTTCAAAGAAAATGACAACAGAGGCACCACCCAATGAAACCAACTGCTTGGCCGATCCCACAACTCTGACTTTCTGACCTTTCTTTCTGTGGCACGGCGCGATTGGTGACCACAAAGATCTCGCCGGTCTCATCACGTACCCCGAATCCTCCATATCCCATGAAGGAAACGGCCTCTGACGCAGTCCCCTCTATGGTGATCCGTTTTCCCTCGTAGTCTCGCGGATTCAAGAGGATGGATAAGATCTGGGTCTGCCTATCTGAGCACGACTCAAGACAGTAGATCAGACACATGTACAAGAGAGCCAGCCCTAATCGGATGGCAAATCGGGACATGGTCTTATACCAGCAAAGTATGTCGATTGCACACTAACTGGATATATGAACACGAACTGGATATTATGAAATAGAAGAGATCAGACGCGCGATCAAAAAAAGGAGAGGTTCGTGTCATAGATCAGCCCTCCCCCCTACTGTCCAAAGACAGGCAAAGGCTAAGACACACCTGTTGAGGATGAAAAGATAAAAAGGTGAGATGAACGAAGGGAAGGGAACTAAAAAAGCGGTATGAATTCCCCGACGCTCCCGTTATACAACTTTACAATGCAACAAGAGAAGATGAGAGGGATGAAAAGGAGGGATCAGGAAGGGAATGCGAAAAGCCCCCGACACCCCCGTCATGCGATCTTACGGTGTGATAATATAATTATATGGAAAAAGTTGTCAAGTATTTTTTCTCCAGTGCAAAATACCTTGAAAAACAATATTTTCCTATTCACTATCGATCTGCGCGATGGCATAAGGAAGCAGCTTGATTTCGGGTATCCTCCTAGCAATTTTCAGAAGTTTCCACCTCCGCGAAAGGTCTCCAGTGCGACCATGGCCTTCTGCGCGTTCGTCTCGTCCAGGCGGCACACGCGAACGGACCCACTCAGGTTCCAGATCGTGACCTGCTGCGGCTCGCCGGTCAGATTCGCCAGGATCACCCGCATCCTGCCATCTCTGTGGAGGGCGAGCCGTCCACCTAAGAGCCGTCTATAAATCCATTACGATGGTAGCAGTATAACTACGATTGGCTGTGGTGCACCCCTTGAGAAAAAAGATTTCAAAACTCGTATTTCTCCCGCTACTTTCTCTGACGTTTGGTCTCCTGAGGAACAAAAAGGCCGCATCTATCCAGATGCGGCTGTCACCGTTATCCCCGACTGCAATATTTGAGAGCGTCCATCGTGCCCACCTCCCGATGTGCGGAGCCCCGAGCGGCTTTGAACTTACGGGCAATGTACGCTGAGGAAAGAACAGTGTCAACTAAAAAAAGCCCGGCTCCCCCCCCTTCTGCAGCGTCAAGACAACCGCACAGAGGAGAAGCCGTGCCGATCTTTTCTCCCATCACCTGGGGAGCGGGATGGACTTCTGGTAACTGTCATCGTCGGCCTTGAGGCCTCCTGTCTGGGCTGAAAACATCGCCCCCTATCCATGCTGATCTCTTTCAGTGGCCTACGTTGTGTCCCCCTTCGTCACTATCCCAGCGTTCAGAACATTGATCTTTTCTGCGACATTGACCTGGATATTCGGGCCGAGCAGCTTCCGAACCTCCGCCAGCTCCCTACAGGCCCTTAAGAAACGCCGGTTTGTCCGATCCCGAGTTTCTTGGACAAGTGATGCGTTCTGCAAAGACTCACCTGGATCAATTACATCCGCGCGGAGGGCATGTAACCAGCAGATCAGAATACGTCCAACCATCAAGCGCTCAAGAGGGGAAGATGATGTTCCATATAAATCGGACTGCAGTTGGTCCATTTGCCTCCTGACCCCTTCACGGAAAAAGAGATTTTTCTCTCCTCCAAGATTTGAGACCAGGAAGTTCTCGACCTTCTTCTGCAGGTCGTCGTATTTCGCAATCATCTTCTCCGCAAACGCAGGCTCCGTCTGCTTGAGCTGGTCCAGTGCCCACTGCCCCCCTTCTTCGACGCGCTTGGAGAGATAGGTCAACCGCTCGTCTCTGGCCTTCAGCATCATCTCTTTTTTTTCTTTTCGGGTCATGGCTACACCTCTTCTACCACAGCTATCAAAAGTTGAGATGAAACTGCTTGAGATGGACGACTCCGATAACGCCGCCACTGTCCTCTGTGCTCGTGATAACCCGCCTCTTCCATTGAAGCATGAACCAGATCCCTGCACAAATCGTCCAGGGCCTCCAACTCGGCCTCGATCTGCTCAACACACGCCTGCTCTTCGGCCACGGCCTTTAGCCGGGTCGCCCGCTCAGTGCGTTTCTGGGCGTCCAGGGCGGCGACGGCCTCGGCAACGGGACCAGCCCCAAAATAGAACCTCACGACCCGCCCGTTGATGCGAACTGAACGGGTGAAATATCGTCCCCCTCGTTTTCGTTTCTCCCAGGCCATGTTGTGTTACACTTTCAGGATTTTCCCGGTCGGGACTTTCCAGTTCCAGGCCGATCAGATGGCCCAGTCAACTCTCTGTCCACCTTCTTGCCTTTCTGCGTGGGCCACACTGATCCTGTGCCCCAGGTCACGTCCGGGTTGGAGGGGCACGTGCCGTTGATGTGGCCTCTTTAAGTAAGTTCTAAGAAATTTGTTTACACAAAAACCCCTATTTTTAGGGCCTTCCAAGCATATTTTGTCAACAGAATTTTTAGAACCTACTTAGTTGGTCTTGAAATCATGGCCTCCTCCTTTCGGAGACGCCTTCCCACGCCAGGGCTTCGGCCTCCAGGCTGGGTAGCCCCGCCTCATATTCGATGATCGCGGACCGCTCCTCGACATCCTCCAGGACAGCCAGGGCCTCGGCCTTACGCAGGCGCATCTCCTCCAGCAGCGGAAGGACGGATGCGGGATCAGGTTTCCCCAACCCCTGCCAGCGGTAGATGATCTCCCGGCCTTCAGTCTGGATGTTGTATCCCATGGTCCGAAGGCGGAACAAAACAGTCGTCATATCGAACCTTCAGAGGCTCGACCCCTGATACTGAGGCGGAAGCCCCTCAAGTCCAGTCCGTCTGGCCCGAGCGAGATCATGGCTGTGGGGGGCCGAAAAGTTCGTAAAGCCGACGCAGTTCGCGCTGAAGAGATCCATAACGCGCCCTCGGGCCTGAAGGCCCTAATCTGATGTCAATTTCGAGGAACCGGCGATACTTTACAGGGTCCGTAATCTTTATCCAGGGCCACAGATCAAATGGTGCCGTGGGAAGATCAACCATCTCGAACCACTCGGCCGCTCGGGCAGTCTCTTCGTCCCAGGATATCGGCGTTTTTATCTCCGTGGACGGCTTTGGCTGGTCAGAGATCTCTTCGATTTCTCCATCAAAAAGAGTCTGAACCAGTTCGATTCTGAGTTGAGCCAGCGCCTCAGCTTTGTTCCTCTTGAGCTCGTTCAGGAGGGGGGCTGCCACTGCCGGGTCAGGTGTACCCTGGCCCTTCCAGCGATAAATGATCGTCTCGCCTTCAGCAAAGATATGGAAGCCCAGGCTCCGCAGGTGTGAAAGAAGGACCTTCATCAAAACCGACCTCCCAGAAGATTGTCACTGCCATCCGCCTCTTCCGTGGAAGGAGGTATAATGTCGTTCGTGCCGTCCGTGCCGTTCGGGGGATTGTCCTGCAACGGATTAGAGGAATACGGCATTGGGGCGCTAAGGTCAGTGCCGTTCGGATACCGTTCAGGTGCATAACTCTGAGCATCAAGGGTTCCGGACGTTTGAGCGGGACGAACGGCATTTTTGGCCATTTTGCGGATGGTGACGGTCCGACCTCCGGATTGCCTGGGGGTGATCGTGATGCCGGCGTCCTCAAGATTGGGGCGGATCTCGTTCAGGCGCCGGGATAGCGGGGAAGGGCCTTTGGGCCACTCTTTACCGAAAACGTTAATCTTCTGCGCCTCGGCCACCTTCTCAAGTTCGGTGAGGAGTTCCGTCGCATTTCCTTCCCAAATTTCCTTATTCTCTATGAACCCCAGGACAGCAGCCGCTACGGGATGGGCTTGCAGTACCTCGTCATTCTGAGCCTCGATGTTTTCGCCATAAGCCCGCATGAAATCCTCGGGACGGTATCCGAGCGCCTGGGCGATGGCGCAGCCCCACTTCGCAAAGTCCGCCATTCGGGGCAACGAAGACAATCGTACCTCTGGAAATAACCGCATGGCCTTGGTCAGGGCGTCGAGGACGCCTCCTAAGATATGAGGACGGGCTTCTTCAAACGCCTCACATAGCTCCTCCTCGGGACGACGCTTATCCATAGAGATGCGGTCCAGGCTGAGCAAGATTGACCTGTCGAGCAGGTCAGGCCGAGTCGCCGCAATGTTGATCCCGTTGAGCCCGACACACCGTCGGAAGCGGTAGATGAAATCCTCGTCGTCGCTGTAGAGCACCCGCTTCGAAAATCCCTCTCCCGTGACGGCCCGGCAGATCATATCTGATTGGCTATCCGTCAAGCCCGACACGTTGTCGAAAAGCGGAGCCCAGTGATGGGCCAGCATCTGGACAAACTCTTTCGTATCACGAGGGAGGGACAAAGTTTGCAAGACCGAGGGATCGATCACCTGGCGGAGCGCGCGGAAAGTGAACGATTTTCCGCTCCCCTGGGGGCCGTGCAGGACGGGGACAGGATGAGGGATACTGGGGATAAAACACGAAACCAGGTAGACGAGGAGGAGGATGCGGGGACCGTTGCCGGACACGGGTATGAAGTCGAACACCCGACGGACATCTCCGCCCCTGACCGGCTCGACTTGATGGGCGTGGTGCTCACGGCGGAGAAACAAGATCGGCGGGTCGACGACGATTTCCCAGCCTCCCGATGTGATCCGCACGGCCCTCCACAGGGGGTCGGTCAGATCGTAGAAGATCGCGCCGTCGTGGAGGGCAACCCGGTTGTGAAGTTCGTTCCGCTCTCCCTCAAAAACTGCAATCGCTTCGATGACGTTGGCGGCGCATGCCAGCGCCTCCGAGGAAGGGGCTTTCTCCTCCGCCACAAAAAATTTTCGAGACAACCAGCGCCGGAATGCCCTTCCACGACATGGCCACGTCTCCCAATGATCTCCCACCCGAACGCGTGCGTAGGGGGTCTGCGTCTGATCGTGGAAAAGCTGGACATTCATCACGCAGAGTTTCACAAGGCGGTCGGCTTGGGACGAGGGCTTAGGTTTGGGGGCGTCCGCCTCGTTTGTCTCTGGATCTTCTCCATCTCCAACTTGCCCCTTGCATCCGTCCGTGACAAACATCTTTGCGCGCAGGAGAGTACGGGATAGGTAACCTGCCTTTTCCTCCCGCGCCTTCCCATACGTGTAGTGTTGCAGAACAGCCGCGATATCCTCGTCCGTGAATTCACGCGCTACCAACATGGAGGCCATCATTGCGTCGAAGCCGGATCGGGACCGGTCTTTAGGGGGCTGACGCTGACCCTCCCACGCGGTCCGCAACTCGACATCGGTCTGAAGACGCATGGTGAACCGCTCGGGAAGAGTTGCAGGAATTTCGCCGAGGTTTGCGCAGGGCGAGGGCTTGCCGTTACCCGTATCCTCGGTGTGCCACGGATCGAAATCCATCAAGTTGTATCGCCGCTCAGGATAAAAGCGGATGACTTCCACCAGCTTCGGCGCGGGACAATCTCGGACGAGGCAGACCCTTCCCTTGTCATCTTTGGCGTGGAGCGTGTTCGGCACGCGCATGATGCGGCTCAGGTCACGGCATTTAATGTCGCCGCCGAGAGTCTGCGCTATGCCCAGGAGATAACCCCGCAACAGAGAAAGGTTATCGGGCGTGACTTTTTCCAGTTCCTTGAGTAGCCAGTAAGGTTGCCATCCACCCCCCGTACGGACGATGATCGATGGCCCGAGGGGAAAGGTGGCGAGCACCTCACCGGCCCTCTGCCAATCCGCGTCGTAGTCTTTCACCACATCGATGTCGCTCCAGAGCGCCGGGATCGCGACGGCATCCTCTTCCTTGCCCGACAGTCCCCGACGGAGGGCAACCCCAAAATAAATATTGACGGTGCGATCCGTGGCTGCCTGGACTGCCTCTTCAATACTCTGCGCGAAGGTCTGTTGAGCAGATGGGAGCTTGCGAATTTCAAGTCGATGCCCGTTCAGGCTATCTGGAAAGAGAGCTAAAAAAAAGGATTGCGTATCGATGGGCATTTCCGTACCTTTTCCTCGTGAAGATGCCGACGCCTTCTGTTTGCTGGCGATTGCGTTGACATCAATGATGTTGTGAGCCCCCGTGCCGGCCCCGGCGTGGGGGTTCTGCTTTTTCAGGCAGCGACCTGCTCCTGAGCGAGCCACCTCTCAATGCCACTACGCGTATAAAGAACTTTACGCCCGATGCGAACGATCGCAGCACGCGGAATGCGACCGCGAGAGGTGAAGACTCGGATCGTGCCGATAGGCGACTTTGTGAGCGCTGCGACTTCAGCGGCAGTCAGGAGCTCATCTTTCAACAGGTCGACGGTTACGGGACACTTCATATTTTACCACCTCCTTCCGACATAAAAATAGCTCCCTCGCAACTGGCGTAAATATAGCGCGAAGGAGCTTAATAGTCAATCAAACCACTGTTAACAAATATGTTGATTGATAATTAATTTATCAATGTTAACAGAGGCAAAAAAAATTATAGGCGATATTTTTTGTATCCATACGAGTTTGGGTCTCTGCGTTTCCGCATATCCAGGGTGTGATACCCCTCTTCGGCTCGTTTGTCCTGCCACCACTTCTGCTGGCACTCCTTCGAGCAGTACCTGATATTGTTTTTCCGGCTCTTCGCTATTTCGTGTAGATGGGCCTCTTCCAACAGCAACCGGTTAAGAAGGATAAGATCCTCACCCTGCGGGTTTTGCTCGATCAGTCTCCGAGTTTCGTTGGTTAATGTTGTCTGCACAAAGCGTTGTTCATTATAGAGATAACCGTCTCGGATCAGTTGATTAAGTCCATTAATCAAAGCCTCTTGAAGCAATTCAGACGGAGGACTGGAACCATCATAACTATCCAGTAGTTGCTGTGTATCGAGAGGAAATTGTCCTCGGATATGCTGAGATAGAGAGTCCCGGGCATCCCGCAGTTTGGTTGCCAGGCTGGCTGGATCTTTGAGATCACCCACACCAAACAGCGAGGAGCCGTTTTTCCTTTTCAGAAAGATCAAGTGACATTTATAACACTCACGAAGGTTGGCGGCATAATGAGTCAAGAATTGAGCGAGAGTGGGAGCAATTTGAACCGTGAAGTCAAAACAGGAAGTGACCCAGACATTTTGGGGCGGGACGGGAAGCTCCTGGAGCGCGGCAAGCTTGTTAAGCGAAAGCAGGCCAGGAAGACCACTTTCACCGATGCTGGCCAGATGCTCACGAACCACCATCTCTTTCAAACGCGCCATCACATCTTCAGAATGAATTTTTTCCCGCGCTTCCTGGGACAGGACAGCAGGACTCCACCTCCCTGTTTCAAAATTGTATCTTACCTGGCATCGAGAGAGTTTTTCAGAGACGGAATGCTGAATCGTGTCGGGGACAAATGCTTTGGACTTACCACTGCCCTTAGTAGCTATGCAAGCCCTAAAATAATTTCTTATAGTCCCTTGATAGCCCTCAAGAGTATCTGCGGTGATCACTCGACCCTCCAAGTTTAACCCCGTCCAGAAAGGCGGAGACGTTTCTTCTCTCCTCCCCAAGGATTGCCAGTCCCCACCAGCCGCATTGAGCAAACAATGCACCCCGTCAGACACATTCTCAGGGTCGATTTTTAGATTCACGAACCTGACCAGTGCTTCTTCTTCCCGGGCGAGTTTAATCGCGGGTCTTTTACTTCCCGGTTTAGGTCCTCTGCGTGCCACCACGATGCTCCTTCTGGATGGAGACTTTTTGGAGACTCAGCCTTTTTGCGCAAAAAGGCTCCTTGACAGGAGCCTTCGCATTTTATTATCTTGCAAGTGTTTATCTGGTGGCCCTGGCGCGACTCGAACACGCGGCCAACGGTTTAGGAAACCGCTGCTCTATCCACCTGAGCTACAGGGCCATCCCTGATCGCCTCATAATGTAATGATCTGGACGGCCCGACGCAAGCGGAATTCTGTTGAGCGCCACACCTAACCCTCAAACGAGAGAGATAAAAATAAAACAGACGCCTTTCCACGAAATCGGTCTGGAGTGCGGCGCACAAATGGTGGAATTATTCGGCTATGCCTTGCCGTGGGAGTACAGGCCCGGCCATGTCGAAGAGCACAACGGGACCCGGGGACGCGCCAGTCTTTGCGATCTGGACTACATGGGCGAGTTCACCATCGAGGGACCCCAGGCGTTGAAACTTGTCCAGAAAATTTTCACCAACGACTGCGGCAGGCAGGCTGTCGGTGCGATTAAGTACACGGCGATGTGCGACGACCAGGGCAATATGATGGATGACGGCACCATCTGGCGTCTTGGAAAATCGAGGTTCATGTTTGTCAGCGGCGACGAGAACGATTTCGTCTGGATCCAGAAGAATGCAGACGGCCTGGATGTGAAGGTGAAGAACATCACGTCAGAACACACGACCCTGGCATTGCAGGGGCCGGCATCCCGGAACATCCTGGGCAAGATCACCAGCGCCGACCTGGACGGCATTCGCTATTATCATTTCGTGAAAGCGAAGGTCGACGGGATCGATTGCAGGGTCAGTCGCATGGGCTATACCGGTGAGTTCGGATACGAGGTTCACTTTGCCCCTCAACACGGTCGGCAGATCTGGACGGCACTCATGGAGGCCGGATCGGAATTCAACATCGTGCCGTGTGGCCAGGCCGCCCTTGAGAGTCTGCGTCAGGAGGCCGGTTATATCCTGGTCGGAAACGAACACGACAAGTCCACAAATCCCCTGGAGGCAGGCATAGGCTGGACGGTTAAGTTTGGAAAAGAGGACTTCAACGGGAAACAGGCCCTGCTGGACATCGCCCAACAGGGCGTCAAACGCAGGCTGGTATGGTTCAAGCTAAAAGGAGGGGAAGTAGCTCAGAAGGGGGATGCCATTCTGATCGGCAAAACGCGAATCGGGAAGGTGACCAGCGGATCCTATTCTCCAACCTTTCAGGCTGGAACGGCCCTGGGGTACGTGGCGCCTCAATATGCCATCCCTGGTATCGAATCCGCAATCGAGAGCGATGGGAAACGATGGAGAGCGGTCCTTTCTGTCATGCCGCTTTATGACCCGGGGGATCGGCTCACAAAAGGTTGAGAAGAGCCACATCCTGGGGCTTACCACCATCCCCTTGATCCCCCGGCGAGCGCCTTCACCGCGACAAAAACAGGAGGACCGTTCCGATGGAAGCGCCTTCAAGCGCCATGAACTGGGACCTGACCCCCTTCTTCCCGGCCTTCGACGGGCCGGAGATGCGGCAGTTCAAGGAGACCCTGCGGAAAGACATCGAGGCCCTCCATGAGAAGGCCGCAGCCCTGCCCCCTCTGGACCCCGAACATCAGGCCGGATGGGAGGCGGTCTTCCTCACGTATGAGGAGATCCTGTTGCGCTACGGGCACCTGAGTTCCTACGTCGGCTGCCTGTCCGCCGTCGATGCCCGGAACGAGGCCTACCTCAAAGAGAAGGGGCAGATGGTCCGGATGGGGGCCGAAGTCGCCAAGCTCGAAGTGGAACTCTTCCGGGCGATCAAGGAGACCCCGGAGGACCTGTTCTCGGCGTTCGTGGACCGGCCCGCGTTCGACGACGCCCAGTACCTCCTCCGCCGCCTGAGGCAGGAGGCCCGCCAGACCATGACGCCCGAAAAGGAGGGCCTGGCCGCGGACCTCGATGTGGACGGCCTCAACGCCTGGGGCCGGATCTACAACACGGTCTCCGGCAAGTTGGAGTTCGACATGACCCATCCCGACGGCCGCCGGGAGCGCCTCCCCATGTCCCAGCGCCGCTCGCTGATGGAGGACCCGGACCGCCGCGTGCGGCGTGCGGCCTTCGACGGCGGCAACGCGGCCTGGGAGACCGTGGAGGACGTGGCCGCCGCCTCCCTGAACGCCATCTCCGGGGCGCGCCTGACCCTCAACCGGCACCGGGGCATCGGCCATTTCCTCGACGTGGCCCTCTTCCAGTCCAGCATCACGCGCAGAACCCTGGACGCCATGTTCGAGGCCATCTTCTCGGAACTCGACCTCCCCCGCCGCATCCTCCGCCTCAAGGCCAGGGTCATGGGGACCGGAGGCGTGGCCTGGTATGACCTGGGCGCCCCCCTCCCCCTGCCGGACCAGGAGCGACTCCCGTGGGAGACGGGCAAGGCCCTCGTCCAGGCCTCCTTCACCCAGGCCTACCCCGCGCTTGCGGATTTTCTCCGGACGATGTACGACAGGAACTGGATCGAGTGGGAGCCCCGCGCCGGCAAGCGGCCCGGGGGGTTCTGCACCGGGTCCCGGCTGATCGGGGAATCCCGCATCTTCATGACGTATAACCGGACGATGGGGGACGTGAACACCCTGGCCCACGAGGCCGGGCACGCCTTCCACAACCACGTCAAGCGCGACCTGCGCTACTACGCCCAGTATTGCCCCATGACCCTGGCGGAGTCCGCCTCCACGTTCGGGGAGATGATCCTGACAGAGGGCATCCTGGCCGACCCCGCCGTCAGCGACGCCCAGAAGGCCCGGATCCTGGACATGGAGACCGGCCACAGCGTCATCTACCTGATGGACATCCCCGTCCGCTACGAGTTCGAGAAGGCCCTCTACGAGGAGCGCGCGAAGGGCGAAATCAGCGTGAGCCGCCTCAAGGAGTTGATGGCCGGGGCGCAGCGCCGCATCTTCGGCGACGTCCTGGACCAGGGCAGCGAGGACCCCTACTTCTGGGCCTCCAAACTCCACTTCTACATCACGGGCGTGACCTTCTACAACTTCCCCTACACCTTCGGGTTCCTCCTGAGCCGGGGGCTGTTCGCCGCGTTCCGGAAGGAGGGCCCGGACTTCCTGCCCAGGTATGAGGCGTTCCTGCGCCTGGCCGGCGCCGACACCCCCGAGAACATCGCCCGGCGCACCCTCGGACAGGACCTCGAATCCCCCGCCTTCTGGGTCGGGGCCATCCGGAGCCTGGAAGGTCCCCTGAACCGCCTCGAAGCCCTCCTGCCTAAAATCATGAAATAAACGACCCTCACCCACCCCCTGCCCCCCTCCCTCTCCCAGCATTGGGAGAGGGAGGGGGTTCCAGGGCTTTGCCCCTGGAGTTCGGGGAGGGTGAGGGCTGTCACTTCTGCCTTCTGCTTTCTGCTTTCTGCCTTCTCTGTCACGCCAGGTCGAACAACAACACCTCCGCCGCTTCCGTCGCACAGACCTCCAGGATCTCCTCGTCGCTGATCGCCGCCCCGTCTCCTGCCTGGAGCGGCTTTCCGTTCAGCGTGACCGCCCCGCGCGCCACCTGCGCCCAGGCGTGGCGGCCCGGCTTCAGGCGGTGCTCCACCCGCTCCTCCGGGGCGAGCAGCGTCACATACAGATCCACGTCCTGGTTCCACCGGGCAGCCCCCTCCCGCCCATCCTGCGCGGCGACGAGACGCCACTGCCCCCGCCGCTCCGCTTCCGGGAACGTCCGCTCCTCATAGCTGGGCGTCAGGCCCTTGCGCTCCGGCAGAATCCAGATCTGCAACAGGTGAACCGGCTCGGCCTTCGAGGGGTTGAACTCGCTGTGGGTGATCCCCGTGCCTGCGCTCATGCACTGGACCTGGCCCGGCCGGATGCTCGATCCATTCCCCATGCTGTCCTTGTGCGCCAGCGCGCCTTCGAGCACCACCGTGAGGATCTCCATGTCCCGGTGAGGGTGCGTCCCGAACCCCATGCCGGGGGCGACCCGGTCCTCGTTGATCACGCGCAGGCTGCGAAACCCCGTGTGTTCCGGATCGTGGTAGTCCCCGAAAGAGAAGGTATGATAGGTATCTAAGGGCCTATGACGGAGTAACTGACTAATTCCATTTTCAAGTATTAGGGTGAATCGTGTAGTTCCAGTCCTCGCGAAACAGATGAGGCTTCAGTTTGATCCGGGCCATTTGCTCATCGGTCACGAAGACACCGGCAGGATACCGA
>SICM01000138.1 GCA_009694805.1 Candidatus Latescibacterota bacterium
GCTACATCAAACTCGAACTGCTGAAAGTCTCGACCAAACTCAACCACTTTGCGCTCAAGTCCAAACTCTACCTCAACGCGCTTCAGGTATCCTTCGATACTTTACGTCAACTCCAACCTGTCCGGTTGACTGCGTAAGGTGAGTTATGAAAGGTGTTGATTTCCGGTCAGGAAATGCTTATCCTGCATCCATCATGCCAAATCGTGTGTATTTCATCTCCGACGTGCACATCGGGTGGGGGAGCGCGCGCGAGGATCGCGACCGGCAGGACAGACTGATTGCGTTTCTGAGGACCCTCGGGGGGGACGCCGAGGCTCTCTACGTCGTCGGAGACCTGTTCGATTTCTGGTTTGAGTACCGATCCGTGGTGCCCAGGGCCGGCGCGCGGGTCCTGTTTGAGCTCTACCATCTGATCCAGGCCGGCGTCCCGGTGGTGTGTATTCCTGGCAACCACGACCTCTGGCTCGGGGCGTTCCTGTCGAAGGAGGTCGGGATCACCCTCCTCCCCAACCGAAGCGTGGTTCACCACCAGGGTGTGCGCATCTGTCTGGACCACGGGGACGACCTGATCGGGGGGCCCCTCTACAGGCTTGTAAAAAAGATTCTGCTCCATCCGACCTGCATCGCCCTGTTCCGCCTGCTCCATCCCGACCTGGGCGCGCTGCTGGCCCGGATGGTCTCCAACCGTCCCACGCTGGGCGCGGCGCTGGGCAGCCATACGGTCGAGGCCTACGACCGGGAGGCCCATCGGCGTTTCGGCGCAGAGGCCGACGTCGTGGTCTTCGGGCATCTTCACAGGCCCGTCCTCTGTCGCGACGAGGCGGGGACCCTCGTCATCCTGGGCGACTGGATCAAACATTTCAGCTATGCCGTGCTGGAGGGGGGAGAGATGGAGGTCAAGCGATGGGAGACGTGACGTGATCCTCGCCCTGGACCAGGGGACCACGGGGACCACGGCCCTGGTCCTGGACCCTCGCGGGGAGGTGCGGGGCCGGGGGTATGCGGAGGTCCCCCAGGTCTATCCGCGGCCCGGATGGGTGGAGCACGACCCGGAGGCGATCTGGGAGGGGGTCTGCCGCGCCCTCGCCGACGCCCTCCGGGCCGCCCGCATCGACGGGTCGCGCATCGCGGGCATCGGGATCGCCAACCAGCGCGAGACGACCGTCCTGTGGGACCGGAAGACGGGTGCGCCCGTCCACAACGCCATCGTCTGGCAGTGCCGCCGCACGGCCGAGCGGTGCGACCGCCTTCGCCCCCTCGCGGACCTCATCCGCGAGCGGACCGGCCTGGTCCTGGACCCCTACTTCTCCGCCACCAAGATCGCCCACCTGCTCGACAGCGTGCCGGGCCTGCGCAGCCGCGCGGACCGGGGGGAGATCGCCTTCGGGACCGTGGACGCGTGGCTGATCCACCGATTCACCGCCGGACAGGTCCACGCTACGGACCCCACCAACGCCTCCCGCACGATGCTCTACAACCTCCGGGATCTGACCTGGGACGACCGCCTCCTGGCCGCCCTCGACGTGCCCCGCCTGGTCCTGCCGGAGGTCCGTCCCTCCTCCGGCGTCTTCGGCCATACCCTGGCCGGTATCTCCGCCGGCATCCCCATCGCGGGCGTAGCGGGGGACCAGCAGGCCGCCCTCTTCGGCCAGCGCGCCGTGTCGGAAGGGGGCATCAAGAACACCTACGGCACGGGCTGCTTCACCCTGTTCTGCACCGGGGAACTCCCTGTCCCGTCCCGCCACGGCCTCCTCACCACCCTCTGCTGCGGCCCTTCCGGGGGGACGGCCTACGCCCTCGAAGGCGCCGTGTTCAACGCCGGGTCCGCCGTGCAATGGCTGCGCGACGGCCTCGGCCTGATCGCCTCCGCCGACGAGACCGAGGCGCTCGCCCGATCCGTTCCCGACGCGGGCGGCGTCTTCCTGGTCCCCGCCTTCACCGGCCTCGGCGCGCCCCACTGGGACGCCCGCGCGCGCGGGACGCTCGTGGGTCTGACGCGGGGCTCCACGAAGGCGCACCTCGTCCGGGCGACCCTCGAATCCATCGCCTGTCAGACCGCAGACCTCATCGCTGCCATGGAGGCCGACGCCGGGGTGAAGGTCGAGGCCCTCCGGGTGGACGGGGGCGCGGCTCGGAACGATTTTCTGATGCAGACCCAGGCGGACCTGCTCGGCGTGCCCGTCCTCCGCCCGAAGATGATCGAGACCACCGCTCTGGGGGCGGGGCTGCTGGCGGGCCTGGCCGTGGGCCTCTGGGACGGCCCCGCCGACCTCTCCGGCGTCAATCCTCCGGAACGGACCTTCGAGCCCACCGCCGACCGGGGCCGGTGCGAGGCCCTGCTGGCCGGGTGGCGAAAGGCTGTGGAGACCGCCCGATACCATGCCAGGGTTGAAAACTAAAACAGTCACGAGTCGCGAGTCATGAGTCACGAGTCAAAGGGCTTTAGACCCGTGACCCGCGACTGCTTTTCCGACCCGCGACACATAAAGGAGACCCCATGCCCGAACTCAATATCCCCATCCGCTACTACCGGGACTTCGCGCCCCACTACGATTACGCTTACGAGACCCTCTCCCTGAAGCAGGAGGAGACGGCGCTCCTGGTCGTGGACGTGGACGGCGGAGCGCCCAACCCGACCACAGAGCGGTTCATCGCCCCGGCGCTGGCCGCTGCCCGGAACGTCGGCATGCGGGTGGCCTACGTCCACAACGACCTGCGCCTGGTGGCTGACCCCGGCAACATCGTGTTCGAGATCTGGGGGAAGACGAAGGGGATGAAGGAGGGTGCGTGGCAGCCGTCGGGCATGCCCAAAAACTGGGCACCCACCTATCTCGACTGTGTGGCCCCCCTGCCGGGCGAACCGAATTTCCCGAAGTGGGTCTGGAGCGGATTCCGGGATACGATGCTCGACCAGCATCTCCGGAGCTGGGGGATCAAGACGGTGGTGGCTGTGGGCTACAGCCTGCGGGCCTGCTTCTACGGGACGATCATCGACGCGGTCTACAACAACTATCGCGTCGTGGTCCTGCGCGACTGCGCGAACGCCCCGGAACTGCCCGACACCCGGGATGAATCCCTTCCGGAAGGGGGCTGGATCAATCGCATCTTCCTGCGGAACATCGAGCACCTGGTGGGGTACACGGCCACGTCGGCGGAATTTGTGGGGGCGTGCCAGAAGGTCAAGGGATGAAGCGTGATCCGCAGATGGCCGCAGATGGCCGCAGATGAACGCAGGGAGAGGCAGGGGTGAGGAATGGGGATCGAGGGCCGCCTTTATCCCCTATCCTCATTTCCCATTCCTCATGCCTCTTTCCCGATCCCCGGTCCCCAGCCCCGCAATCGCCAGGGCGTGTTCCGCGACGACCTGTCTGGGGGCGCGGGTGAGGAGGGTATGAATGGCCAGCAGGAGGACGACGGCGTCGTCGGCCTCGCCGATGAGCAGGGGGAGGAGGGTCTCCGGGATGAGGTCGATCGGGGAGAGGAGATAGACGACGGCGCCGACCAGGATGGCCTTCAGATAGAGCGGCACGCGACGGTCCGTCATCAGGCGGAGGATGAGCCGGGTGTATTTCAGGGGATGGCTCAAAAGCCGCAGGACCGTGAACGGCAGTAGGGGGGGCGGACGGAGGAGCATAAGGGCAATAGGATATGGGGTGAAGGGTGTGTTGACTGTGGGCAAGCCCATCTGTCCTTAACAATATACCATACTCGTGACCGGTTGTCAAAGAAGGTTGACCGACTGTCCCATCATCTGACATGATCCGGAGGGCGCAAATTTTTCCGTCCCGTGCGGTCCTCCTGCGAATTTTCATTTGTGCCGTTGCCCATAAATCTTTACATTATTATAGATATCCAAATTATAGATATCCAAATTATAGATATCCAAAATTATAGATATCCAGAACCGATGGTCTCATTCTCTCCCCAAGAGGGTTTCCATGAGCCTGCAACAGGATCTACGGGCCGAGAGGGTCGGCCATATGGATCTATCCGCGTACGTCACTGTCGAGACGGATGTGCGGGTGAACGATGTGCTGCGAAGCATGCGGGAGCAGGGTTACAACTGCGCGCTCGTCACGAAAGGAGAGCGCCTCGTCGGGATCTTCACCGACCGTGATGTGCTCCGGAAGGTCGCCGATGCCCCGGAGACGTGGGGGGCACCGGTGGACCGGCTGATGACACCCACCCCCCACACGGTACATCCGGACGATCAGGTCGGGCGCGCCCTCGACCTGATGAACACAGGACACTACCGGAACATGCCGGTGGTGGACGACGGTGGCAAGATCGTGGGCAACCTGACCCAGTTTGCGATCATCAAGTTTCTGAGCGACCGCTTCTCCCAGGCGGTCTACAACCTGCCGCCGGAGCCCGATCAGGTGGCGAAGGCCCGTGACGGCGCGTAACGATTTCGGAATGCGGATTGCAGATTCCGGAATGAAGACGGGCCGGGTTTTCATTCCGAAATTCGAAGTGCGAAATTCACACCAGGAGGTGTTTTTCTTATGGCCGATACTGTGGCCACCACCAACCCCAAAGACGCAGAAATTGAGGAACTGGAATCCGTCGCCATCCGATTCGCTGGAGACTCCGGAGACGGGATCCAGGTGACCGGGACCCAGTTCACGAACACCTCGGCGGTGCTGGGAAACGATGTGAGCACCCTGCCGGATTACCCGGCAGAGATCCGAGCGCCCCAGGGCACGCTGGCCGGGGTGAGCGGTTTCCAGGTCAACTTCTCCAGCCAGGACATCTTCACCCCCGGCGATGCGCCGCAGGTCCTGGTCGTCTGGAACCCCGCCGCGCTCAAGGCCAACATCGAAGACCTGGAGCCGGGAGGCACGGTCATCGTCAACACGGACAACTTCACCCCGAACGATCTCCGAAAGGCGGGCTACAAGGACAATCCCCTTGAGGACGGGTCTCTGCGGGGCTATCGGGTCGTCAAGGTCCCCCTCACGACGCTCAACCGGAACGCCCTGGAGGGGATGGCGGGCCTCACCACCAAGCAGAAAGACCTCTCTCAAAACATGTTTGCCCTGGGGATGGTGTTCTGGATGTACGACCGTCCGCTGGACACCACCCTCCAGTGGTTCCAGGAGAAATTCGGCAAGCGGCCGCAGGTCGTGGAGGCCAACACGCGGGCGCTGAAGTCGGGCTACCACTTTGGCGAGACCACGGAGGAGTTCCGGACGCGCTACCGGGTCCTCAAGGCCCCCGCCCTGCCCGGCACCTACCGGAAGATCACGGGGACCGAGGCCACGGCCATGGGGTTCGTGACCGCGGCGCGGCGCGCGGGCAAGTCGCTTTTCTACGGGAGTTACCCGATCACGCCCGCCAGCGACATCCTTCACGAGTTGGCGCAACTCAAGAATTTTGACGTGCGGACCTTCCAGGCCGAGGACGAGATCGCCGCGATGGGGTCCGTCATCGGCGCGGCGTTCGGGGGGGCCTTCGCGGCCACGGCCACCAGCGGGCCCGGCATCTGCCTGAAGAGCGAGGCCATCAACCTGGCCATCGTGCTGGAACTTCCGATGGTCATCGCCGACATCCAGCGCGGCGGCCCCAGCACCGGCCTGCCGACCAAGACCGAGCAGACGGACCTGCTCCAGGTGCTGTTCGGGCGCAACGGGGAGAGCCCCATCCCGGTGATCGCCCCCTGCACCCCGGCGGACTGCTTCACCATGGCCATCGAGGCGTTTCGGATCGCCGTGCGGAGCATGACCCCGGTCATCTTCCTGTCGGACGGCTACCTGGCCAACAGCTCTGAGCCCTGGCGCATCCCGGACCCGGCGAGCCTTCCGAAGATCGAGATCCACCACCCGACCGACCCGAACGGTTTTATGCCTTACGGGCGCGACGAGATGACGCTCGCCCGGCCCTGGGCCCTGCCGGGCACGCCGGGGCTGGAGCACCGGATCGGTGGGCTGGGCAAGCAGGACATCACCGGCAACATCTCCTACACGCCGGAGGATCACGAGCATATCGTGAAGGTCCGGGTGGAGAAAGTTGCCCGTATCGCCGACGATATCCCGGAGCAGGAGATTTACGGCCCTTCAGAGGGCAGACTGCTTGTCGTGGGATGGGGGAGCACCTTCGGGTCCATCCGGTCCGCCGTGCGCTCGGCGCAGGCCGCCGGGAAATCCGTGTCGCACGCCCACATCCGCTATCTCAACCCGTTCCCCCGAAACCTGGGGGATATCCTGGGCCGATTCGAGAAGATCCTGGTGCCCGAACTCAACCTGGGCCAGCTTGCCCTGCTCCTCAACAGCCGTTTCCCGGTTCGGGTCACCCCCCTCTCCAAGGTGCAGGGGCAACCGTTCAAGATCGGCGAGGTCCTCGGAACGATCAACGAGATGATATAAAGATAAATAGGAGTTTTTATGGCCGCTGTCGTTTCAAATCAGGCTCCCCTCTCCCTTCCGTCCCTGACGCGGAAGGACTTCGTGACCGATCAGGAGGTGCGCTGGTGCCCCGGTTGCGGGGACTATGCCATCCTGGCGCAGATGCAGAAGATCCTCCCCGAGCTGGGCATTCCCCGGGAGAAGATCGTCTTCGTGTCCGGGATCGGATGTTCCAGCCGGTTTCCCTACTACATGAACACCTACGGCATCCACACCATCCACGGCCGCGCTCCCACGCTGGCCACGGGTCTGAAGGTCATCAACCCGGACCTGCAGGTCTGGGTGATCACCGGCGACGGCGACGGCCTCTCCATTGGGGGCAACCACCTGCTTCACTGCATCCGCCGGAACGTGGACCTGAAGATCGTCCTGTTCAACAACCGGATCTACGGCCTCACGAAGGGGCAGTACTCCCCCACCTCCCTGCCGGGGCACGTCACCAAGTCGTCCCCCATGGGGTCCATCGAGCACGCCTTCAATCCGCTCGCCGTGGCCCTCGGGGCGGAGGGAACGTTCGTGGCGCGCAGCGTGGACGTGTTCGCCAAGCACCTGCCGATCGTCTTGAAGCGCGCGGCGGAGCACCGGGGTACGGCGTTCGTGGAGATCTACCAGAACTGCATCGTCTACAACGAACAGGCCTGGGAACACGTGACGGACAACCAGACCCGTGAGGAAAACACGCTCCTGCTGGAGCACGGAAAGCCGATGATCTTCGGTAAAAACCGGGATAAGGGCATCCGGCTGAACGGCCTGTCGCCGGAGGTCGTGACGCTCGACCAGAATGGGGTCACCGAGGCCGACCTGCTGGTGCACGACGAGCAGAACGAGAACATGGCCTACATGTTGAGCCGGATGGAGCCCCCCAACTTTCCGATTCCGATGGGCGTCTTACGGTGTGTGGAGCATTCCACCTATGCGGACCGGCTCGTGGGTCAGGTGAAGGAGGCCATCCAGAAACGGGGTGAAGGCGACCTGGGCAAACTCTATCACGATGCCGATACCTGGGTCGTCTCCAACGGAGCATAAGGAGTAGTCCTCATGATCTGTCCGACTTGCGGTTACGACAATATCCCCGGCGTGGATGAATGTACGAAGTGCCTGGCCAGCCTCTCGCAGGAGGACCGCCCGATGCCGACCACCCAGGCGCACCACATCATCATGACCGATCCCATCTCCGCGCTCGATCCGCCGCCGCCGATCTGTGTCTCCCCGGAGGTCTCGCTGGTCGAGGCGATCTCCGAACTGAGGAAACACAACGTGGGGGCGCTCCTGGTCACGAATGCGGAAGGGAAGCTGGTGGGCATCTTCACCGAACGCGACGTGCTCTACAAGGTGGCCGGGCAGGTGCATGATCTGCCGGCGATCCCGATATCGCGGATGATGACGCCCAAACCCACGGCGCTCAAGGCCACGATGCCCGTTGCGCATGCCCTCCATCTGATGGCCCTTCACGGCTTTCGCCACATTCCCATCGTGGATAACGATGGAAGGCCGAAGGGGATCACGTCATTCCGGGGCATGGTGCAGTTCATCGGCACCAACATCGTGCCCGCCGGGGCGCAGCAGCGGTAACGCAGCAGGTTGGCTGAAAAATAAGGTAGGGGCGACCCGGCGGGTCGCCCCTACTGCTTTTAGAGTCCGTACGACCTCTTAAACATTCAGGCCCCGCTCCTCTCGCACGCCGCGCACGTCCATCTCGAACTCGATGTCCACGATGGGCGGGCGGGCGAAGTGCCAGTTGATGCCGTGGCGGGCCGCGCCGGGGGCGGGGGGCAGGAGATGCGACCTCAGGAGCGGATGGATGTCGTGCACGGTGTAGACGTCCACCGTGGTCGCGTCGGACCACGAGACGCCCAGGCCCTTCAGGCGCTCAGACATACACTCCATGACGCAGGCGGCCTTCTCCCGCATCGCCTCTTCGGAGGTCTCCCCCTCGCGCACGATGGCGGAGGCCTCGAGCCTCCCCTCCCGGACCTCCCCGGCCCCGGCCACGACGAAGGTCGGCGTCCCGTCCTCCTCTGACGGGATGGTGCAGGAGAAGGCGTGGAGGGCGGGCTCCTCCGGCGGGCCGATTTCCGGGGCCACGTTCGTCCGGGCCACGGGGTTGACGCCGTCCACCATGAGGTCCCAGTCCTGGAGGATCACCTTGTACCCTCTGTTGAACTGAATGAATCCCTCCATGGTGAAAGGGACCGGAGACCGGAGCTCCACGGCGCAGAGGGCCTGGCGCGGGCGCTTCAGTCGGTTCAGGCAGTCGGCGATGACCTCGAAGCCGCGTTGGTAGGGCACGAGGCGGCTGAGGGTCACATGGATGATCTCGTAGCCCGGCGCGGCCAAGACCCCGCAGGAGTAGGGGCTGATGCCGGGCAGGAAGCGGTAGGCGCCTTTCGGATGATCGGTCATGTCCTTCAGACCTTCCCTTCTTCTGACCACTGCGCGATCAGGTTTTTCTGGTAGGCCTTCAGGCGCTCCACGTCCTGTCTGGCGCGCCGGGCATAATACACAAACCCCAGGGCGCGGCGTGTCCGCTCGCTCGGGTTCGGGTCGGCCCGGTGGATGGTCATGCTGTGATGCACGACCGTATCCCCCGGCTCCGCACAGATCGCCACCTCTGCCTCGCGATCCGCCCCTCCGAAGTCCGTTATCCCCTGAGAGAACCCCAGCACGTTCGACCGCTGGTGGGGCCGCATGCCCCGCCGGTGCGACCCCCGCACGTAGCGCAGGCAGCCGTTGACCTCGTCCACCGGGTCCAGGGCCAGCCAGAGGGTGAGGGCCTCGTTCGGCTCCAGCATGAAGTAGAACCCGTCCTGGTGGGGCGGCGTCCGCTTGCCGACCCGGGCCGGCTTGTTGAACAGGAGCGCGTCCACGGGCACGGCGCCATCGTCCAATAACGCCTCCGCCAGCCTGACGAATCGTTCGCTGACCAGGAGGTCCCCGCAGGGACCGTCGTATTCGTGCAGCTTCTGCAGCCGCATCAGGGTCTCGGGTTGCCCCTTGACCTCGTAGAAGGCGGCATCAGGCGGCAGTTGGGGGAGGACCTCGGCGATGTAGTGGTCGATGTGCGCGTTCAGCGCCTCCACCTCCGCAGGCGAGAGGAGGCCCCGGATCATCCTATAGCCGTCCCGATCGAACATCTCCTTGAGTTGACGCGCGTGATTCTCCTGCATGAGCGACTCCTCATCTGACACAGTACAGATATCCATCCCCGCACGGCATCAATATCTCCGCCCATCCATCCCCGTCCGCGTCTGCGATCACGACCTGACGGCAGGCCGCGGGCAGGGGCATCCGCCAGACCACGTTGGGCGTTCCGCCCTTTCCGTTGAAGGCGATCAGTTCCTTCTCCGCCGGGAGCACGAACTCCTCTATCCCGTCATTGTCCACATCACAGGTCACAATGGAGGAGGGGTTCACCCGGAGGTCCTCCCAGGTCCAGCGCACCTGTCCCGTGGCCCCGTCCAGGCAGACGAACCCCCGGTCCGGCTCGCACGACCCCACCTCGATCCGGCCATCCCCGTCCACGTCGCCGATCCCCTGCATGGGCCGGGCGGGCTTGCCCCAGACGTATTCCGTGTGCCAGACCGGCTCCCCGTCCAGCCGGAGCGCTGACGTGAGGTAAGGCCCTCCGGCCAGGAGCACTTCGGGCGACCCGTCGCCGTCCAGGTCCGTCAGGATGGGGACGTGGTAGGCCACCCACCATTCGGTCTCCCGTTTCTCGCCCTTCGGGGAGATGGGGAACGTCCCCCGCGCCAGGATGCGCTCGGTCGTCACCTCTCCCGTCCGGCCATCGGCGATGTAGTAGATGTCCGGGTATCCGGAGACGAGGTCGTCACGCCCGGCCTGATTCAGGACTGCGAACAGCCTGCCCCCGACCCCCCGCGTCTCCTTCCCCACGGTCACGCTGCCCTCGCGCTGCCAGGCCTCCTCCCCATTGTCCCCGCGCAGGGCGTGGCACTCGTCGCTGTGCATCGTGTTCCTCCGGAGGGAGACGACCACGTCCTCCCCCTTCCGGCCCAGGAAGCGGCCCACGTTCCAGTTGATCAGGCCGTTGCAGTTCCAGGCGTAGGGGCGGCGCCGGAAGGCCGGAAAGTCCCGGTGCCACGCGATCCAGCCGTCCAGGCCCACGGCTTCGACCCGTGCGCATCGCCCCGGCCCGGAGGAGGCCATGATCACCCGTCGGACACCGTCCTCATCCGTGGAGGCCAGGCCCGATATCTGGTCCCCGTGGCCGGACTCCATGCCGTGGCCGGGCTGACGCCAGAGGATGCGGGCCTGTGGCTCGCCGGGCGACGTGCCGAGGGCCACGACCTCGTCCGCGCCGGTGGGGGTCACGATCACCGGGGCCTCGGAGGGGGCGCCGATCACGAGGGGTGGGGCCGCGTGCCCCCCGATGCGGCGGGAGGCGATGACCGATGCGACGCACTGGTCCGACTCCAGCGTCAGGGCCCGGTCATCGGGCCGGCGCAGCCGGAGCAGCAGTTCCGGCCTTCCGTCGCCGTCCGCATCGCAGACGTTGAGCGCCTCCGGCTCGACGCCGGAAAGACGGAGCGCCTCGACGGCGTGCCCCTCCGTCATCCGCCAGGCGCGGACCGTGGGCACATCCCCCTCCTCAAACGTGAAGAACTCCTTCTTCCCATCCCCATCCACGTCCTCGCACAGGACGCGCCAGGCCCCGCGCGCGGAGCCATACGCCGACTTGGGCGAATTGACGGGGGGACGCCAGACCAGCCACCCGGCATTGGGGCGCTCCCAGAGCGTCCGCGCCTGACCGCCCTTGCAGGTCATCAGCCGGGCCCCGGAAGTCTCCGGCCAGTGGGGGTGGGGGGCGTCCACGCAGAGGAGTTCCGAGACGCCGTCCCCATCCACGTCCTCCAGGCTCGTGAGCGCGGTGTCGGGCAGGTCCAGCTTCCGCTCCCCGGTCATGGCCTCAAACCCGAAGACGTGCCATTTGCCGTCCCCCTCCAGGTCGAAGAAGGTGCAGACCACCTCCGGTTTTCCGTCCCCGTCGATGTCCCCGAACGGCCTGTGCGAGGGCATGGTGACCTTGGTCAGGCGCGTGATGATGCCGTCGTTGATCTCTTTGTACCACGCCAGTTTCAACTTTCCGCCGTCGTTGTCGATCACCTCCATGTGGGCCTGGAAGGTGACGATCTGCACGAACTCATCCAGGCCGTCCCCGTCCAGGTCCACGGCGTGATGATCCCCGTAATTCCGGTGGTTGTGGTAGCGCAGTTCCTGAAGTTTCTTTCCCGTGTCGGGGTCGAAGACCGTTATGCGGTAGTGGACGGTCATCACGATCTCTTCCCTTCCGTCCCCGTCCACGTCCGAGAACACGATCAGGGGCATGTAGTAGGTGTGGTCGCGCTCCGTCTCCCAGACGCGCCTGGGGTGGTCCGGCCCGTCCTCGAACGACTCCAGCCACCCGTAGTTGTCCTTGTCCCCCACCTGAAAGGCGCTCGGGAACGTCACCCGCTGAACCCCCTTCGCGTCCGGCAGCAGCTTATGGTAGCGGCTCGCCGGCGTCTCCGTCACCCGGATGGATTTCCCCGACCCGTCCACGTCCAGGTAGCGACCCAGGCCGTACTTCCGTTCCAGCGCGTCCGGGTCCGGCTCCACGACCTCCCTGGGCAGCGTCAGCGATCCGCCTTTATCCCCGGCTTTGACGACGACCCAGTCCTCACGGCAGCCGACGAAGTGCCGCCAGGCGACCTCCGGTTTTGTGATCCGTCCGGCGACCGACGCCCGGCCTGTGCGCTGCGGGTCGTGCCGCCACTGCGTCCAGTCCCCTTTCAAGATGGCCTCCATGACAGGCGCGGGAATGAATTCCCGCGCTACGAATACGAATTGGGAGCGAGGAGATGAATCTCCTCGCTCTATTTGTTCCCAAAGATAACACCCCCTCCGGCAAAACACAAGCTTCTTGGTTGGACTCGATCCCATCCAAAGAGCGGTGATTTTTTTCTGTGACGACCCTCTCGATCATGTTAAATTTGACTGTTCCTCGTGGATGAGGTCGCAGGGCTTGGATGTCCGTGGCAGGCGTGACTTTGGGTCTCTGATTGAGAGGATGGCACATGAGCACGAAGGATATCAAAAACTACATAGTACACGACAGTTAAAATAGTTGCAGTGCAGTTCAGGAAGTGGTTAACTAAATGGTGTCCAAGCCAAAAGTTAACCTCAAACCCGGAGCTGCACTGTGAACATGATCAATACACTGAAGCAGGCGTTTTCGCAACAGGAAATTGC
>SICM01000139.1 GCA_009694805.1 Candidatus Latescibacterota bacterium
TAAAGGACGGTTTCGGATTATCACGGGGACCGCCTCTTAGAGAGCCGTATTCGCCGGTGAAGCGGATTCCTATATTTCAGACCCGAAGGCTTTCTGCCGGGGTTTTCGAGGGGCTATAATTCGGGAATGGCGAGTGAACAGTGTCGTTCCGTGTGCCCTCTATAGGGCGGACACCTTCCCTAAGATACGACACTCCGTCTGGAACTTCAACCCAAAACAAGGGCGAACGAAATCCCGGCCGTGGCCGATCTGGACGACGTCCGAAAAGCTTGTTAAATCCTGAAAACAAATGACTTGAAAGAGTATTTTCGACATGTATTGCGATAAACTTGCGACACGACTATTTGAAATTACCCTCTCCGTTGCGAGTGACAGATGAACCTCCGGAGCATCGTTCTCCCCCCTGATGAAGTGGTCGCTGCCACCCGCGCGTGGATAGAACGGGCGGTCATTGGCCTCAATCTTTGCCCATTCGCCAGGGCGGTCTACGTCAAGGACCAGATTCGCTACGTGGTGAGCCAGGCGCAGGGCTCCGGGGCGCTGCTCGATGATCTGGAGCGAGAGTTGCGCTTTCTGGCGCAGGCGGCTCCCCAGGCCGTGGATACCACGTTGCTCATCCACCCGCAGGTACTCACCGAATTCCTCGATTACAATGACTTTCTCGCCGTCGCCGACGCGGCTATCGAAAGGCTCGGGTTCGCGGGCGTGTTTCAAATCGCGAGCTTTCATCCGGCCTATCAGTTTGCCGGCACGACGATGCACGACGTGGTGAACTACACCAACCGCTCACCGTATCCCATGCTGCAAATTCTGCGCGAGGCGAGTGTGAGCCGGGCCGTCGCGGCATTTCCCGAGGCCCAGGAGATCTACCAGAAGAACATCGAGACGATGCGCCGCCTCGGGGTCTCTGGTTGGGAGGCGCTGGGTCTGGCTTCGCCGGCCGTCCGCAGGCGTTAGCGGCCGACCGATTTCGCCGGCCGTTCTGGAGGTCATCTATGCCAGGGGATAAGACGGACGCTGCACCCCCGCCGTGGACACCGCGTTATATGTTGAGTACAGCCATCGCCAGGGGACTGATGGCGATTGAGGCTGCCCGTGCGGTGGTGGCCCATACGCCGCTGCCGCTGGCTGTGGAATCCGTCTTGCGCCAGCGGGCACGGGTGCGCTCCGTACACTACTCGACCCGGATCGAGGGCAACCGCCTGACCCTGGCTGAGGCTGAACAGGTGATCGTCAGTCGGAAGGTGCGGTTTCATGGCCGGGAGCGAGACCGGCGTGAGGTGCAGAACTACTGGAATGCCCTGCTGCGGGTGGAAGAGTGGGCTGCGAAGAAGACCCCCTTGAGCGAGACCCTCATCCGCCGACTGCATGCCCTGGTGGAAAAGGGCGCACGGGCCAAACCGACGCCCTATCGCGAGGAGCAGAATGCCATCCGCGATGCTGGCTCCGGCGCCCTGGTCTACCTGCCCCCAGAGGCCAGGGACGTGTCGGCGTTGATGGCGGCGATGGTGCAGTGGGCCCATGTGGCAGAGAAGGAAGGATTGCCTGCGCCTCTTATTGCCGGGTTGACGCACTATCAGTTTGTCACGATCCATCCCTTTTACGATGGAAACGGAAGAACAGCCCGGCTGCTGGCCACCTTTCTCCTCTATCGCGGGGGGTATGGGTTGAATGGATTCTTCTCCCTGGAAGAGCACCATGCCCGCGACCTGCCAGAGTACTATGGTGCGCTGGTGACCCATCCACACCACAATTACTACGAGGGACGGGAACACGCAGACCTCACGCCCTGGTTGGAATACTTCGTCACGGCCCTGGCAGAAGTCTTCGCCGCTGCGCAGCAGGAAGCCCTGAGGTTGGCCAGGGAAGGGGTACCTGCTGAGCCCGAAGCCCTGCGCCGACTGGACCGCCGTGCGCGGACTGTGCTGGCCCTGTTTTCCGGGGCAGAGCGGATCACTTCGGCAGATGTGGCTCAGGCGCTGGGGCTTTCAGAACGTATGGCCAGAGTCCTGCTCAGGGGATGGGTGAGCGAAGGTTGGCTGAAGGTCACCAGTGCCTCGAATCGGGCCAGGGGGTATGAGTTGTCGGCAATATATCGGCAATATATTGGAAGTTTATCGGCAATGCCAGGTTCAGGACAAGAATCCTCTAAACCGGGGTAACTCCAGGCCGAAAGAACCCCCAAAAACAGAAGGAACCTATCCATGTCGAACGTGATCAACCCGCCGCCGGCGTTGACGGACGAGACGTTTCCCGGTCTGTTCGAGGCGTGCCGGTCCAGGGCATCCCAGGAGCGATGGGCCGAGATCCCCTGGATCGGCGATCTCTGGGAGGGGCGTCAGCAGGCGGCTGCGCAGCAGAAGCCGATGTTCATCTGGGCGATGAACGGCCACCCGCTGGGGTGTACCTGAAACAACGGGATCGTGGGCCGTGCGCTCACATTTTCAGACCCGCGCATCATCCAGCTTCTGAAGGAACGGTTCGTCCCGGTGGCGACCGACATCAACACCCTCCACAGGCAGGACGATGAGGAAGGGCGGTTCCTCCGTCTGGTCGCGTGGCAGGGGCGGTCCGGGCTGTCGTTTGAGGAGGCGAAGGTTCGGATGCTCCATCCGGAGCGCAGGGACCACCAGGGGCTGTACGCCGTGACCACGGAGGGGGAGCTGCTGAGCGCCCGACTCACGAAGGACCCCAACCAGCTTCTGGAGGTGCTGGAGAAGGCCCTGGAGAACTGGGAGCGGAGGACGACCCAGTTGACCGCATCTCACATCGGGGAGGTTCAGGACCGGGACGCCCGATACGTCAGTGCCTACCCGGAGGAGGGCCTGGTCCTCCACCTCGGATGTATGGACCTTCCGAGGGAGGTCGATCTCCGCCCGGAGGACTGGCCGAGGGAGACGCACAACCAGGACTACGCCTGGATCACGCGGGGGGAGATGCTCGCCATCGTCCCGGACGACGCGAAGGTGGGGGACGTCTTCCCGATGCATGGGCCGGTTGCCCGGCGGCTGATCCGCTTCCATTTTCTGGACAGCGTCCGGGGGGAGACGGACCCGTGGCCGATGGAGGCGGTTCGCAGTTCTGAGATGATGTTGATCGTCACGGGGGTGACGCCCGACCGGGTGGACCTGCGCCTATCAGGCCACGTCCGTCTGTTCGAACAGGGGGCGTGGTGCGGCCGGAACAGGAACGACGGGATCTGCTGTCTGATCCCGGAGCGGGGCTACGACGCGCAGATGCTGGGATACCTCACCTTCGACCGGAGGGGGTTCTCGCGGTTCGATCTGGCGGTGGTCGGGACCCGGTGGGGAGGGACGACTTACAATGTCCGCTACAATGACGTGGAGCCGGCCCCGATGGGGATCGCTTTCACGATGGCAGGCCGGGAGGCGCGGGACCGCACGCCGCCGCACGCGGGTTCGTTGCGGTACTTCGAGACGTGAGTAAAAGGAGTATCCCCATGCAACTCAATCGTGTTCAATTCCTCGAAGAGGGGTACCTGGTTCTCCGCAATGTCGTCCCGCCTTCGGCGCTGGATGCGCTGCGGAATAGCTACGAAACCCTGGTCTCCCGGCAGAGGGCCATCTGGGCGCGGGAGCGCAAGCCGGAAGACCCGCCCGGCGGGGTCTGGGAGACCTCCGCCCAGCCGCGCCTGCTGCTGTCCCGGCCCCCCCTCGTTCATCAGCTCGACGAGCAGACGGCCAGCGCCGCAGAATTCTGGCTCCACGAAAACACACAGGGTGTGAGCAGTGCGTTGATGGACGTTTCAGACGCCGCGGTCACGGAGATGATGTTGATGTGCAACCCGGCGCAGGACCGGGGTCCGGCGGCCTGGCACCGCGACCTTCACCCCATCGATACCGCTCCGCTCCAGGGCTACATAGACGACATCCTCGAAGCGGGGCCTCGATACGTGCAGTGGAACATCTGTCTCTATGATGACGACGTGCTGTGGGTCGTGCCCGGCAGCCACCTTCGCCTGAACACGGAGGAAGAGAACCGCCAGTTGCTGGCTGACCCGAAGACGCCCCTGGCCGGCGGCGTCCAGACGCACCTTTCGGCGGGGGACGGCGTCGTCTATATCCTGCCCCTCATGCACTGGGGCAGCAACTACAGCACCCGGATGCGGCGGACGCTTCATGGGGGGTTTTCAACCCATACCCTATACCCGGATCTGAGTTTCACCCAACGGCTGTCTTCCGATGTCGGGGCCACGTTTGAACGCTGGGCACAGCGGAGCGCACAGATGCAGGACCACACCGCCTCCGCTCTGAGGGCCGTGATTCAAAAAGACGACGCCGCTTACCGGGCGAGCCTGGAAAGACTCCATCCCGGAAGGGGCGAAAAGGGGCAGATGCTCACCACGGTCTTCCTGTGCAAGGCGGCCCTTTTTATCTCTCTGAAAAAGAACCCGGACTCCCCGGGCGTGCCGGACGACCTGCGTCGGAGGGGGGCCAGTTCGCATCCCCTGACCCTTAATTGGGGGCCCGAATTCGCCGAACGCTTCTCAAAGGAAGAGGCGGAGGCGCTGTGGAAGCGGTTCAAGCCGCTCGATGCCCGACTCCGTGCGGAGGAAACGCATTTTTCTCCCGGCTTTCAGTCGGGCCCCATGCCGTATTCCTTCAACGAGATGCCGGGCCATTTCGGGGTGAAAGATTTTATTGCGGGTTGGGAGGACCCCCCAACGGGCCCCTCTGGAGGAGGCGCGCGATGATTCCATACGCTACGCCGGAGGCGGCGGGGCTGTCGCAGAAGCGGCTGGACAGGGCCTATGGTCTTCTGGAGCGGTGGGTGGGGGCGGGGAAGATTCCGGGGGCGGCGATTCAGGTGACGCGGGGCGGGGTCTGGACGTCCCCCCGGGGCTTCGGGCGGATGACGCCGGGACCCGACGCAGCGTCTCTGCCGCCGGAGGCCATCTTCCTGGTGGCCTCGGTCACGAAGCCGCTGACGTGCCTGGCCGTGGGGATGCTCGTGGAGCGGGGTCTGATCGCCCTGGACCAGCCGGCCGGTGAGATCGTCCCGGAGTTTACGGGCCAGGGGAAGGAGGCCATCCGGGTGATCCACCTGCTGACGCACACCTCCGGGCTGCCCGACATGGTCCCGGCCAACCTGGAACTCCGGAGACAGCACGCCGGTCTGGACGTCTTCATCCAGCACATCTGCGCGTGTGACCTGCTGTTCCGTCCGGGTACGTCCGTGAGTTACCAGAGCATGGGGATCGCGATGCTGGGGGAGATTGTGCGGCGGGTGGACGGGACGCCGATGCCGGCCTTTCTGGACCGGGAGGTGTTCGGGCCGCTGGGCATGCGGGACACGTCCCTCGGCCTGAAGGAGGAGATGCGGCCCAGGCTGGCCGCCGTGCGTCTGCCGGAGGAGCAGCAGGGGACGGACTGGAACTGGAACACGGACTACTGGCTCAGGTTAGGCGTGCCGTGGGGAGGCATGCTATCGACGGTACACGACATCACGATCCTGCTCCGGATGTTCCTGAACGGAGGGGTGTTCGGGGGGACGCGGGTCCTCGGGACGGCCACGGCGCGGGCGATGGTCACGAACATGGTGGCGGCGATGCCGGAAATTCCGGCGCCGGTGAAACTGGCCAATGCCTGGGGGCTGGGCTGGCGCCTGGGCGTGTTGACGTCGTCCGCCTATTTCGGGGACCTGGTCTCGCCCCGGATGTTCGGTCACGGGGGAGCCACGGGCACGGTGGTCTGGGCTGACCCGGATCTGGACCTGACCTGCGCGATCTTCACCACGCAGCCGGGTATCGGCCGGATGCTCGGCCTGGTTTCGAGCGCAGTGGCGGGGGCAGTCGATTGAACCGCCAAGTCGCCAAGGACGCCAAGGAAAGGAAAGAGAGAAATGAACATCATCGTCCTCGTGCTGGACAGTTTCCGGCAGGACCACGTGGGGTTCTACCACGGGGGGAAGGGGCCTTTTGAGGGTGTGGCGGCGTGCCAGACGCCGAACCTCGACCGGTTTGCCGCGGGGTGCGTGGCCTTCGACAGCGCCTACCCGGAGGCCCTGCCGACGATCCCGATCCGGTGCCAGTTGATGACCGGACAGCGGACCCTCCCCAACCGGGGGTGGCAGCCGCTGACGCCGCAGGACGTGCCGATGGCCCGCATCCTGGCGTCTGCGGGCTACGTCTGCGGGCTGGTCTCGGACACCTACCACTACCGGGCGCCGGGGATGAACTACCACCAGGGGTTCCACACCTACCGGTGGGTCCGGGGGCAGGAGTACGACCCCTATGTCTCGTCCCCGTCCCGCCGAAGGATCGAGGACTACGTCAACGAGCACTACCCGGAGGCCTGGCGGAAGCGGATCGGGCAGTTCCTGGCGAACACGGACGATTGGGAGACGGGGGCGCCGCGCTTTCCGGAACAGGTGGTGAAGGAGGCCGTGGCCTGGCTGAAGGCCAACCGGGTCCACGAGAAGGTCTTCCTCTGGGTGGACTCCTTCGACCCGCACGAACCGTGGGACCCGCCGAAGGCGTTCGACACGTACAGGGACCCGGCCTACCGGGGGCCGAGGCTGATCATGCCGATGGGCGGGATGGCGTCTTCGTGGGCTACGCCGGAGCAGGTGCGGCAGATCCAGGGGCTGTACGCGGGGGAGGCGGCGTTCGTGGACCACTGTCTCGGCTCACTTTTCAAGGCGCTGGAGGATCTGGGGTATTTTGACGATTCGCTCATCCTGCTCCTGGCGGACCACGGCCATCCCCTGGGGGACCACGGGAAGTTCCTGAAGGGGGCGGACCGGATGTACAATGAGTTGCTCAGGGTGCCGTTCATGGTGCGGCTCCCCAGAGGGCAGGGACGGCGGACGCCGGCCATCGTGCAGTTCCACGACGCCCTGCCCACGGTCCTGGACGCGGCAGGGCTGGGCAACGAGACATCGTCCATGAACGGCAGGAGCTTCCTGCCCGTGCTGAAGGGGGATGCGGATGAGCACCGGGATGCGATGATCACGGGCTACCACCACGGGATCGACCGGTGTACGCGGGACCGGACCTGGTCCTACATCCAGCGGCCCGAGGGGGAGCCGGACGAGCTGTACAACCTGATCGAAGACCCCCGGGAGCGGACGAACCTGATCGACCGGCATCCGGGCGAGGCCGTGCGCCTGGCCCGGGCGTTCGGGCGGTCGTTCAAGCGGGTCGAGAGCCGGGTGGTGAAGGGGATTCAGGGACAGTACGAGCTGGCGTCGGGGAGCGTGGGATAAGACGTGAGACGGCAGACGTGAGACGTGAACGCAAAAACTGACCACTGACCACAAGACCTGTAGTCCTGTGGTCCTGTGGTCTCGTGGTCCTGTTGTCTGTTGTCTGTCGTTTGCCATTTGCCATTTTGAACGATGAACCAAGACAGTATCCTCATTCAGCCCCTTGCGGACACGGACCTGCCCCGCTGCGCGGAGATCATGAGCGCGCAGGACCCCTGGAAGGGCCTCGGCATCGGCGTGGACCGCTGCTGCTTTGCCATCAGCGGCGCGCATCTCGTCCGATACGGGCTGTACCTGGAGGGCCAGGTGGTCGGCCTGGCCATCGTCCACCCGACGGGGTTCGCCTCCTCGCCCTATCTGGTCGTCCTGGCCGTGGACGCGGCGCACACGGGGCGGGGCCTCGGGTCGCGGCTGCTGGGACGGGTCGAACAGGAGGCGTTCCGGGACCGGCGGAACCTGTTCCTGTGCGTCACCTCCTTTAACGCGCGGGCGCAGCGGTTCTACCTCGCGCGAGGTTATGTCCAGATCGGGGTGATCGAGGATTTTTTTAAACCGGGCGTGGATGAGTTCATCTTCCGCAAGGTCCGAATGCCATGAAAGACGCAATGGGGACTTTCGCTGAAGAGCGGAAAGTGCAAAGTGCAAAGTGCAAAGTGCAAAGTGGAAGCCGACATCGGTTTGCATTTTGCATTCTCCATTTTGCATTTTGCATTTTTTTTCTGGTCTGTGATATTCCTCTCGTTCTCGCAGCAGACACCTGGCCCTTCACGGCGCTTCGGCGGGAGACCTATCGCGTGATCCCCGGGTTTTTCCGGGTTGGGGTTCCTGTTCCTGCGTGGGACAGCCGGGACAGTCTGACACTCGCTTCAGGGACGCGACTATGGCAGCTTCGCGCCTTCGAGGCTGGCGGCGAGGGCTATGCCCTCTGCGTGGATGTGGAGACATTGCGGACGTTTGTGGTGAGGGAGGACGATCTGTGGCGCGGGACTACGGAGGAGAAGGAGAGAGGACCTTTCGTCGGCTCTCCGTTTCTCCCCCTCTCCGATTCGGGGGACGGGGGACAGGGGACGAGTCCCTACGAGCGGGCGCTGGAGCGGTATGCGTACGTCCCCATGACGGGGAAGGAGCAGGAATGGGTGGTCATGACCGTGGACCTCTGCCCGTCGCATCGGCGCTGGGACCGGGACCTGTTCGAGGCGCTGCGGGAGATGAGGACGGGGGATCGCCCGCTGCCGGTGGCGGTCTGCATCTCCGGGGCGTGGGTGAGGCGGCATGGGCCGGCGTTCGCGCAGCTCTGCGCGTGGGACCGGGAGGGAGAACTCGACCTGACGTTTGTCAACCACTCGGACACGCATCCGGTCGGGGCGCGGGGAGATTTCCTGAACAACGAAGGTGTGGACTTTGAGGGGGAGATCCTGAACGCTGAGGTGACGCTGCTTGCGCACGGCGTCGTCCCCTCGCCCTTCTTCCGGTTCCCCGGCCTGGTCCACTCCGCCGCCCGCCTGAAGGCGCTGATGCAATACGGCCTCATCCCGGTCGATGCGGATGAGTGGCCTGGGCAGGGGGACATCCCGACGGACCGCGTGCCTGAAGGAATCCTGCTGGTACACGGGAACGGCAACGAGCGGGCCGGGGTGCGGTGGTTCCTGGAGATGGCGCGGCAGACGGGGTTGAGGGAGAGGCTGCGAGACGGGCAATTGAAGGTATTCTCTCTGACAGATTATGCTGGAGAGGAATAGGGGCGAGGCATGCCTCGCCCCTACTTGGCCGCCGTCTTCTCCTGCCGGGCGCGGAGGTCGCCTGCGTGCGTCAGGACCTTGCGGATGGCCGTGCCCACGTCCGCCATCTCCTGCTCTCCGCGCGGGGGGTGGACCTTCAGCTCGATGTTCCCCTCGGCGATGGCCGCCTCGGCCACGGGGAAGACCCCTTTTCCGTAGAGTTTGCGACCCTTCAGGATGGGCGCGTTCTCCGGCAGGCGGTAGGGGCGTTCCCGCATCTCCTCGAACAGGGCCAGGGTGTGGAGGGGGACGTAGCCGTTGCGCTGGAGGGGGACGCCCTCGGCCTTCACGGCTTCGAGAAACGCGGTCCTGTCGATGCCCGCCGCGTGCGCGTCGAAGTCGAAGATGAAGTTGTAGTAGACCTCGCGGGCGTCCTCCGGCGGGGCGGCGGGCGCGGGCCGGATGCCCGGCAGCCCGGCGACGGCCTTTTTCAGAGTCTCCGCGTTGCGCCTGCGGGTCTCGTTGTGTCCGTCCACCTTGGGCAGGAAGGCCAGGCCGAGGGCCCCCTGAAGTTCGTGCATCCGGAGGTTGTAGCCAAGCTGGCCGGTCTTGCCCCCTTTGGCCAGGTTCACGAAGTCCCAGGCCCGGTCCAGGAACTTCTGCTCCCGGCTCACCACCATGCCCCCTTCGCCGATGGGCAGGATCTTCTTCATCTGAAAACTGAACGCCGCGATGTCCCCCAGGACGCCGGCGGATTTGCCACGGTAGCCCGCCCCGTGGGCGTGGGAGCAGTCCTCGATCACCAGGATGCCTTTTGGCCGCGCGAGCGCATTGATCTGGTCCATGTCCACGGGCATGGCCGTTGGCGTGGACCACGGCGATGGCCTTCGTGCGGTCCGTGAGGCGTTCCCGGACGCTCTCCGGGTCTATGTTCAGGGTATCCCGCACCACGTCGGCGAAGACCGGGATGGCGCCCAGCATCAGGACGGCGCTGGCCGTGCTGACGAAGGTGTAGGAAGGGACGATGACCTCGTCGCCGGGGGCCCCGCACCACGCGGCGAACGCTTCCTCGAAGCGGTGGACGGTCTGTCCCCCGGCTGCGCAGCAGAGTTTGTGGGTCCTGAGCGTGGCCAGCACGCTTTTCTCCTCTTCCTCGCCGTAGAAAGGCCAGTCCGGAAAGGGCGTGCGCCGGACCGGCTCTCCCCCCAGAAACGCCAGGTCGCTCATGGGAACCTCCCTGGAAAAACGTAAAGCATGATCCGCAGATGGGCGCAGATAAGAACACGTGAAGCGTGAAGCGTCATACGAGATACGAGATACGAGATACGAGATACGAGATACGATTTTTCACGTTTGCCGTTCCAATTAACATCCCCCCATCCGGGTTGTCAAGCCGAAAGTCAGATTTTGCTTGACGATGAAGCGTGAAAAAGCGATCATGAAAAACAAGGCAACAGGCAACAGGCAACAGGCAACAGGCAACAGGCAATAATAAAAGAGGGTATCTCATGCATATCCTGATCACCGGCGCGACGGGGCGCATCGGGGCCAACCTGACGATGGCCCTCCTGGCCAAAGGGCACACGGTGCGGGGGTTCGTGTATCCGGCGGACGCCTCCCGCGTCCACAAGCTGGACGGGGTTTCGGGCGTGGAGATCGTCACGGGCGACCTGCGGAATAAGGACGACGTGACCGGGGCCCTGGAGGGGGTCGAGGCGGTGTACCACCTGGCCGCGGCGTTCGGCGGGCCGTTCGATAACGCGGGCTACCTGGAGGTGAATGCGCACGGCACACTGAACCTGCTCGAAGCGGTCCGGGGGCTCGGATCGAAGCTCCACCGGTTCATCTACGCGAGCACGGAGGCGATCTACTGGCGGCTGGACCAGAGGGGGCGGCTGTACGAGCGGCCGGTCACGGAGGAGATGGTCAGTCCCACGCACCAGATGCCCTATTTTTTGACCAAGTGGATGGGCGAGGAGCTCTGCACGACCTATTTCTATCAGTACGGAATTCCGACGACCTCCTTCCGGTTCGCCACGGTGTTCGAGCCGAGTGAGTTCCTGAATGAGGAGGGGCTGCCCCGGCTGTTCACCATGAGTCCCGTGCTCAAGTCCTACCGGGACCGGCAGAACCCGTCGGAGGAGGACCGGCGCGTGCTGGCGGACCTGGAGCGGCAGTGGGACGGGCAGGAGAAGCTCCTCGTCCAGCGCAACCCGGACGGGCGGTCCTGTCGGCAGCAGTGGTGCGATGTGCGGGACATTGTGCAGGGTCTCGTCCTGGGGCTGGAGAAGGACGCGGCGGCCGGGGAGGCGTTCACGCTGGCCGGGCTGACGATCGTGTGGGAGCGGGACGTGCCGAAGATGGCGGAGCGTTTCGGCGTGGAGGTGGCGGACGTGCGCATGCCGACGCCCAATTTTTTCGAGTTCGACCTGAGCAAGATCCGAAGGCTGCTGGCCTACCAGCCGCAGCACGGCCTGAACAGCCTGATGGACACGGCCCTGGCCATCCGGCGGGGGGAGAAGACGGACGTGGTGCCGACGGGGGTTCGGTGGGGGGCGGCTTAAAAATAAGGAAGTGCAAAGTGCAAAATGCAAAGTTTAAAATGCAAAATGAAAGGCTTTTTGACTTTGCACTCTCCATTTTGCATTTTGCATTTTCCATTTTCTGTTTTTGGAGGTATCCTTGAGACTCTCTGCTGATCAGAAAAGGTTCTACGCCGAGAATGGTTATCTGGCCGTCGAGGGGGTCTTTCCGCCAGGGCACGTGGCCGGGCTCGTGCAGCGTTTCGAAGAACTGTGCCAGGACTGGCAGGGGGAGGCAGCCAGACGGGTGGGGGCGATGCAGGAGCCGGAGGTGGTCAGAGGACAGGCCGGGGTCGCGACGACGGACCAGACGGTGCGAAGCATGTCCCGGATCGCGGCACACGAGCCGCTGTTCCACGCCCACGCCACGGACTCCGGCTTCGTGGACCTCGTAGCGGACCTGATCGGGGCGCCGATCAGCCTCTACGTGGATCAGGCGATGCTCAAGCCGCCTCATTATGGGTCGGAGAAGCCGCCCCACCAGGACAACGCCTACTTCAAGATCCAGCCGGACGACGCGGTGATCACCTGCTGGGGCGCCCTGGACGACGCCACGGTCGAGAACGGGTGCATGCACTATTTCCCCGGCTCGCACCGGTGGGGCGTGGTGGAGCACGAGAAGATCCCGGACACGCCGCACCTCGTGCCGAAGGGGGGCGATCTGAAGGCCGCCGTGGCCGTGCCGATCCGGGCCGGGGGGGTTATCTTTCATCACGGGCTGACGCTTCACACCTCGCCCCCGAACCGGTCGGACCGCTGGCGGCGGGCCTACATCTGCCACTATGTCCGGTCCGACGCGGAGATGAACGCCCTCCGCCCGGATAGCCCGCCATTGTTGAAGGTGAGGTAAAAGACGTGAGACGAGAATCCCGTGAAGCGTGAAACGTAAAACCCCGTGAAGCGTGAAGCGTATCTCGCAAGAGGTAGGGATGGGACGAGATACGAGATACGAGATACGTCTTTTCACTAAAAGACCCGCTGGATGCCCCTCAGTTCTACTGAGGGGAGGAAAGCGGGGGTTTTGAGTTGATAATCGTGGTTTGGGTTTGATATATTGACGGTATGGCTATCCAAAGATCATCCCATGCCGTCTATGACCTGAAGTATCA
>SICM01000140.1 GCA_009694805.1 Candidatus Latescibacterota bacterium
TTGGTCGCCCGGGTTCTTTTCGTCGACGGTTGGGATCGACGAAGATGTGATCAAGCGATATGTCGAGTTTCAGGAAAAGATGGATAAAGGGCAAGTGCAGTTGAGTTTTGATTTTCAAGTGCCACGGGCGTAAGCCCGTGGGTATCTACGTGTCGTTTTTTTCCTCCAAACGTGTAGCGCTTGTGAAACACCATGCGTGGTTTTGCCATGAAGTTCAGCCCGCCGACACAGCTCATCATCTTCATGTTTCTATCCTTCGCGATGGTGCTGGGGGCGATGATCGTGCTGTTCAGGCCGTCTCCGCCCCCTCCGGGGTCTTTATCTGACTCATCGGCACAATCCTCGAAGGCTTTAACTTCATCTGCCGATACGGCAGGGGAAGAGGCGGATTCGGGCAGCCGTGTCAAACCTGAGACAAGTGCTGTCTCAGAGGGGGGGGGCGTCCAGGGGCAGGCCGAACTGAACCTGTTGAAGGCCGAGGTGGAGAGTCACCTCAAGGCCCAGAAGGCCGCCGAAGATCAGAAGATCGCCTATCTGGCCAGACTCTGCGTCAAGATGGAACCCGGCCTGGCTGCAGTCACCCTTTCGCCCCTGGACGATGCCACGGTTCATCGCATTCTTTCGCAAATCGATAAGGATTCAGCCCTGAAGATTCAGTCCGTGCTGGTCCGTATCCGGAAGAGCAGTGGGTGAGTGGGAAGGCAAAAGGCAAAAGGCAGAAAGCAGCCCCTCCTCTCCCCCCCCTCCAGGGGCTATGTCTCTGATACTCCCCTCCCTTTCCTAAGGATTGGGAGAGGGAGGGGCAGGGGGGCGGGTGAGGGTCGTCTATCTGATTGTGTGAGGTATTTATGGTCGATCTCAAATTTATCCGCGAGAATGCCGCCCTGGTGAAAGAAGGGGCGCGGAAGAAACGGATCGGGGTGGATATCGATGGCCTGCTCGCCCTGGATGCACGGGCGAGGGAGATCCGCGTGCGTCTGGACCATCTCCGGGCGGAACGAAACCGGGGGTCGGAACAGGTGCCGAAGCTCCAGGGGGAAGAGAAGCAGAAGGCCATCGCCCAGATGAAGGAGGTGTCCAACGAGATCAAGGCCCTCGAACCCGAACACAAGGACCTGGAGGACCAGATCTCTGCGCTCCTGCTGACCGTCCCCGCCCCGCCGGGTGACGATGTCCCGATGGGCGCGACGGATGCGGACAACGTGGAGGTGCGGCGGTGGGGGCGCCCGCCGAAGTTCGACTTCACGCCGAAGGACCACATAGAACTGGGGGAGGCGCTGGACCTGATCGACATCCCCCGGGGGGTCAAGTTGGCGGGGAGCCGGAGCTATATCCTCAAAAACGAGGGGGCACTGCTGCACTGGGCCGTCCTGCGCCTGGCGATGGACCGCATGGTGGCCAAGGGGTTCACGCCCATGGTCGTGCCGGTCCTGGTGAACGAGGCCCCGATGGTGGGGACCGGCTATTTTCCGACAGGCCGCGACCAGGCCTATCACGTGGAGAAGGACGAGGCCTTTCTGGTGGGCACGGCGGAGGTCTCCCTGACGTCCTACCACGGGGACGAGATCCTGGCGGAGGCCGATCTTCCGAAGAAGTTCGTGGGGTTGTCCGACTGCTTCCGCCGGGAGGCCGGGACCTACGGCAAGGACACCCGGGGCCTCTACCGCATCCACGAGTTCGAGAAGGTGGAGCAGGTCATCCTGTGCGCCAACGACGAGGCGGAGTCCCGCCGCTGGCACGACGCGATCCTGGCCAATGCCGAGGAGGTCGTGCAGGCCCTCGGCATCCCCTACCGGGTGGTGATCGTATGCACCGGGGACCTGGGCCAGGGGCAGGTCCGGAAGCACGACATCGAGTCGTGGATGCCCTCGCGGGACGGGTACGGGGAGACCCACTCCTGCTCGACGTTCCACGAGTTCCAGGCCCGCCGCCTGAATGCGCGTTACCGGGACACGGAGGGGAGGGTCCGCTTCGTCCACACGCTGAACAACACGGTGGTCGCCTCGCCGCGCATCCTCATCCCGATCCTGGAGAACAACCAGAGGGCAGACGGGAGCGTGGTCATCCCGGAGGTCCTGCGGCCCTACCTGGGGGGGAAAGAGGCCATAGAACCAAAGACTTGAACCGCAAAGGGCGCAGAGAAAAGCAGAGAAAAAACGAAAGGCGCACGGGCCATCGGCCCGTGCGCCTTCTTTTGTGACTGCGGAACAGATGATCAGTCGGAGGCGGCCTCGGCGGCTCCGGCGGTCTGGGCCGCGTGTTCGTCGCCGTTCGCGTCGCTCCGGCCATTCCGGCCGATCCGGACGGAGACGAGCTTGGAGACCCCCGGCTCCTCCATCGTGACCCCGTGGAGCGATTCGGCGGCCTCCATCGTCTTCTTGTTGTGCGTGACGACGATGAACTGGGTGTCCTGGGCAAACGTCTTGAGCACCCGCGTGAACCGGTTGATGTTGGCGTCGTCCAGGGGGGCGTCCACCTCGTCGAGGATGCAGAAGGGGCTCGGCTTGACGAGGTAGATGGCGAACAACATGGCGATGGCCGTGAGCGCCCGCTCCCCGCCGGAGAGCAGGTTGATGTGCTGAAGCCGCTTGCCCAGGGGGCGGGCCGTGATGTGGATGGGGGCCTCCAGCGGGTCCTGGTCGGGCTCCATCGAAAGGTCCGCCTCCCCCCCCTCGAAGAAGGCCACGAAGGTCTTCCGGAAGTTCTCCCGGATTTTCTCGAACGTCTCGGTGAACCGGCTGCGCGCGGTCCGGTCGATCTTGGCGATGGTCTTCTTGAGCGTCTCTTCGGCCTCCAGCAGGTCGTTGCGCTGCCGGGTCAGGAATTCGTAGCGCTCTTTCTGGACATCGTAATCCTCCAGCGCGGCCATGTTGACCGCGCCGAGCCGGCGCATCCGTTCCTGGAACTCGTAAATACGCTTCTCGATCACATCGGCGCTGAATCCTCCCTCGTCCGGCGGGGGGCCGGCCTCCTTGACATCCACCCGGTGGCTGTCCAGCAGCCGGTCCCGGAGGGCGTCGGCCTTCGCCTTGAGTTCCTGAAGGCTCAACTCCAGCCCGTGCAGCCGTTCGCGGCGTTCATTCAGGACGCGCCCCCGGCCCCGGATGTCTTCCTCCAGGCCCCGCGCGGCCAGGACGAGTTCCTGGTGCCGCTCCACCTGAACGGAGCGCCGGCGTTCGATCTCCGAGAGCGTCTCGTGCAGTACCTTCATCTCCCCCTCGTCCCGCGCCCGCTGGGCCTCGATCGTCTCCTTGCGGCGGGCCGCATCTGCGACCTCGGCATCGGTCCCTTCGAGCTGGCGTTGGAGCGAACCCCTCTCGGTCTCGAGCCGAAGGGCCTCCCGGCGCAACTCCTCCTCTCGGGCCCTGAGCGACGCGGCCTTCATCCTCAGGGTGTTCGCGCCTTCCTGCCGGGATCGGAGCTCCTCCTCCTCCTCCCGCAGCGCCGCCGCGTGTTCCTCGGCCAGACGCTCCAGCTCCGCCCGCTCGGCATCCATCCGCCGGAGCTCCTCCTCCTGGGCCTCGATCTGTGCCCTCAACTCCTCGGCCCTGGCCCGGATGCGCCCCTCCTCCTCGGACAGGGCGGCCAGCCGCTCATTCAGCCGCCGGGCATCCGCCTCACCATTGTATCGCTCTCGCTCCAGTTCGGCGATCCTGTTCCGAAGTTCGACGATCTGGCGATCCGCCTCTTCCGCGTGCCCTGACAGGTCCTTCGCCGCGTCTTCCCCGGCGACCACCTGCTCCGATAATGCCTTCAACCGGAGGTCATCCGCCTCCACCTCCCGGCTCAGGGCTTCGATCTGCTGCCGGCGACCGATCAAGCCGTGCTCCTGTTCCTGCCCGGAGCGGCCGCCCGCCATCAGACCACTGGCCGCCAGGAAGTCTCCCTCGAGGGTGACCAGGTCGATCTGCGCTCCGGCGAATGTCGGGGCGAGGGCCAGCGCCGAGGCCGTGTCCCGGACGACGAGCGTGCGCCCGAGCAGCCGCCAGACCAGTCCGGCGAATGCCCCGTCGCATCGCACGAGGTCCGATGCCCTGCCGATGACGCCATCGGTGAGTGGAATCTCCCACGCGGAACCCTCGTCTGTCCCGGATATCCGGTCCAGGGGCCAGAATGCCGCGGTGCCCTTCCCTCCCTCCCGGAGGTAGCGGATCGCCGCCTCCGCCTCCGCCGTCCCGGACACCACCAGGGCCTCCAGGGAACGACCCAGCGCGGTCTCCACGGCGCGGGCATAGGGCTCATCGACGTCGATCAGGTCGGCCATCACCCCCCGGATGTGCGCTGCGTGGGGGGAGTCCACGGCCAGGGCCCGGACCCCCTGCGAATAGCCCTCAAACCCCTCCCGAAGGCGTTCCAGCAGATGGACCCGCGCCCGGTTGCCCTCGATCCTCCGCCGGACCTCGTTCTGTTCATCGACGAGCGCCCGGATGCGTTCCCGGGTCTGGGTTAGCGCCTCGGTCAAGCGGTCTTTTTCAGCGAGGGCCTGGGCTGCCCGCTCCTCCGTGGTCCGGATGTCCGCAGCGGCCATCTCCGCACTCTTAGCCGCCACCTCGGCGCGCGCGGCCGTGACCTGCCGCTCGGCCTCCCCCTCCGAAAGCCGTCCGAGGAGGCTCTCCCGCTCCGCGCGGGCACGCTCCAGCTTCCCCGCCCGATCCCCCCGCCCCTGGAGCAGGCCGATCAGTCGCGCTTTCTCCGCGTCCGCGCGTGCGCGCCACTCGTCGAGAAGCCCCCGGGCCTGCTTCAGGTCCGTCTCGGCTGACGTGAGACCCTGTTCGGCCCCGGCCTGGTCCTGCCTGACGCGCTCCCTCTCGGTATCGGCATCTCCCTGTCCCTTCGAGACCGTTTCGAGACGCAGCAGGAGCTCCGATCTTCCCCGGCCGGCCCTCTCCAGGAAGGCCTCAATCCCGCGAATGCTCTCCCGCGCCACGGAGACATCCCGGTCTTTGGCGTGGGCCGTGGCCTGATGGCGCCCCAGTTCCGCATTGATGGCCGACAGGGCCTGTTCCTGTTCCGCCAACTCCGCCCTCACTCCCTCCAGGCGGGCCTCGGCGCGGGCCTGGTCACTGGTCCCCACTTCTACATCCTCTTTCAAAAACCGGATCTCCTCCAGCACCGGCCTGGCCTTCTGAGCCAGCTCGAAATAGCGGAAGCGTCCGAGCAGGATCTCCATGTCCCGCACCTGATCCGAATAGGTCTTGTAGAGCCGGGCCTTGCGCACCTGCCGCTGGAGGGAGTGGACCTGCCGTTCCACCTCTCCGACGATGTCGTCGATCCGCTGGAGGTCCGCCTGGATGGACAGGAGCTTGTTCCAGGCGGATTTTCGCCGGACCTTGTAGCGGGTGATGCCCGCCGCCTCCTCAAAGAGGTGTCTTCGCTCCTCGGTCTTGTCACTGATGATGGCGTCCACCATCCCCTGCTCGATGACGGAGTAGGCGTGCGCGCCCAGCCCCGTGTCCATGAACAGGGTATGGATGTCCATCAGGCGGCAGGGGATCTTGTTCAGGAGATAGTCGCTCTCGCCGGACCGGAACAGCCTGCGGGTGACGGTGACCTCGGAGAAGTCCACAGGCAAGATTTTCTTGTCGTTCGCGATGGTGAGCGAAACCTCGGCCATGCCGAGCGGCTTCCGGTTGCGAGATCCGGTGAAGATGACGTCCTCCATCCGGCTGCTCCGCATCGCGCCGGGCCGCTGTTCACCGAGGGCCCACCGGATGGCGTCGACGATGTTCGTCTTTCCGCATCCGTTCGGCCCGACGACCGCCGTGATGCCGCCCCGGAAATCGATGTCGACCTTCTGGGCGAATGACTTAAACCCGAACGCCGTCAACCGTGAAAGGTACACAAGACCTCCTCCAAAAACAGGATAGGATCAAACCCGGAAGTCCGAGGGTAGAGTCGTTCTGAGGAGTGGGGCCGCCATATGCGCCCCCGTGGGAGAGGAGAAAGGGGAGAGATTACTCCTCGAAGATATACAACCCATAGTAAAAATTGATAAAAGAATACGACATATTGAATACCAAGTCAAGTATTTTTTGCGGCCCATGCGGTTACCAGAATCCACCCTCACCATCCTTCTCGATCCACTTTTTCGCTTGTTCAATTCTGTTCCCGGACCTACATTTGAGACGGCGACGGCTGAGGCTTCTCCGGGAGCGATCTGTGCGGCGCTCTCTGAGGCGGCGGTCGCTTCACCCCCTGACTGGAGTTAGACGATGAAACAACCTGTCTTTGTGGCCGCCCTACTGGCCTTTCTGGGTGCATCTCCTTCGGTTGCCCAGGTCCCTCACCTTCTGAACTATCAGGGTCATCTGGCGGCGGGGGATACGGCGTTGGCGGGGACCTTCAAGATCGCCTTCTCGGTCTACGCTGGGCCGACAGGCAGCTCGCCGCTCTGGACGGAGACGCAGACCGTCCCGGTGACGGACGGGCTTTTCAGCGTCTCTCTGGGGAGCGTCGTCCCCATCCCCCAGGCCCTCTTCGCGGAGGGGGATCGTTACCTGGGCGTGAGGGTTGAAAATGACCCTGAAATGACTCCCCGGCAGCGGGTCGTGAGCGTGGGATACGCCTTTCGCGCCGAGATGGCCGACGACGTGAAGGGACGAGACATCTCGCCCGCCTCCGTCACCATCTCCGGCGCGGGGCCGGTGATCGACCGTCAGGGACGGTGGGTGGGTGGGAACGTGACGGCGCGTGCCGTGACGGCGGACAGCGTGGTGATCTCCGGCGTGGGCGTGGTGATCGACCGGGAGGGGAAGTGGACGGGCCTTCCTCAACCGTTCAAACTAAACTACGTGACCGTAGGACCGAAGGGCTCCGCGGAGAGCCCGATCGCCCTCATCACCAATACGTGGACGGACATCGAGGCGTTTTCGACCTCCGTCCGCGTCACCACTCCCTCGGTCCTCGATGTCCGGTTCGACGGGATGCTGGTGGCCGGGTCCAATTGCATGCTCCGCGTCCGGGTGGATGGGAACGCCCTGGCGGGCAATCTCTCCGGCGTGGACGACGCCCAGACCGCCGAGCGACGGCACACGGCCGTGGGCATCTCCGCCGTCGTGCCGGTGGGGCCGGGCGTTCACGACGTGGTTCTCCAGGGGATCGTCAGCAGCGTAGGCACCCAGTTTCTGTCCGGCAGGCTCCAGAACGGCCTTCTGACGGTGCGGATATATGCGCAGTGAGGGGTGATGAGGGCAGGACATGGTTGACTTTCGCCTCTACCTGATCACAGACCGCCATCAGTGTGCGGGGCGGTCTCTTGCGGAGGTGCTTCGCGCGACGTGTGAGGCCGGGGTCCGGGCCGTGCAGCTTCGGGAGAAGGATCTGGGGTCGGGAGACCTTTTTAAGCTGGCGGAAGAGGTCCACTCCGTTCTGAGGCCGGGGGGAGCGCGTCTGTTCCTCAACGACCGGGCAGACATTGCGCGGGCCGTGAACGCGGCGGGTGTCCACCTCCCGGAGATGGGTATACCGGTCCAGGCGGCTCGCAGGGCGCTGGGACCGGGGGGCATGGTGGGGGTCTCGACCCACGACCCTGACGGGGCGCACCGGGCAGAGGATGCGGGGGCGGACTTCATCACGTTCGGGCCGGTCTTTTTCGCTCCTTCTAAGTCTATGTACGGACAACCCTTAGGCATCGAAAGGCTGGAGGCCGTGGCCCGGCGGAGGACCCTTCCCGTGTTCGCCATCGGAGGCATTCAGCCGGATCGCGTCAGGCCCTGTCTCGATGCGGGAGCGTGGGGCGTGGCCGTGATCTCGGCGGTCCTGTCTGCGCCGGACCCGGCCGGGGTGGTGAGGGCGTTTGGGAAGGAACTGGGGGGGCTATAGCTCCGAAGATCCCCCTCTCGACCCCACATTGCCACCTTTCTTGCTCGTCCAAGAAAGGTGGCACCAAAGAAAGACGCCCCTCAAGCGCCGGGGAGGCTGGGCGCGCCGCAACCTTGACGTTCAGGGGTCGCACCGAAATTTGTGCCCCCGGAGAATGGGTTGCTTCTGCTATGCTTCGGTAGTGGGGGTTTCTGGCGGCGCGCCGCTGGTCGTTTTGACTGAATTGTTCCTCCTCTCCGCTGGCGGGCCTGTTAGGACACGGCGCAGTGGATGAGGATGGCGAGGGCGATGTAGAACCCGGCCTCCACGACGCCGACGGCCACATTCTGGTCTTCCACCACCTCCTTGTCGATGCTGAAAGGGACGGTCCGGTGGAGCACCCAGCGGCCGACGGCGAGGGCGATGAGGCCGATGAGGAAGAAGATGACGGCGGAGGCCATCTCCATGTAAAAAGATCCCAACGGTGGGGTGCCTGCGACGGCGGCGTGGGTGATGAGGGCCAGGGCGATGTAGAATCCGGCCTCGGTGATGCCGGCGGCCACATTGTTTTTTTCAGCCACTTCGTGGTCGAGGTTGTAGGGCGTGAGCCAGTCGAAGACCCGGCGACCGAGGACAAGGACGATGAGGCCGAGCACGAAGTAGGCGGCGGTGTGTTCGATACCGGCGAAGATGGGGCTCAGGTTCATGGGTGTCTCCTGAAAAGAGGTGAGACTTGAGGTTAATTTTACAAGTCCCTAGTCTCCGTTGATTCAAAGTTGCCAGCGCGCTCCCTCATCTGCGCCGCGGACCATCTTCGTGTAGAGCGACAGAAAGCCGCGATGCTCCTCTTTGGGGGCAGGGGGGTGCCAGGCCGCGCGGCGGCGCTGGATCTCCGCGTCGGACACGAGCAGGTCGAGGCGCCCCCTGGGGATATCTATATGAATAAGGTCGCCGTCCTGCACGACCGCAAGGGGCCCCCCGGCCGCGGCCTCGGGGCAGACGTGGCCAATGCAGGGACCGCGTGTGGCGCCGGAGTAGCGGCCATCGGTGACCATGGCGACGGATTCGCCGAGGCCCATGCCGACGAGGAGGGCGGCGGGGATGGAGAGTTCGCGCATCCCCGGACCGCCGATGGGTCCCTCGTACCGGATGACGAGGACATCGCCGGCCTTCACCTGGCCGCCGGTGAGGCGATCCCGGACCTCCTCCTCAGACTCGCAGACCCTTGCCGGGCCGGTGTGGACCCTCATGCCGGGTTCCACGCCGCTCCGCTTGACGACGGCGCCGGCCGGGGCGAGGGTGCCGCGCAGGATGGCGATGCCTCCCTGCGGTTCGAGGGGGTGGCTGGCCGGGGCGAGGACCTCAGGCCTTCGTGTGCGCTCCTCACGAACCCACTCGCCGACGGTGTAGCCCCAGACGGTCTGGGCCTCTCCCCGGAGGAGGTCCACGCGCATCAACTCTCCGAGGACCGCCGCGACCCCACCGGCGTCTCCGAAGTCCGTGACGCTGTATTTGGAGGCGGGTTTGAAGCGACCCAGCAGAGGCGTGGTGTTGCTGAGGTGGTCGAACCAGTCGAGATCGAGCGTAATGCCCACCTCGGCGGCGATGGCCGGCAGATGGAGGAGGAGGTTGGTGGACCCTCCAATGGCGAGGGCCATGCGGGCGGCGTTCTCCAGGGAGGCGCGGGCGAAGCAGTTCCTGGCGGCAAACCCCTCGCGAACGAGTTGCACGGCGCGACGGCCCGCGGCGAGGGCGGTCTCCCGGAGGGCAGGACTGGTGGCGTCAAGCGTGGCATTGCCGGGGGTGGAGAGCCCCAGCGCCTCGGTGACCGAGCACATAGTGCTGGCCGTGCCCATCATGTTACAACCGCCGCAGGTTGTGCAGGCCGTGGTTTCGATGTCCTTCAGGGCCTGGGCATCCATCTTTCCAGCCTTATAGGCCCCCATCGCCTCCTTGACGTCACTGGTGACCCGCACGTCCCCGCCGGGAGCCCGGTAGGGGGGCATCAGGCCGCCGGTGACGAAGATGGCCGGGATGTTGCATCGCGCGGCGGCGATGAGCATGCCGGGGACGATCTTGTCGCAGGTGCAGAGGCAGACCATGCCGTCGAACTGATGGGCGTGGACCATGAGTTCCACGGAAGCGGCGATGATGTCGCGCAGGGGGAGCACATAGTGCATGCCCTTCCCCTGGGCGATGCCGTCACATGGGGCGACGGTGTTGAACTCCACGGCCATACCGCCGGCCTGGCGGATGCCCTCTTTGACAGCAGCGCCGACTTCGCGGAGATGGATATGACCGGGCTCGAAGTCGTTCCACGAGTTTGCCACGGCCACGACCGGGCGATGCAGGTCGTCCTCCGTGAAGCCGGAGGCCCTGTAAAGGGCACGGGCGTAGGTCCCTCCCACACCTTCCAAGACGTTGCGACTTCGGATGTTCACGACAAAACCCTTTTGGGAATGATGATGGAGGGCTGAACGCTTCTGACAGGCGACGATCCAATTTATAGTTTTGTATTTCCAAGTGCAAATGAAAAAAGGATGTGTATGTTCCGAATGGAATGGGCGACACGGCTGAATCAGCGGCTGTCTGCGCTGAAGGGTGAGCACTGGCTCCTCCTGATCCTGGGATTTGCGCTGACCCTCCGGGTGATCTTCTTTTTGGGGCTCTGGGCAGCAGACGACTTCACGTATTGCCGGTTTGTGGGTCAGATTCTGAACGGAGAGCGGTATTTCTCGCCAGAGAGCGAGTTTCGCTCTCTGCGCTGGCCGACCATCCTTCCGGTCGTTCTCTCCTTCGGGCTTTTGGGCGTGAGCGAGGGGGCGGCCGTATGGGGTTCTCTGGCCTACTCTCTCGGGGGAATCGTCATTCTTTTCTGGATCGGACGCCGGTTGTTCGGGGAGCGCGTCGGGCTGTATGCGGCCCTGCTCCTGGCGGTCTTCCCCGCCGACGTGCTATTTGCCACACAGTTCATGCCGGACATCGCCATTTCGTTCTTCATGGGCCTCTCTGTGTTCTTTTTCCTGAAGGGCGAGGCCGCGGCGGACCGCCGGGAGGCTCTGTGGTTTTATGGGTTCTGTGGCCTGGCCATGCTGGGGGCATTTCTTTGCAGGGTCACAGCGGCCTACCACTTCTTCTTTTTCATCTGCTTTCTCTTCTCCCGGCGTCGGTTAGAGCGGGGCTCGTGGCTGATCTTTGGCGCTTTTGGGGTTGCGCTGGGACTCCTTTATTTCTTCTATTATATTAAGACTGGCGATCTATTTTATGAGTTGACATTGCTCAACAAGATTCGCACCAATGAAGAAAGACTGGGGCGGATCACGCGGCTTTTTCTCACCCGCAATCTCGAGTGCATGATTCCCATCATCAACTCGCGGGTGGGGCGGGTGGATCTCTACGCTATTGAGGCGCGGATCTGGCTGGCCAGCACCTACCTGTTCGGGTTTTTTTATTACTTCATCATCCCGTGCTTCTTTTTCTGGGCGTTCAGGACCCGTCGAGAGGCGCGTCTGGCTATTCCTGTCCTCTGGTTTTGCATCACATATCTCTACAGCGAATTCGGCACGATCAGCTTGAGCCAGTATCAAAATATGGTCAAAATGCCCCGGTATCTGTCTGTTCAGACGCTGCCCGGACTTCTGCTGGTGGCGCTCTGGGTGGACCGTCTCATTCACGGGGATAAAGAGGTCCGGCGCACACCGATGCGGGTTGCGTGCGGTGTGGGTTCATTGCTGTTTTTGGTCGTAACCTCCATAGGTATCTTGCAGAAAGAGAAGGCCGGGAGCCTGGATCACATCGCTCCCTATCGGGCGACCTATGCGCTGTTGAAGGACCGACCCCGGAAGGATCTCTTTGTGGTCGAGGGGTGGTGGCCGCTCAGGATGTCTCATTATTTCGGGCGTGAGAACGGATATATTGATCCGCCGGGCGGGATGGGGAATCGTCTGAAGCCCCTCAAGGGGGTTCGGGACATCCGGGACATCCGGGACGCTTACGTGGTCGTGGACCGGAACCCTTTCCTGAAGATTGGGGATTTCAAATACGCGTATTCTGACTATCCTCCTTTTGTAGAGCACACCCCATCTCACTGGCAGAGACTCGACGGTTTTCACAACGTCGAAGTTTACTACGCCCCCCAGGAGGTGCCGGCCGGGGTCGTAGAAACCTATTCCAAGCTCCCATCGCCTTCGGCCACAGACTTTTCCACCTGGGAAGAGACCAAATCCGCGCTTGAACGTGCGGTCCGGGAGAAGAACTTTGAGGTTTTTAAAAGTTGTCTGAGCGACAAACTCAAATCCGCTTACAACGATGCCCAACTTCGGAACATGTTCGGGATCCTGCTTCGCTCGCCTAACGCTGTGGCGCAACTTGAGCGGAAACATTTTTTTGAAGAGAATGGCCAGTGGAAAATCTCTTTGGTTGTGGAATCATCAAAAGGTCAGGGTTCATCGGTCTTGGTCAGATGATTCCTCACAGGTTTTGAATCCTCTGGCCTCACTTTCCTCTTGATTTTTCCAAGATTTTCTCTAAATTATAATCGCGATATCATGACACTGTTCACTTACCATTCCCAACTTATGCCCCCCGAAAACCTCGGCAGAAAGCTTTCGGGCCTGAAATATAGGCGTCAGCTTCACCAACGAATACGGCTCTCTAAGAGGCGGTTCCTGCGATAATCCAAAACTGCTATTTATAT